>CAYOZW010000105.1:0-10864 GCA_964408495.1 uncultured Eubacteriales bacterium
GCTTCAGATTGGACAGCGTCTCCTTAATCTCGGATAACGATTTTCGGCCGAAGTTTTTCGTCTTGAGGAGGTCGTCCTCGCTCTTCTGGACGAGCTCGAAAATCCGTTCGATCCCGGCCGATTTCAGACAGTTCGAGGAACGGACGGAAAGCTCGAGGTGTTCGATAGGCTTGAGGAGGACATCGAGCTGGGAGACATGGGGAATTTCCTTTTTGGCCGCAGCGGGCTCTCTTTCCAAAGGCTCATCGATGACGGTGAGGAAGATGGCGAGATGGTCCCGCAAGATCTTGGACGATTGGGAAAGCGCTTCCTGGGGAGTGGTCGCGCCTGTCGTCCAGATCTCCAGGGTGAGATTCTCGTAATCGATCCGTTTCCCGACTCTCGCCTGCTCGACACGGTAATTGACCTTCTGGACCGGCGAATGGGAAGAGTCAAGTGGGATATAGTCGACGCTCAGGTTTTCGTCGAGATTCTGGTCCGCCGGGACATAACCGCGGCCGTTCTTGATGATGAGCTCCATGTCCAGCTTGCCGTCGCGGTCGAGCGAAGCGATGTGAACATCCTTGTCCAAAATCTCGATGTCGCCGTCATGGACGATGTCCGAGGCTTTGGCTTCGGCCGGCCCCTCCATTTTCAGGGTGATCTTCTTCGGCTGGTTTCCCTTGAGCTTCAGGGGAATGCTCTTAATATTCAAGATGATGTCGGTCACGTCCTCGACGACGCCCGGGATGCTGGAGAATTCGTGAAGAACGCCCTGGATGCGCACGGCCGTTGCCGCGGCGCCAGGGATGGAAGACAGAAGCACTCGGCGCAACGCATTCCCGACCGTGACACCGTATCCGCGTTCGAAGGGCTGGGCCCAAAAGCGGCCGTACTTCTCAGTCAACGTATCGTAATCACATTCCAGGTACTTGGGTCGCTGAAAACCGTTCTCTATCATAGTCCCTCCTTCTGAGGCTTTTCTTTGCTCCGGCTACTTGGAATAGAGCTCGACGACGTAGTGCTCTTCCACGGGGAGCGTGACATCTTGACGGGTCGGCAGAGCGGCGACCTTCGCGCTCAGGCTATCCCAATCGACCGCGATCCAGCCGGGCACCGTCTTGTTCTTGTTCTGGCCGATGAATTGCTTGATATCTTCATATTGAGCCGAGCGGGGCCGGACCTTAACCTCGTCGCCTTCATCGACGATGAAGGACGGCACCGTGACCTTCCTCTGATTGACACTGAAATGGCCATGGTTGATGAGCTGTCTCCCATGGCTGCGAGAGCGGGCAAAACCCATGACGAAAATCACGTTGTCCAGTCGCCTTTCCAACATCGTCAGGAGGTTTTCGCCGGTGACGCCCTTCTGCCGCTCAGCCCGCCTGAAGAACAGCCGGAACTGGCGTTCTGTCATCCCATAATATCTCTTCAGCTTCTGTTTCTCCCGAAGCTGGAGTCCGTAGCCGAGGATGCGTTTGCGCGCCCGTCCATGCTGACCCGGCGCATAGCCGCGCCGTTCCACCGGGCACTTTTCCGAAAGGCACTTGTCTCCTTTCAGGAACAGCTTGGTTTTTTCGACCCGACACTGCCGGCATACAGGATCACTGTGTCTTGACATCTTTCTCTCCTTCCCCGCTCATCCCCTCAGACCCGTCTCCGGCGGGGAACACGGCAGCCGTTGTGGGGGATCGGGGTGACATCGCGGATCGACTTGATCTCCAGGCCGGCGGCCTGGAGGGCACGGATGGCCGATTCTCGACCGGCGCCGGGCCCCGAGATCCGGACATCGACATACTTCACCCCCAGGTCTCTGGCTTTATTCGACGCTTCCTTAGCCGCCAACTGGGCGGCGAAAGGAGTGCCCTTGCGCGCCCCTTTGAATCCGGCCGTACCTGAGCTCGTCGAGCAGACCGTGTTGCCGTCATGATCGGTAATGGTGATGATAGTGTTATTAAACGTCGACAGGATGTGGGCCACCCCGAATCCGATTTCCTTGCGGATCTTCTTCTTCTTGGTTTTTGCCTTGGCCATGGACTCTTCCTCTCTTTATCTCGTCTGGGCTTTTATCCTTCTGATGGCATGACCGTGAGGTCCCTTCCGGGTGCGGGCATTTGTCCGCGTCCTCTGGCCGCGCAGGGGCAGTCTCCTCTTGTGACGCATCCCCCGGTAGCAGCCGATGTCGACCAGCCGCTTGATGTCGGTGCTGACATCTTTGCGAAGGTCCCCCTCGATCTTCTCGCGCTTTTCAATGATCTGACGGATCTTGTTGACCTCGTCCTCGGTCAGCGTCTTGACCTTCTTGTTCTTATCGATCTTGGCATCCTGGAGAATCCGCGCCGACTTGGAGCGCCCGATCCCGAAGATATAGGTCAGCCCGATCTCGATCCTTTTTTCCGGAGGAAGCGTGATGCCTGCGATTCTTGCCATGTTGCCCTCGTTTAGCCTTGTTTTTGTTTATGCCTCGGGTTGATGCAGATCACCAGGATGATGCCTTTGCGCCTGACAATCTTGCAGTTGCGGCATATTTTCTTGACAGAAGCTCTGACTTTCATAGGACTTTCCTTTATTTATATCGATAAGTGATTCGGCCCTTGGTGAGGTCATAGGGAGAGAGTTCCACCAGGACCCTGTCGCCGGGCAGGATGCGGATGAAGTGTTTCCTCATCTTGCCGGAAATGTGGGCCAAGATACGGTGCTTGTTGGTCAGCTCGACTCGGAACATCGCGTTGGGGAGGGTCTCCAGGACCGTCCCTTCCGCTTCATAGACATCCTGCTTAGGCATAGCGTTTTACCTCTGGCGATAGAAGCTCCGGACTTGCCGGTTCGCCCAGACTGAGTATCTCCGCACCGCTGGAGGTCATAGCCACGGTGTGCTCGAAGTGCGCCGAAAGGCTTTTATCCCTGGTGACCGCCGTCCAGCCGTCCTCGAGAACATCCTCCTCCCAGCCTCCCGCAGCGATCATCGGCTCAATGGCCAGGGTGAGCCCTTCCTTGATCTTGGGGCCCCGTCCGGGCGGGCCAAAATTGGGCACCTGGGGCTCCTCGTGCGGGGAATATCCGATGCCATGTCCGACGAAGGAACGGATGACCGAGAACCCTTCGGACTCAACGTAGGCCTGGATGGCATGAGAGATATCGGAAATCCGGTTTCCCGTCTTCATCTGGGCAAGGCCTTTAAAAAAGCCCGCTTCCGCGACGGCGATGAGCCTCTGCGCCTCTGGGCCGATCCCGCCTACGGGAACGGTGATCGCGGCATCCCCGTAGAAACCCTCGAATAAAACGCCGAAATCGAGGCCGATAATGTCTCCGTCCTTGAGGACCCGGGAGGACGGGATGCCGTGGATAATCTCTTCGTTGACCGAGGTGCACAGGGATGCCGGATACCCGCGGTAGCCTTTGAACGCCGGCGCCGCGCCCATCTCCCGGGCTCTCTTTTCCGCGTGGGCATCGAGATCCCGGGTGCTTATCCCGGGCCGGACGAGAGCCTTCAGTTCAACTAAGATCCTGGCCACCATTTGATTGCTCGTCCTCATGGCGGCGATTTCTTGGGGAGTCTTATAAATGATCATCGCTGTCTCTGATCCGCTTCTTTGCCGGCCCGTTCCCGCTCCAGAATCTCCGAGATCCGGCCGAACACCTGTTCTACCGAACCGAAACCGTCCACGCGTCGGTAGACAGATTTCTCTTTGTAGTGGGCTTTGATCTTCTCGGTCTGCTCTTTGTATACCTTGAACCGCTCGGCGATGACCTCGGGCCGGTCATCCGGCCGCTGATAGAGTTCTCCGCCACAGATATCGCAGCGGCCCTCGACCTTGAGCTTATTGAGATTGGGATTCACGATCGCTCCGCAGGACCGACAAGTCAGCCGGCTCTGCATGCGCTCGATCAAGGTGCGGCTGTCGACGTCCACTTCGATAGCCACCTCGGGCCGCGCGCCGTCCATGATTTCGAGGCTTTGAACCTGGGCCAAATTCCGCGGGAAGCCGTCCAAGAGATATCCGGCCTGGGTATCGCGGCGAGCGATTCTCTCCCGGACGAGCCCTTCAACGATGTCATCGTCGACCAGTTTCCCCTGGTTCATCAGCGCCTCGGCCTTTTTGCCGAGAGCCGTTTTCTCCTGAACCGCCCGGCGCAGAAGATCGCCCGTAGAGATCTTTGGATATCCGTAGCGGCCGGCGATGAGATCCCCCTGCGTTCCCTTGCCGCTGCCCGGGGGACCGAAGAGAATGATCCTCATTGCCTATCTCCTCCCTTTGATCCGGCTGCGCCGCATGAAACCGTCGTAATGTCTCATCACCAACTGGGCTTCGATCTGCTGCATCGTGTCCATGGCCACACCAACGACGATCAGAATGGAGGTTCCTCCGAAATAGAAATCGACGTTCAATCCCTGGGTGAACCACCGCGGCAGGTTCGCCTCTAGGAAGTTACCGATAAAGGGAAGCGCTTGAACCTTGATCCCGCTGATCAAGAACTCGGGCAGGATGGCGATCGCCGCCAGGTAAACGGCCCCGATCAGGGTGAGCCGGGATAGTGTCGCATCGATAAAGTCAGAAGTGTTCTTCCCCGGACGGATGCCCGGGATGAACCCGCCGTATTTTCTCAAATTGTCGGCCACATCCACTGGGTTGAAGACGATCGAGACATAGAAATAGGTGAAGAAGATGATCGCGGCGATGTAGACAAGGTTGTAAAGCGGCATGCCGATGTTGAACTGCTGGGAGAGCGTCTGGAAAAATGGGATCTTGATCAACTGGGCGACAGTCTGGGGAATGGTGATTATCGAGGCGGCAAAGATGATCGGGATGACTCCTCCGGTATTGACCCGGAGGGGCAAGTGGGTGCTCTGGCCGCCGTAAACCCGCCGGCCGACGACTCTCTTGGCATAGGAGACGGGGAGGCGACGCTGGCCCCGCTCCACGAAGACGATGATGGCGATGACAGCCAGCATCAGGGCCATCAGGAAGATGACCCGCAGCGGGTCCATATTTCCCGTTCTCAGACCGGTGACGATGCTTTGAAGACCGCGCGGCATATCGACGACGATGCCGGCGAAAATGATCAGCGAGATGCCGTTGCCGATACCTCGTTCGGAGATCTGTTCGCCGAGCCACATGATAAAGATGGTTCCCGTGGTCAGGGTGAGGACGGTGAGCATCTGGAATCCGATTCCCGGATTGGGAACGATCCGCGCTCCCCCGGGGCTCCGCAGGCTCTGCAGGAAGGCGGCGATTCCCATGGCTTGGATAAAGCAGATCAGGAGTGTGCCGTACCGTGTATATTGAGTGATCTTCTTCCGGCCGAGCTCGCCCTCTTTGGAAAGCCTTTCCAAATAGGGCCAAACGACCTGGAGGAGCTGGAGGATGATGGAAGCGCTGATGTAGGGCATGATGCCCAGGGCGAAGATGGTCATCCGGGACATGGCCCGGCCCGAGAACAGGTCGATGAAACCGAAGATTGTCCCCTTCTGAGTCTGCCAGAACTCCGCCAGCGCATCAGCGCTGATCCCGGGATTCGGGATCTGGGCGCCGATCCGGTAGACGGCCAGCAGAAGCAGGGTGAAGAAGACCCTTTTTCTGAGGTCAGGGATGCTGAATATGTTTCTGATACTGTCTATCATTCTGGATTTCCAATGACAACGGCTTGGCCGCCCGCCTTCTCGATCTTCTCTTGGGCCGATCGGGAAAACTTATGGGCCTGTATCTTTTTCGAGACGGAGATCTCTCCCCGTCCCAGGATCTTGACTCGCTCCGTCTCTTTCTTGATCAGCCCGGCCGCGTGAAGCTCTTTGGGACCGATCTCCTGTCCGGCCAGCTTGGCGACCAGGTCGACATTGATCTCTGTATACCTTGTCCTGAAGATATTTGTAAAACCCCTCTTGGGGAGGCGCCGGTGAAGCGGCATCTGGCCGCCCTCAAAACCTTTTTTGCGGGAATACCCGGCGATGGATTTTTGGCCCTTATGGCCTCGTCCTGCCGTCTTCCCCAATCCGGATCCCGGCCCGCGTCCCCGTCTTTTATCCGGTTTTCTTGAGCCTTCGGCTGGCTGCAGATTGCTCAGGTTCATTTCTCCACGACCTCCACTTCCACCAGATGGGAAATCTTGTTGATCATCCCCCGGATCTCGGGGCGGTCGGGACGGATCACCCGGGAGTTTATCTTCCTCAATCCCAGTCCCTTGGCCGTCTCTCTCTGTCTTCGGGGATAGCCGATCAGGCTGCGGACCAGGGTGATGCGCAGCTCGGACTTCTCTCCCTCTTTTTTCCCTGCCGGTGTCTTTTTCACTGCCATATCATTTCCTTCGCCTTGCCCCTCTTCTGGGAAACCTCTTCCGGATTCCGGAGCTGTTGCAAGGCCTTGAGCGTAGCGTTGGCCACGCTGAAAGGATTGTTGCTGCGGACCGACTTGGTCAGGATGTCCCTGATCCCGGCCAGTTCGACGATGATCCGAACGGCCCCGCCGGCGATGACGCCCGTTCCCTTGGACGCCGGCCGGAGGATGACCGTGCCGGCCCCGTCTTCCCCGCGGACGAGATGCGGGATGGTCGTTCCGTCAAGATAGACGCGGATCAGCCTCTTCTTCGCTGCCTCGACAGCCTTGGAGATGGCCATGGGGACTTCTCTGGCCTTTCCCTTGCCGACGCCGACCAGCCCGTGCTCGTTTCCAACGGCGGCCAGCGCGGAGAAACTGAGGTTTTTTCCTCCCTTCACGACCTTGGTGACACGGCGGATGGAAATGACCTGATCCCTGAGCTCGAACTCCTGTTCTTCTTGTGCCTGCGGTCTTTTCAGTTTATGCTCGTCCACTTTCGTTCCTCCTTGCTCGCCTTTCGAGCCGACCTCAGAAGGTCAGCCCTCCCTTCCTCAAGGCTTCGGCCAGGGTCTTCACCCGGCCATGATAGGGATAGGTACCCCTGTCGAAGACGATCCGCACGATCTTCTTTTCCTTCAGACGCTCGGCCAGGACCTCACCCAGGCTCTGGCAGGCGTCCTTGTTCTTTGTGTTCTTTGTCTTCTCTCTGAAGGCCTTCTCCAACGTGCAGGCGGAAACGAGGACCGTTTTGAGGTCGTCGTTGAAGGCCTGAGCGTAAACATATCGATTGCTTTTGAAGATGAAGACTCTCGGCCTTTCCGCGGTGCCATGGATCTTCGCCCGGATCCTCCGTCGAATCCTCGTCTTGATCTTCTTCCGGGTTTTGGACTTATTTTTAAGCACCGGCCACCCCCGCCTTCCGTTCCTTCTTGATCAGCCGCTCGCCGACATAACGGATACCCTTGAGCTTGTAAGGGTCCGGCCGGCGAAACCGCTTGATCTCCTCGGCCACCTGACCGACCTTCTGTTTATCGATCCCTTTGACCGTGATCAGAGTGGGTTTTTCGACAAGGACCTGGATACCGGGCGGAATTTTGTAAAGCACCGGCTTAGAATAGCCCAGGCTGAGCTCGAGGCTGTCCTTATCCAGCTTGGCCCGGTACCCCACACCAACGATCTCCAGCTGTTTGCTGAACCCGACCGTGACGCCAAGGAGGGCATTGTTGGCCAGACTCCTGACCAGGCCGTGGTTGGTCCGCATCATTTTGGAATCATCCGCCCTGGTGAAAACGAGTTTCTTATCTTCCAGTTTCGCCTCGATTCCCGGGAACAAAGGTGACTCGAGCTTGCCTTTTGAAGACTCGAACTCAACCCTATCGGTATGGACTTTCACCTTCACACCCTCAGGTACGGCTATCGGCTTCCGTCCGACTCTCGACATCTTCAGTTTCTCCCTTCCGACGACGCTACCAGATATGGCACAGGATCTCTCCGCCGACTCCCAGCTCCCGGCAACGCTTACCGGTCAGTATCCCCCTCGACGTCGAGATGACCGCAATTCCCAGGCCGTCCAGGACTTTGGGGATGGAGTCCCGAGTGCAGTAGAGGCGACAGCCGGGCCGGCTGATCCGCCGCAGTCCGGAGATGACGCTCTGATTGTCGTCCATATACTTGAGGACGATGTTCAATGTCCCCTGCTTGCTATCGTCGATCGCCTTGAAGTTTCGGATGTAGCCTTCCTCCTTGAGGATCTTGGCGATTTCCACCTTGAGCTTCGACGCTGGGATGCTCACCTCCCGTTTCTTGACGCGGGAAGCATTCCGAATCCTCGTGAGCAGGTCTGCAATCGGGTCGGTTTGACTCATCGTACGATCCTTTCGTCGGTTCACCACGAGGCTTTGACCAGCCCGGGGATTTCTCCCTTCAGGGCCAGTTCGCGCAGGCAGAGCCGGCACATGTCGAATTTGCGGTAATAGCCCTTGGGTCGTCCGCAGATTCGGCAGCGCCGGTGCCTGCGGATCGCGTATTTTGGCTGACGCAGATACTTGGCATAAGCTGATGTGGTTGACATTATGTCCTTCCTTTTCTATGAGGCCTCACGGAAAGGCATGCCCAATTTTTTCAACAGGGCCAGAGCCTCTTGATCGTCGCGTGCCGATGTCACGATAGTGATGTTCATCCCCCGGGAGCGCTCCACCTTGGTATAATCGATCTCCGGAAAGACGAGCTGGTCCTTCAAGCCCAAGGTATAGTTGCCCCGGCCGTCAAACGATTTGGGCGAGACTCCCTTGAAATCCCGGACCCGGGGGAGGACGATATTGACCAGCCGGTCAAAAAACTCATACATCCTCCGGCTCCGCAAGGTCACGAAACAGGCAATGGCCTGCCCCTTGCGCAGCTTGAAGGACGAAATCGACTTGCGGGCCCGACCAATGACCGGAAGCTGTCCGGTGATCTGCCCGAGCTCGGCCCTGGCGGCGTCCAGGACTTTGATGTTCTGAATGGCATCGCCAGCGCCCAGGTTGAGGACGATCTTCTCCAGGCGTGGGACGGCCATTTTGTTGGTGATCCCGAGCTCTTTCTGAAGCTCGGCGATAACATCGCTCTTATACTTTTCATACAGGCGGCTCATCGCTTCTTCCTTACTTCTCTTTCTCCAGGCTCATTTCACATTTATAACAGGTCCGGATGCGGCTGCCGTCTTCCAGGGCCTTCTTCCTGACCCGGACACCCTGGCCGCAATCCGAGCAGAAGATCATCACGTTGGCCGCCGAGAGGGGGGCTTCTTTCTCCATGATCCCGCCCTGAATATTTTTGCTGCGGTCGGGACGAATAAATTCCTTGACGAAGTTGACCTTCTCGACGATAACCCGGTTCTTTTCCGGGAGGATCATCAGAACCTTGCCGGTTTTTCCTTTGTCCTTTCCCTTCTTGACGACGACCACATCACCCTTTTTCAGCATCATTTTGCTCATCAGATAACCTCCGGGGCCAGGGAGACGATTTTCATGAACTTGCGCTCTCTGAGTTCCCGGCCGACCGGTCCGAAGACCCGGGTTCCCACCGGTTCTCCGGCCTTGTCGATGATCACGGCGGCGTTGTCATCGAACCGGATGTAGGAGCCGTCTTTGCGGCGGATCTCCTTTCTTGTCCTGACGACCACCGCCCGAACGACCTTGCCCTTGGGAATCTTGCTCTCCGGCTCGGCCTCTTTCACCGTCGCCGAAATGATGTCGCCAAGGGTGGCCAGCCGGCCGACGCCGCCCCCCTGAGGAGTGATGCACATGATCCTCCGCGCGCCCGAGTTATCGGCCACCTTGAGCATCGTCCGCATCTGGATCATATTTTTATCTCTCCGATCCCAGGCTCGATCTCGGCCGCGGTCAGACCGATAATCTTGGTGATCCGCCAGCGCTTGCGCTTGCTGATGGGACGCGTCTCGATGATCCGCACGACATCGCCCACCTTGCATTTTTCGTACTCGTCGTGGGCCAGGAACTTTTTCCGCCTCCTGATGATTTTCTTATAGAGGGGATGGCGGATCTGGCGCTCTACCTCAACCGTGACGGTCTTCTTCATTTTCTTAGCAACAACGACGCCGACCTTGGATGTCTTTCTCGTGGGGGCCTTCGCTTCCATTGCTAATCCTTTCTCCGACCTTTTCCTTTTTCCTTGAAGATGGTCTTAATCCGGGCCAGGTCCCGCCGGATGTTCCTCAGCTTCATAGCATTCTCCACCTGACCCAAAGCATGTTGGAACCGCAGCTTGAAGAGCTGGTCGGCGAGCTCCTTTTCCTTCTGCTGGAGCTCGTCCTCGGTCAATTCTTTCAGTTCTCGCGCTTTCATCTCAGTTCTCGACCTTCTCTCGATATAAAGCGGGTCCTGATGGGCAGTTTATGGGCGGCCAACCTCATGGCCTCCCGGGCAACGCTATCCGAGATGCCCTCAAGCTCGAAGATGATTCGTCCTGGACGGATGACATCGACCCAAAACTCGGGGTCGCCCTTTCCTTTTCCCATCCGGACCTCTGTCGGCTTTTTGGTGACCGGTTTCCAGGGGAAAGCCCGGACCCAGAGCTTTCCCCGCCTCTTCATATGCCTGGTGATGGTGATGCGGCCGGCCTCGATCTGGCGCGCGGTCAGCCAGCACGGTTCGAGCGCCTGCAGCCCAAACTCGCCGAAAGAGAGCTCGGCCCCCCGCCTGGCCGTACCCCGCATCCGGCCCCGCTGGCTCTTGCGGTATTTGACTTTGCTCGGCATCAACATGGTCAGATCTCCTCCACCTCGACTGTCTGTGAGGTCATTTTGGCCTTCTCGATATCTCCCCGGTAGATCCAGACCTTGATCCCGATCTGTCCATAGGTCGTGAACGCCTGGGTGAAGGCATAATCAATGTCGGCCCGCAGAGTCTGGAGGGGCAATCGACCTTTGAGGTACCACTCGGACCGGGCGATCTCGACCCCGCCCAGGCGGCCAGAGCACATCACCTTGATCCCTTTGGCGCCCATCCTCAAGGAGAGGTCCACGGCCCGGCGCATGGCCCGGCGGTAGGCAATCCGCTTCTCGAGTTGGA
>CAYOZW010000106.1:0-10803 GCA_964408495.1 uncultured Eubacteriales bacterium
TCTGCGTCTCCGGGTTCGAAAGGGTCCGGCGCGGAACCTGAGAGAAACGAGGGATGAACGAGGTCGTTACAATCGTCCTGGCCGGAGGGCAGGGCAGCCGTCTCTATCCCCTGACCAAAATCAGGAGCAAGCCGGCCGTTCCCATCGCCGGCCGCTTCCGGCTGGTCGATATCTCCCTGAGCAACTGCCTCCATTCGGGCCTGCGAAAGATTTTTATATTGACCCAGTTCTCGACCGAATCTCTCCACCGGCACATCTTCCTGACTTACCGCTTTGATGAATTCAGCCGCGGCTTCCTGACTATCCTGTCGGCACAACAGACCCTGGCCCATCGCGAATGGTACCAGGGCACGGCCGATGCCGTCCGCCAGAACCTCTTTTTCCTCCGGGACATGGGAGACCTTGTCCTCATCCTTTCCGGCGATCATCTCTACCGTATGGACTACAGGCGGTTCATCGATTTTCACCTCAAGAAAAAGGCCGAGATCAGCATTTCCGTGAGCCCGGTCCCGGCATCTGAAGCGGCCGAGTTCGGAGTCATGAAGCTCAGCCAGAACGGCCGGATCAAAGCCTTTTTCGAGAAGCCGAAGTCGTCCGTCGACTTGGAGCGCATGAGAATCAGGCCGGAAGTATTCCGTGGCCTGGGGCTGAAGACACTTGGAATGTCCCATCTCGCCTCTATGGGGGTCTATCTCTTCAATGCCCAAGTCCTCAAAGAGCTTCTTAACAAGAAGGACTACCAAGACTTCGGCCGCGAGCTGATCCCCCAGGCCATCCGGAAACACAAAGTCTACGGCTATCTATTCGGCGGCTATTGGCGCGATATCGGAACCATCCGAAGCTTCTTTGAGGCTAACCTCGACTTGACCCAGCCGCTTCCCAAGTTCAATTTTTACGACGAGGAGAGGCCGATCTTCACCCATGCCCGCTACCTCCCCGGCTCCAAGATCCTCCACGCCGAGGTCGACCACTCTATTCTCTGCGAAGGCAGCATCATTGACCGCTCCAAGATCAGGCATTCGATCATCGGGATACGCTCCCGGATCGGCGAGCAGAGCATCGTCGAACGCACGGTCGTCATGGGCGCCGACTCGTTCGAGTCCCGAGAGGACATCGAGGCCAACACCCGGCGCGGCCTTCCCCGGATCGGCATCGGCCGGGATTGCCTCATTCGCAACGCCATCATCGATAAGAACGCGCGCATCGGAGACAGAGTCAAGCTCATCAATGCCGCCAGAAAGGGTTTCGAGGAAACAGACGACTATGTCATCCGGGATGGGATCATCGTTGTCCCCAAGCACGCCGTTATCCCCGACGGAACAGTTGTCTAGCCGCGCATCTCGTCAACAGCTTAAACCATAACAATCTAAGAAAACGGGACCCCGCGGGAGTTGGCCTGAGCGGGCGAAATTCCCAGACTTCAGTGATCCTGCTCAAGGGGAGCCGCTTGGCCCTTATCGTCCAAGTAATCCAGGGCTTTCAGGGCCAAATCGAAAAGGTGTCTGTGGGCGCGATTTCCGTTGGTCAAGATGGCGAAACCGGTCTTCCGGTCAAGGTTCCCGACGAGAAAGGCCGTATATCCTGTTACGCTGCCGCTGTGGGCGAAGATTTTTTCGCCGTTCCGTTCTGATACCCACCAGGTCAGCCCATAACCGCTCGTCTTGTTGAGCCAGCCCTCGTGGATGGGGCCGGCGAATTGGTCATACTGGCGCCGCATGACCTCCTCGAAGGTTTTTTCACTGACCAGCCGGTATCCCTTGTAGACCCCGCGATTGAGATTGGCGATCAGCCAGCGTCCCAGGTCGATCACGGTCCCGTAGACGATTCCCGCCGGCCAGACGTTCGCCTTGGTCCAGCCGACCGGCATGTATCTCCGGGACCTGGCTTCAAAAAAATACGGGATGGCCAGCCGCTCGACCATTTCGGGGCGCGGCTCGAAAGCCGTATCCTTCATCTCGAGGGGATCGAAGATTGTCTTCTGGATATCCGCTTTATAGGGAATTCCGGAGAACTTCTCCACCAGGTAGGCGATGAGCGTATAGGCCATGTTGGAATAAACGACCTTTGTCAGGGGGGGATTCTGGAGGCGCAGAGATTGCTTCAGATAGGAGCGCAGGGGCAGCGGAGCCCATTCGCTCCAGACTGGGCAGGGACCGAAATCCGCTGGGAGTCCTGAAGTGTGAGTCAGGAGATGGCGGAATGTGACCGGATTCGAGCCAACCTCGCCCTGGATCTTGAGATCGCCGAGATGGAGATTGACCGGATCATCGAGCTCAAACTTACCCTGCTCCATCTCGCGAAGGAGGGCATAGCTGGACATGGTCTTGAAGATGGAACCGATGAGATAGACAGTTTCTGTGAAAGCGGGCGTCTGGGCCCTGACGTTCGAATAGCCATAGGCGCCCGCCCAGATGATCTTGTCGTCTTGGACGAGGGCGACAGCTGCCGACGGGATGTTTCCCCTGGCCATCGTCTTTAGAATTTCAGATTCTAGCTCCTTGGAAATGTTTTCAAATCTGCGGCCCTGACCGATAGTCCTTCCCGGCCCGAGCAGGAAAAGAAAGAGCCAGGCTAGAAAATAGATTTTTGGTTCGGGGGCTCCTAGTTTTATTCTCATCGCTGACCTCGCCTCCGCGCCCGGAATTCCGAGGCCTCCGGGACATCCGCTTTTCCAATATATCAATTGTCCGCCAAATGTCTATTTTTTTGTTATAATAAGCGGAAATCCGACTCAATTAAGGGAAGAACATGAAACGACTCATCTGGCTCGTCATCATCGGGATCCTTGGCTATCTGGCCTATACCCAATATGTCCGTACGACCTCGGGGGAAGTCGCTCAGGTCCGTCATGTGGAGAAAGAGTTCCGCCGCGCGACCGACCGTTTTATCAGCGCCATGCGGGGGGCCGGAGAGCCGGGGCTGGTCATTCTGGCCGACCCGGAGACAGCTGTAAGAATGGTCAAGGATGTCCGGGTGAGACTCCAGGAATTGATGAAGACTCTGACCGAAGAGAAAGCCATCGACCGGGCTCAGAAGCTTGAGGACCAGATCCTGACATTCTTCCGTCGCAACGAGATCGAATGATGGAACGGCTTCCTGAAGAGAAAAAACGCGCCCGGACAGATTCGAACTGCCGACCTACTGATTCGTAGTCAGTTGCTCTATCCAGCTGAGCTACGGGCGCAGACGATCGAACTCCCTAGACTATACCGAAATGACCGTTTTTTTTCAACGCCGCGGATTCTACTCCGCGAGGGCTCTGCTTAGCTTCTTGCTATGATAGTAAAGCCCCGCGGCTATTCCATCCTTCTTTTGATCAGACGGCTCTTCGCCCTGGGCATGGCGCCGGCCACAAAATAGGCCAGAAGGGCCAGCGTAAAGACGATAACCAGCGGCCATTTCAGCTCTTTGAGGATCTCGATTCCCAGGGTAGCGGTACCGATGAGGAGCACGGCGACGACGACAGCGTACAGAAGGATCTCGCTCTTGATGCCGCGCAGGGCTTCCAGGATGATCTCGCTCCAGGCGATCTTTGGCTCGTCCTCGAATACGGGCGACATCCGATTTCTCCCTTCACATCGAGGCGCTTAGACGGCCTCGGAGAATGCTTTCTGTTTTGGCTTGAGGAAGGTCTTCAAGACAAGCCAGACGACCCCGACAGAGAGGGCCATTAGAAGAAGGTCAGCGGCCATCAGAGCATAATTTTTGCTGCGATAGTAGTTGCCCAGCAAGATGACGAGAGAGGCCACGGTCGTTAGGATCATAAAAACGGCGGGAATGAGCGTGAACAGGTTTTTTTTCTTGCGGATCATCAGCCAGGCTGAAACGGCCAGCAGGGCCAGGGCGGCCAGGAGCTGGTTGGCCGTGCCGAAGATCGGCCAGAGGCTGCTAAAGGCGTTGGAATAGGCCAGCATCCACATCAGCGCCACCGACAGCGCCGCGTTGAACCAGCGGATTTTCAGGATCCGGGGCGGCTTTCTGAAGAGGATGGTCCACAGTTCTTCGAAAAGATAGCGGTTCAACCTTACGGCCGCCACCAGCGTGGTCACGACAAACCCCTCGACCATGAGAATTCCGAACACGGACCCGAGTGCGACCGGGATCCCCAGGGCCCGGTTGAAAAGATGTCCCGCGGCCAGCGAAAATCCAAGGATCGGGTTGGACTTGACCCCGGGGTCGGTCGGCCAGACCACGGACTTGTAATCCAGGAAATTCATCGCCGCGCCGAGAGCAAGAAGGACGCACACCGCCAGGACGGACTCGAGGAGCATGGCGTTGTATCCGATCCGGCGGGCGTCGGTCTCCTTGGGGATCTGTTTGCAGGTTGTCCCTCCGCCAACGAGCGCATGAAACCCGGAAATCGCTCCGCAGGCGATCGTGCAGAACATCATCGGCCAGATGAGGCCGAGGTGCTGGACTCCTTCGCTGAGGTTGAAGCTGGGGATGGAGATTTTGAGCCCGCTGAAGCCGGAGGAAAACATAGAAACGATCATCAAAGTAATGCCTCCGTAGAGAATCTGCACGTTGATGAAATCCCGGGGCTGGAGGATCAACCAGACCGGCATGCCCGTCTCGAAAAGAACATAAAAAGAAATAACGACCATCCAAGCGGTCGGCGCGAGAGTGACGGGATAGGCGATCCCGAACAGGACCGAAGCCGTGCAGATACCGGCCGCGAGCAGGTAGGTATAAATCGTCTTGATCCTTCCCTTATGAAGAAGCCATCCCAAGAACGGAGAGCAAAGAGTGATGACGATGACCGACATGGAAGCGATCCCGCCGATCCTTCCCAGGACATGGCCATCCTTGACGACCGTCTTCAGAAACGTCTGGCCTTCGACAGCACCCAGCTTATCGAGCGGCCAGAGTGAGGTCAGCGAGATCGAGGTGGCGCTCAGGAACGAAGAAGTGACCAGCACGATCATGACGATGGTGAATCCGATGAAGAGGTTAAACCCCGGGTTTCCCAAAGACTTCCGGGCGACTTCAGCCATCGACTTTCCGCCCTCGCGGATGCTCACGAAAAGCGACGTGAAGTCATGGACGGCGCCGATAAAAATGCCGCCGAAAACGACCCACAGCCAGGCAGGCACAAACCCATATAGGATGGCCATTGTCGGTCCCAGAATAGGGCCCGCGCCGGCGATGGCGGCAAAATGGTGGGCAAAAACAACATAGGAACGTGTGGGAACGTAATCCCGGCCGTCGGAGCAGGTGATCGCCGGCGTGGGGTTCTTGGAATCCTCTCCCAGGATGCGGGCGATATACCGCGAGTAGAACCGGCTGGCCAGCGCGAAGGCGCCCACGGCCACGGCCAGGATGACCAGGACGTTCATGAATTTTTCTTTAGCACAGCCGCCTCGAGAAGTCAAAAAAGGAAAGGGTCCCGTCACGGCATATCCCGACCCGTTCTCGCCAAGACCCGCCCACCCGCCGCCATCGGCTTCGCCCGGGCAGGGATACGCCCTGCCGCCCATTTTGCATTTGTTTATTTTTCTTTACTCAATAATCGCCTGTTTTTGAAGTCAGGTGTTGAGTCCCGGGATTCTGATATGGTACGATTCGCGGCAATGGGACTCCAAAACCATAAGGGAAATCTGATTAACGACTCCGGAGAATCCACGTCCCTCGATGCGGCCCTATCGGAAGCGGAGAGACGGTTCGAGCGCTTCCGGCGGACGGCCGGACTCTTCTTAGGCCCCCTCCTTGCGCTGACGATTTATCTTTTGCCACTGGACGGGTTGAGTCCGCGGGCTCATGCGCTGGCGGCCGTGATCGCTTGGGTCGTCGTCTGGTGGGTCAGCGAGCCCGTCCCCATCCCGGTCACCTCGCTTTTCGGGGCGGCATTGTGTGTAATCAGCGGCGTGGCCGATGCCAAGACGGTTCTCGCCCCATTTGCGAACCCGATTATCTTCCTTTTTCTGGGAAGCTTTATCATCGCCAGGACTATGTCCGTTCACGGTCTGGACAAGCGGCTGGCCTATTCCCTGCTCTCCAGACGCTCCATCGGTTCGAGCTCCGGACGGATTCTTTTTGTTTTTGGCGCGGTCTGCGTCCTGATGTCCATGTGGATCAGCAACACGGCCACGGCAGCCATGATGTATCCGATCGGCCTCGGGATAGTCACCGCCATGGCTGAACTGATGACCCGCCAAGCGGGCCGCTCCGTCCCGGTCGAGCGCCTCCGTTTCACCACGGGGATGATGCTTATGGCCGCGTACGCATCATCCACGGGCGGGATCGGCACTCCGGTCGGCTCTCCCCCTAACTTGATCGGACTGGCCATGATGGAGAAGTTCGCCGGAGTCAGGATCCCTTTCTTCCGCTGGATGCTTTTCGCTGTCCCCTTGCTTGTGATCATGTACATGTTCCTCTATCTCATCATGCGTGCCCTTCACAAACCGGAGGTCCGACGCATCCCGGGCAGTCGCGAATTTGTCCGTGCCGAACTCCACAAACTGGGGCCCTGGACGCGCGGCCAGAAGAACTGTTTGGTGGCTTTTCTGGTGGCGGTCAGCCTATGGGTATTTCCCGGGTTCCTGGCGATATTCTCGGGTCCCTCCTCACCTCTTTCACAAATCTACAGCGAGCGCTTCCCCGAGGCCGTAGCCGCACTCTTGGCCGTTTTGCTACTTTTTCTTCTCCCTCTGGACTGGAAGAAAAGGCAGTTCACTCTGACCTGGCGCCAAGCCGTGCAGATCGATTGGGGGACTCTCCTTCTCTTCGGAGGAGGTTTGGCCCTGGGCGAGCTGATGTTCCAGACGGGGCTGGCCGAAAGCCTGGGCCGGGGATTGCTCGGGATATTCGGGACCACCTCGCTCTGGGGCCTCACCTTGGCCGGTATCTATCTGGCCATCCTGGTTAGCGAGACAACGTCCAACACCGCAGCGGCCACTATGGTCGTACCCATCCTGATTTCGATCTCTCAGGCCGCCGGAACAAACCCTATCCCTCCGGCTATCGGAGCGACCATCGCCACCAGTTACGCCTTCATGCTCCCGGTCTCCACCCCCCCGAATGCCATCGTCTACGGGTCGGGTCTCGTTCCCATCACCAAAATGCTCCGGGCAGGATCGCTGCTCAACCTGACGGGAGGACTGGTCATCTGGCTGGGGTTGAGGGTTCTCCTTCCCCTCGTCGGCCTGGCCTAAAGAAAAAGCAGTGCCAGAAGCAGCACAGTTCCCGCCGCGAGGCGATAAAAGCCGAAGAGGTTGAGGGTGTGGTTCTGAAGGTAGCGGAGCAGCCACTTCAAGGCGAGGCTGGCGATTCCAAAAGCCGCGACGAAGCCGACGATAAGCACCGGGATATAGAAAACGGACTGAGGAAGAAGGTCTTTTGTCTTGAAAAGGTCATAGGCTCCGGCCCCTAGGATCGTCGGGATGGCCAGAAAAAAGGAGAAGGCCGCGGCCTCATCACGCCTGAACCCGAGGCACATCATGATGAGTATCACCGCGCCGGCTCTCGATACCCCGGGAAAAAAAGCGAGCGATTGGGCCAACCCGACAAGGACGGCATCCCGGTAGGTCAGCTCGCTTAAGACTTTTCCGGGCGAGAACACTCCTTTTTTGACCAGCCATTCAAAAATAAGGAAAACGATCCCCACCAGGATGAAGATACCGATCATCCAGTTGTAGGAGTCAAAAAAGACGTTTTTGATCGTCCGATAGGCCAGAACGCCTAGTATCATGGTCGGCAGAAAGGCGATCAGCGTTTTTTTGACAAGAGCGGGATCCTTCCGGAGCCTTTTCCAGAAAAGAAGCAAGACCGCCAGGATGGCACCGCTCTGGATGAAGACTTCGAACAGCTTGGCGAATTCTCCCTCCCCGACGCCGAGGACCCGGGCGGCGGCGATGAGATGGAAGGTGGAAGAGACGGGGACAAACTCGGTTAGCCCTTCGATGATACCGAGCAAGATCGCGACCCAGAAGCTCATCGTTAGTCCTTGTTTAAGCCCCTAATATAAGTTTCCTCTGGTTTGGAAGTCAATCCTCCTGATAGGCTCCACGGCCGGGAGAAGATCAGGGATGCCGTTGTGGAAAAGGCGTCAGGGACCTGAGCGGGAGCGTGGACATTTGCTAGAACAAGATTCCTGCCCCCCACAATAAAAAATAGGGCAGACCGTAATTACGGCCTGCCCTATCCTGATCCTGTAATATCCTCTACCACTTAAAAACTTTGTAGACCTCGCGCCAGGACTTGACCTTGAGAAGCCCGCCGGTCAGCTGTTCCAGTTTCTGGACCGTGGAGTCGTATTCCTGGATATAAACTTCTCTTTTCTTGGCGCCGTCGGTAGTCATCTGGGTCTCTCCAAGAGTGACGGCCGATCTCGTCTTGATAGCCAGATCCAAGCTCTCCAGTGCTCCAGATATCCCTTTGAACGCCGTCCCGCCGACGGGTGATCCGCCGATGGAGACGATGAACCGGGCATAGAGCTTCCCCAAGCCGGTAAGGTTGATACAAGGATCAATCGCTTCGATGCTACCCGTGAGGGTGCTGAAATAAATGGTATAATCCGCGATCTTGGG
Source organism: uncultured Eubacteriales bacterium (assembly GCA_964408495.1). Classification (GTDB taxonomy): domain Bacteria; phylum Acidobacteriota; class Aminicenantia; order Aminicenantales; family UBA8522; genus UBA8522. The sequence goes on from CAYOZW010000106.1 coordinate 8,526, forward strand.
GTCCGCCCAGACCTTTTCTCCGGCCGTCAGGTTGCCCGCGTCCCTTTCTTCAGTCCGGATCCCGTTCGGTTCCCCGAGGTACCATTCGATTTCCGCGCTGGCCTCCCGGTCGATCAAGCTCACAAAAGAATAGGTGGCATCAGTGGGCGCTCCATCATCCCCGCCGGTCCCGAAGAAGACGCGGGGGTCAGCTGTCTGGCCGGCGGGATTTCTCCAGACCTCCGGCTTGGTGACGATCGGATAGTTATCGGGATCGACATAGATCGCTTCTTCCTCCCAGGAATCGGCGTTCTCGAATTCGGGTGTCACATCCACTTTCCACAGTCGTCCGTCAAGGTCTCCGATATAAACACGGTCAACGTATCCGTCCTTGTTGATATCCACATGGGAGGGCGAACCAGGAAGAGTGTTCTGGATGTTGGGAAACTGCGCGTTCGTCCTGGCCGGGTCCGAGGTGTCGACCTCGTCCGCCTCGAACGTCCAGAAGATGCTCCCGTCGGCCAGGTTGACAGCATAAAAGACATGGCCAAGAACAACTCCCATGTCGGTATTGTTGTCATAGCCTGAGCCGGTAAACGCCACCCAGGCGTCAGCACCGTCCTTGGTTACTTTCCCTATGTCCGGCACTGACCAGGTCTCCCCCATCGTATCGGCGGTTAGCTCCCAAAGGGGTTGGGGATTCTCCGGGTCGGTGATATCGAGGGCAAAGTAATAGTTTGTTCCTCCGCCGATGACGCTCCCCTTTCCCGGCCCCTGGCCGCAGACGAGGATGGTCTTCCAGACACCGCCGATCAGGACATCGGCGACCGCGGGGCTGCCATCCACATAGACATCCCGGTTGAAATAACGCTCTAGGGTGATCTGGTCAACAGCCCACATGTTCTTGAGCTTGGGGAGAAGGTTAAAGGGGATGAAGCCCCAGAGTTCCCTTCCCGTCAGGACGTCGAAACAGTGGATCATGCCGTCATTGGTCCCGACGTACAGGACCTTACTCCTGTCTTCCCAGGTCAGCTTGAAGGCGTCATAGCCGGCGCCCATCTGGGAGGCGACGCCGCCCGGGGGCCCGGAGACAACAGGATTCGAGTGGTTGATATCCCCCAACTTCCAATCGCGGCCCTCGCCCCGAATGAAATCGATCAGGCCGTCATTGTCACCCTGCACATCCAGCAAATAGGGCGCCAGAGTCGTGACATTGGTGACCGTGAAATCTAGCCTGTTGAGGGCTGTCCCTTCAGCGTTGGGAACGGCGGTGTAGATAACGCGGGCCGCCGGCGAGCGGGCGGCCAGAAGACTTCCCGCATCCCAGAGGATCTCGGTCCCAGGGGCGACAATCTCCCTTCCCGTCGGGTCTGAAAGGTCGGAGCGGCTGACCGTCCTGAGCTCCGAATAGCTCGAATTGATCGGGCTCATGTCAGTCACGTCATAGGCGATCAGATGGCCTTCCCATCCGGGGAAGTAGAACGTCCCGCCGATGATCAGCTTGATAGCCGCTCCGCTGTTATCGGCGACGGTGGCCGCCACCGAAGTCCTTGAATATTCCTTCCTCTCCACATAGATGATCTCGAACTGGATATTATCGATCCGGGGAGTTTCATAGGAGGCATTCGGGAACTCGGGGATGTTGTCGTCCTCAGCCGTGAGGACGGCTCTCCATTTCAGCCGGCTCCCGTAATGTTCGAAGGTGTGCCAATCTCCCGATATTGTGTCGGGCAGGACCCCGAAGTTACGGATCTCGCTCTCCGCGCAAGTAGCGTAGACTTCCCAGTCCCGGCCGTCGTTGTTGGAGACATAATAGGTCACGGCCAGCCCGTCGCTCGAGCCTCCTATGACCGATTGGACGAGGTTCACGATCCTGATCCTGGTGATAGCGTGCAGGTTGGGGTTCAGGGCGGGGGTGATGTTGGTCGATTGGGCGTTCCCTTGGAGGTTATAGACGTCGGCGATGTTGTTGATGAAAAGATAATAGTTCTCGGTGTGGTTTCCGTCGGCGATCAGGAAATCCTGGTCTCCATCCCGGTCATAGTCGAGGTTGGCCCCCAGGTCGAAGTCGTAGACGGGAGGGCTGGCGCTGCGGCCATCGTAGATCAGTCTCTGGGTGAATTCTCCCCCGGCGTTCCTGAAGTAGTAGCACATCCCCCCGATATCCTCGGAACCCGGCTTGTAGTTCCAGTTATCGGTCCCGACCATGAGGTCCACATCCCCGTCCCTGTCAAAATCATTGGCGATGGAAAGCCCGGCCAATACACGAAAGCCCTCGCGAAAGAATTCCTGAAATTTA
>CAYOZW010000107.1:0-9136 GCA_964408495.1 uncultured Eubacteriales bacterium
GGACTCTGATGGGACAGACAGCATATAACGTTGCCGAGGAAAACGGAAATCCAGACGTCGTCCGCGCCCTGGCCGATAGGGGAGCTGACAAGCAGCCTCCGCGCTTTCCCGATCTCGAGGGGCCCTATCTTGGGCAAGCGAAGCCCGGACGGAAACCGGAAGTCTTCGCCCCGGGGATCGTTTCGGGCCGTTACGGCCTGCACAGCAACGTCGCTTTCTCGCCCGACGGCCGGGAGGCCTTCTGGTCGATCATGATCCCGCCGCGCGGGCGGGGATACGGCTCTGGGAAGACCCTGGTATCTAGGGAGGTCGGGGGCCGTTGGACCTACCCTGTAGAGGCCGTGTTCGATGGAATCCCCGTGGACGATGTGGCGATTTTTCATCCAGACGGCACGAAGCTTTACGATATGGCCAACCGGCCGGTCTCTGCCGGGGGTAAGCCGGGAAAAGAGAACAATTGGGAATGGACCAAATTGGACGGTAGGTGGGGACATCCCCGGCCCCTGGATGAGGTCATCAACAACAATTCCCTCCATTGGCAGTTTGGAGTCGATCGGAAAGGCAATATCTACTTGACTTTGAATATTCCCGGGACAATCGGTGAATCTGACGTCTACTGTTCGCGGCTGGTCGACGGCCGCTACCTGACGCCCGAAAACCTCGGTCCCGGCGTCAACTCCTCGGGCCGGGACGAATTTCCCTTTGTCGACCCGGAGGGCGCCTACCTTCTTTTCGTCCGCGACTTTGACATTTACGTTTCTTTCCCCGATGCCAAGGGCAGATGGGGCGAAGCCAGAAAGCTCGGCCCGGAAATCAACACCCCAGAGATGGAACTATTGCCCGTGGTCTCACCGGACGGACGGTACCTTTTTTTCTCCCGGGGTCAGGACATTTACTGGGCCGATGCCGGGATTATCGAAGAGCTGAGGCCGGAGAAGGCCGTCCTGCCTCAGGCGGAGGACGGTATCCCGATCGAGGTCGTCCGCCTGAGCGACCGGGTTCTTGTCCTCAAGGAAGACGTCATGGGCAATAACATCACGGCCATCGCCTCGAAGAAAGGGCTGGTTGTCGTTGATACCTCCGGCTATACAAGCACGGCCAGGAAGGTGCGCGGCATCATTGAGAAAGAGTTTGGCCGGACGGATTTCGCTTTCGTTATCAACACTCATTGGCACTGGGACCATGCTTGGGGAAACCAGGTATTTCCCGAAGCCACGATAGTCGGTCACGAGGCCTGTCCGGCGATGATGCAGAGGGACAGGGAGTATATCGTTACCCGCGTCCAAAACATGAAGCGAAGGCTTGAGGAACAAAAAAACAAGCTGGCCCAAGCCGACCCGGATTCCCGCGAAGCGGCCGCCATTCGCCGTATCATCAGACAAACAGAAAGGGATATCAAGGACCATTCGGAGGGTTTCGTTATTACTCCGCCCCAAATCACCTTTGCGGACCGGATGACCTTGGACCTTGGTGATCTGACCCTGAAGATGGTCTTTTTCGGCCGGGCCCATTCAGGCGCGGATATCTTCATCCACATCCCGGAGGAAGGGATCCTGCTGACCGGGGACATTTTTCTTGACCGCAACTGGCTGCCGCTTTTCGCCGGGCAGCCCGAGCTCGACATTCCCCGCTGGATCGAGGTCCTCCATACCATCCTGGACGGACAGGACAAGCTGACCCGGATCATCCCCGGCCATCTGGACCTCTGGACGCCGGAGAAGCTCGACCTCTGGCGGGATTATATCGTCGATAACTGGACGGGCCTGCAGAGGGCCAAGGAAGAGGGCCTCGCCTTCGAGGCGGCGGCCGCCCGGCTCCCCCTGGGCGATAAGTATTTCTACCTCCGGGAAAACGGGCACAGTGACGCCCGCATCCAGGAATTCCATCGGGCCAACCTGGAAGCCTTCTGGTCGCAGCTGGTCGAGTCCGCGGCCCGGCTGGTTCAGAATGCAATCCAGGCGGGGGGGGCCGAGGCCGGGCAGAAGAAGTTCGCTGAACTCAAGGCGCACAAAGAGCGCTACTATTTCAATGAAAGACAGTTCAACAGCGTCGGCTTCGAGTTCCTATCCGGGGGGAAAATCGAAGCTGCCATCACCGTCTTCAAGATGAACGTGGAGCTCTTTCCCAAAGCGTGGAACGTTTATGACAGCCTGGCGGAAGCCTATGCCGGCAAGGGCGAAACGAGGCTGGCGGTCCAGAATTACGAGCGATCCCTCGAGCTCAACCCGGACAACCAGAACGCCAAGGACCAGTTGAAGAACCTGAACAAAGTCCGAAACGAGAAATGAGTCGGGATGGGAAAGAGACGTCCCTTGGATTGTGTGCTCTATTTATGGTAGATACGTTCAGACTGGAATATGAGGTGGTTCAGGAATCAGATTTGAGGAAGGAGGCAAGATGAAGAAGGCTTTCCGCCTCACGACGGTGTTTGTTTTCATAGGAATGATAACCCTCCCGGCGTTGGTTTCGGCCCAGTCCGGTCGAGCGGAAAAAGCTCAGATCGCTCAGAGGATCAAAAATGTCGAGAGCGGGCTTCTGGAGTTCAAGCCCGGTGCGCCTCCTGGAGAAAAGAAATGGACGCTTGCGGAGCGAATGGCCGTCCATAAGATCCCCGGCGTCAGCATCGCGGTGATCGACGGATACAAGGTCGACTGGGTCAAGGCGTATGGCGTGCTCAAAGCGGGGAGTGACGCCGTGGTGACTCCCGAGTCCATCTTCCAGGCGGCCTCGACCACCAAGGTGCTGACGGCGACGTTGGTCCTTCACTTCCTCGAAAAGGGGAGGATCGACCTGGACACCGATGTGAACACTTATTTGAAATCATGGCGAGTGCCGGAAAATGAGTTCACCAAGCAGAAAAAAGTCACCTTGCGCCTCCTGCTGACCCACCAGTCCGGCCTTCCGGCGACGAATTTTCCCCATGACGAGAAGGCCGGCGTCCCAACCCTCGTGCAGGTGCTCAAGGGCGAATTCCCCGCCCAGAACAAGCCCGCTATCGTCGAATATCTCCCCGGAAACAAATGGCAGTATTCGAACGTCGGCTACGTCGTCTTGCAGCAAATCCTGGAGGATATTTCGGGAAAGCCTTTCGCCCAGTTGGCGAGGGAGGTCATTTTCGAGCCAATAGAAATGAAATCGAGCACCATGGTTTATCCTCTGGACGCAAAGGCGCGCGCCCGTGAGGCGATGCCGCACGATGAGAAAGGACAAGTGGGAGAGCCGGGCCTGCCTCCGTCGGCCTTAGCCCAAGGAGGTATGCTGACGACCCCATCAGACCTGGCGCGGCTGACCATCGAATTGATGCACGCCTATCAAGGCCGGTCATCGCGCCTGCTCTCCCAGAATACGGTCCGCCAGATGTTTCATAAAGAGGCGGACCTCGACCCGAAGATATTCGGGTTTCCGGTCGGACAAGGTCTGGGAGTTATGCTCATGGGAAAGGGAAAGGACTTTTCTTTTGCCCACCCAGGCTCCAATTATCCTGGAACGACCTGCTGGCTGGTTGGCTACCCGGAGCTGGGCAAGGGCGCGGTCATCATGGCCAACGGTGCGAATGGTGATATGCTTTCCCTGGAAATCCTCCCGGCCATCTCGAATGGATACGGCTGGCCGCCCAATGAATAAGCCGTCTTCCGGCAGGAGAGAGGGTGTGAGGAGGAGGCAATGAAAAGGGCCCTTTGGCCAATTCTGTTGACGGTCTTTTCGGCCTTCCTTTTTTCCGATATCAAAAACCGCGACAAACCTCTCAAGGGGGAATGGGATTTTCATCTGGAAAAAGTTTGGGAGGTCGAGAAGGCGGGGGAAAGCGTTTTCGGCCGGCCTTTCACTCTGACAGTCGCCGAAGATGAGACGATGTATGTTTTTGACGCGAAGAACGACGAGAACTATATCTTCAATGGAGACGGTACCTTCGTGAAGGCATTCGGCAGGAGCGGGCAGGGCCCGGGTGAGCTCACCGGGCAGGAGAGGACTCAGATCATCGACGGCAAGCTTGCTATCATCGACAGGAAAGGGATTCACTATTTTTCCAGGGACGGACAATATCTGAAAACCACTGGGCAGGATAAGATCCGGCAGCCCCCCCAAATCATCCTTAGTGAGGACGAATTCATCGCCTTCCCCATGACGGGCATCGGCGCCCCTGGGGGGAGGGGAGAGATGTTTTACTGCAATCTGGACAGCGGGGAGGAGCGGAAGCTGGCTGAATTTTCCTTGACTCTGGCCGGGGTCGCCCAGGCCAACGAGAATGTCGTGGACATTATCGTTGTCGGCTTTTCTCCGCTGCCGACGGCAACATATGAAAACGGCCGCCTCTACTGGGGAGTCAGTCATTCTTACGAGATCCATATCTCCGACCTGGAGGGGAGGGCGATCGGCGGATTTTCCATCGACCGGAAAACAAAGAGGGTCTCCCTCTCGTTCAAAAGGAAATATCTCAAGACGATGAGCATTCCGCCGGAAATGGTGGACCCGATTGTAAAGAGCTTTCCGGACAGGCTGACGCATTTCTGTCAGCTTGAGGTCCACGACGGACTCGTGTATGTATTTGTCCCCACGCTGGACCTGGACCAGGGCACCGCCCAGATTGCCCAGATTGATATCTTTTCGATGGAGGGGAGATATTTGTACCGTGCGCACCTCGATTTAGGGGACGGGCTCGACCATCTATTCTCGCCGTTGAGCAACCTCGCTTTCAGGAACGGATACCTATATGCCGTGTGCGTTCGAGAGGACGATACGGTTGTCATCGTAAAGTACATAGCCCATCTGCCGAGGGGCAGTGAATGAGCACGATTGAAAAGGAGTGAAGATGGATCCAGTTCAGACTGCGGGACCGGAACGTCGGGTCGATATCGGCAGGTTGAAAAAAACGGTGGCCGTGAGGTTCGTCTTTGCCCTCCTCATCCTGGGGCTCATGTTTTTCTGGCCGGCGGGGACTTTCCGGTACTGGCAGGCCTGGACATACATCGCCCTGCTGTTCATCCTGATGCTGGGCGCTTTTGTCTATTTGATCAGGAAGGACCCCGAGCTCCTGGAACGCAGAATGAGAGCCAAAGAGAAGGAACCCAGGCAAAAAGTCATCACCTCCTTGAGCACGCCTGTCTTTTTGGCGATCTTTCTTCTGCCGGGATTTGACCACCGCTACGGCTGGTCGTCGGTCCCGGTCCTCGTCGTCGTCGCCGCCGACATCCTTGCCCTGGCGGGATATGGGCTTTTCGTGCGCGTTCTCAGAGAAAACAGCTATGCCTCGCGGATCGTCGAGGTCGAAGAGACTCAGATGGTCATCACGACCGGTCCCTATGCCTTGGTCCGTCATCCCATGTACGTAGGGATTATGATCATGTTCGTTTTTACTCCCCTGGCCCTAGGGTCCTACTGGGCCGTTCTCCCGGCGCTCATGGTGGTCCTCGTCCTGGTCGCCAGGATATTGAACGAGGAAAAGGTGTTGCTCGCGGGGCTCCCGGGATACCGGGAGTATAAGCAGCGGGTTCGCTTCCGGCTCATCCCCGGAGTTTGGTGATCGGTCCAAGCGAGAGCGAACGTTGAGAAAGCTTTGAACTTATTGATGATTAAGGAGCTATCCATGGTCAAGAAGATAATCCTTAGCGGATGGCTGGCGATCGGACTGGGCTTGGCCATGGCCCCTGCCGCAATAGCCCAACAGAAGATGATTTTCGCCACTTTTGCTGAACAGGAGGCCGACCTCGCCAGAACCCGCATCATGATCGAAAGCATCCGCACTTTTGCCGGCCGGTTCAAGGATGCTCCCGTTTGGGTCTACATTACCGAGGGAGTTTTGGCCTCGGAATCCGAATTCCTGGATGAGATCGACTCTCTCGGGGCGGAATTCAGGCTTGGCCAGGCGCCCGAGGAAGCGACCTGGTTCTATCTTTCGCGAAAGGTTTTCGCCGCCGCGCAGGCGGAAGAGACGGCGGCCGGGAAAACAGATATTCTTGCCTGGCTGGATGTCGATACCATCTTTTTTCAGGAGCCGGACGAGTTCCTGCTCCCCAAAGGGAAGAATCTGGGCTATCGTCCCGTCATGCACAGGAACATCAGTCCATTGTATGACGAGCCCCTGGATGAATTCTGGAAGCGGGCCTATGAGGATATGTCCATTTCGGAAACCTTCGCTTTCCCGATGGTCACGGTAGCCGACGGGGAGAAGATTCGGCCCTACATCAACGCCGGATGCTTGATCGTCCGGCCGGAGCGGGGCCTGCTGAGGAAATGGGCCGAGACATTTTCTCTCCTTTACAAAGATCCGGTCCTGAAGAAGATGTGCGGCGAGGATGAGCGCAAAAGAATATTCATCCACCAGGTGGCTCTCTCCGGCGCGGTCATGAAACACCTCAAGAGGGACGAGATGCTCGAGCTTTCGGACCGGATCAACTATCCCCTCTTCTTCGGCGAGATGTTCGGCGCAAAGAAGGATTTTCATAATATCAACGGGGTCGTGACGATCCGCTATGAGAGTTTTTTCTCCAATCCTCCGCCCGATTGGGACAAGATCATCGGCGGGCCTTTAGCCCGGATCGCCTGGTTGAAGGAGCAATTTAAAAACAAGGGAATAGCCCCCTCTCCTTGAAGAGTGTATGTCATATTGTTATGGCGAGAGAACGAAGCGACCGAAGCCATCTGACACAGCCTCGAATAGGGTAGGGATGAGGGTGTAACTAAAAGACAAGGAGGAATTCATGAAGAGACGGGATTTTCTAGGAAAATCGGGCTGCGGGATGGCCGCTTTCCTGGCGGCGCAAGGTCTGCCGGTGGAACTTGACGCCGGACAGGAAGAGAAGCCGAAGGAGCAGGAAACGCCCCGTCCGAAAAGGAAAAAGTACAAGCTCGATATCGAGATCTATGAGGCCCGGCCGGACACCTGGTGCCACAAAAAGGGGGACAAGTTCGCCTATCCGCAGGATATCGGGAAGATCTGCCCCTGGCTCCTGGCCAGCATGCATGATTTTCTGCGCCTGCTCGAGGAAGGCGTGACTCTCCCCTGGAAGTACGAGGGCACTCCCTACGAGAAGGTGATCGATCCCGACGGCGTTACTACCGAGTATGTCCGCTGCCCAGACCCGACCGCCGCGTTGGTGGCCAAGATTACCCGCACGGCAGTAACCTGAGAGCCGGCGGATTGCCCTAAGGCCGGTGAACCGAGGCCCCAACCTTGCCGTTTCCCGGTTCTACAGAACTTAATAGAGAGGAGATGAAGGAACAAGAACGAAGAAAACCGTTCTCGGGAAGGCCGTCCGTGAATCTTTTAACAAAAGGAGCATAGGCAATATAGGCAATGAGGAAAATATCAATCCTTCTATTGATTATTGCATTGTCCCTAATCAGCTGCAAAAACGGTGAAAGGGATTCTTCCGTTAAAACTGAGCTCATCGATGGGATACAACATGTCTACAACACGGGAGAACCCATGATAGGAAGAATTTCTCTGGAGGTCGCTGAGATCCTCAGAATCGATCCTCCTGAAATAGACAAAGAAAACCCTCCCCTTTTCCAAGAGGCCGTGAAAGACGATTCAGGGAATTTGTTTCTGGCAGACAACCGGAATGTCAGAGTGTACAAGTTCGATCCCGGCGGTACACTTGTTGCTCAATTCCTGCGCCAAGGACAGGGCCCGGGCGAATTCCTCAGGTTCGGTGACCTGCAGGTTACAGATAATCATGTCTGGGTCATCGGGACCTGGCCGCTGAAGATCGCCAATTTTACCCAGGATGGGCAGTTCATCAACGAATGGATGTTCCGGACATTCCAGAATTTCTACCTTAGAACCCAGGTGATCGGCGAAGATAGATTTCTCACCGTCAGCTATCGCGATGGGGGGGAGAACAGAGACCGCATTCGAGTTTCCGTCCTCATGAATTCGAGTGAAGAATTTCTCACCCAATATTATGAAGACGGAAATGCGGGGATCTTTCGGATCCGGACTGAGCAGCAGGAGGGACCGGCCATCGTTTCCACCAACCCTCTTGTTGCCGCCGACATCCATCACGCCTATGACCGCGATTCCGGGACAGTTTATGTCTGCAACAACAGGGAGTATGAAATCCAGGCAAAGAATCCTGACGGGACAACCCGGATGGTGATCCACAAAGCCCACGAAAAAATCGCCCTGGATGAAGCGGCCAAGGAAAATGTTCTTCAATTGATCGCTCCCCGAATTCCCGTAGGAATCAAGCAGGAGGCCAAGGAACAACTTCCCGACGTCCTGAATGCCATTTGGGAGATAACGGTTGTCCCGGACGGGCACTTGGCGGTGAAAAGGATCACAGGGTTGGAATCTGTTGAGATCGACCTTTTTGATCGGGAGGGCCGTCTCCTCACCACCATCCTCCCATCGGCGGAAATCCCGGATTTGAGGGATGTGATCATGTTTAAAGACACGATCGGGGTCATCTCCGAATTAGAGGAAAAGAACATTTATGTGGAATACATGGTGAAGAACATAAAGGAGATTTTTGATTAATCGGCCGCTCACCTGACTCTTTCCTTCGGGTTCTGCCAAGCTTGAACTGAGAGGGTTGAACGGATTAGGGTTCGCGCTTTAGGACCATCAAGAACATCAGGATTCGCTTTTATCCTTCAGGCCCGTATCCAGCATATTGAGTCACCTCCCTGTTTTATTCCTGTGATACCTCCAGTCTGGGATTCTCCTTAATAGGGCTTCCCTTTCAGAATCCGGACCTATCTTATAATGTTCTGGACTTATCTGCCAAGCCAAAGGAAACGAAAGGAAATCCGCCCTCTGCCTTAGTTCTTCCTGATATGGACTCATCCCCGGCATGACAGGAGCCTATGAAAAAGCAGGAAAAATAACTTGATAAACGGTCGAGAATGTCTTCCAACTGGCCGAGCCGTTCCCGGCAGATTATTAGAAAGAAGTCTTATCCCGGAGTTCTCCCTTGCTGATTCGCGCCTAGGAACGTGTCCGTCCGCCCGCCCCAAGCAAAGCCATGAATTATGCGATTCGAGACAGTCGAAAAGTCACAAATCCATGAGGACACATCACATCGAAATATTCTTTTGCTTCCCAATCCATTTTATCAGTCAATGACATGGCCAGCTTCATCGGGCTAATTGCACTGAATGCCTGACAGCACATGCCTTTTGAGTCGGGCGTTCG
>CAYOZW010000107.1:9146-10641 GCA_964408495.1 uncultured Eubacteriales bacterium
CCCTATTATGAAGACTTCTCCCCGCCGTGTCTTGGCAACCCCCGGGCAAATACCGGAATCTGTATTGACTGTCACGGCTTCACACTGGATCACGTTGTAGGGCATGTCCCTTCTCCTCCTAATAATAAAATTTATCTTAGAGCAGGCTCGGCCATTCAGACAATCCATTTCCGTTTGATGTTGCGAAGGCTCAGACCAAACAGAACGAGGCCGAATGTGCCAAGGATAAGGAAATCAACCTGGAAAGACATGATGTGCTCACCGTGGATGGCTCCATGGAGAATATCGACGCCGTAGGTAATCGGCAAGATGTAGGAAAGTGGGCGGAGAAATGTGGGCAGCGAGGTGACCGGGAAAAAAAGGCCGCACAGGAAGATCATCGGGAAGCGGAAGAAATTGGAGAAGGTCTGGGCCTCGAAGACCTCGCTGACAGAAACAGCGATGAACAACCCGAGGAAAGCGGAAACGATAGCAATCAGCAGTATAGCCGGGATAACCAATAACCAGGCTATTCCCGAAAAAACTGTCAAGAACGCGGCCAGCGCTATCGGGACGGATGCATTGGCCACGCCGAATAAAATGGCTCCTGAGGTTTTGGCCAGCATCAGGAGTTCCAACGATATCGGAGCCAGAAGCAATCGTTCAAAAGAGCGGCTCCGTTTCTCAAAAGTGATGGTCACCGACAGCATAGAGGTTGTCCCGAAAAGGATAGAGATGGTGATCACCCCGGGCAGGAGGGACCGAATGTTTTCCAGACCGCTGCCGGACCTGATAAAGAACATGCCTGTCCAGGCGAGCGGAAAAATAATTCCCCAGCTGATGTTGGGGGGTTTAAGGTAATAGGCCCGCATATCCTTTACCAGGATGTTCCAGACGGCAATCCAGCGTCTCATGGCCTGCCTCCGCCTGGTGCTTTCTCTTTTTCCTTTCGCATTAAATCCGCTCCAATTCCCGCAACGTCGACGAAGACATCCTCTAGTGAAAGACGGTGCCGGCGAGCTTCGCTTACCTGAATGCCGCGCTCTTCCAGGAATCGCGCCAGAGAGCCGATGTTCACCGGCCCCGCCGACTCAACCCGGATCTGTCCCCAAGCGGAAAATTGAAACTGATACTCAGGGAAGGCCAGCATCATTTCTTCAGCTAGGACAGCTGCAGAGCTTGAGACAGAAAAAACGAGTGCGTTTTTTCCCTGGATGGGCTGCAATAGATCGGCCGTTTGGGCTGTCCGGACAATCCGTCCGTTAACAATAAAGGCAATCCGCTCACAGAGGCGCTCCGCCTCCTCGATGTAGTGAGTGGTGAGGAAGACAGTCGTTCCCCGAAGGTGGAGCCCGGCGATGATCTGTCTGACCTGGCGGGCACTGCCGACGTCGATGCCGGTCGTCGGCTCGTCGAGAAATAAGATAGGAGGCTGATGAATGATGCCAGCGGCGAAGGTGAGCTTGCGTTTCATTCCTTTCGAATAGCCCGCGAACTTGCGGTCGGCGGCATCGGC
>CAYOZW010000108.1:0-10580 GCA_964408495.1 uncultured Eubacteriales bacterium
CGGAGCTGATCGGCGAGGAGATAATAGCTGCGGCGCCGGCCGAGAGAAAAGAAAAGCAAGACGAATAGAGCGATGAGAAGGAAAAGGCCGAGCAGCTGCAGCCGTTTTCTTTCTTTTTCGCCCAGTGTATTAAATATTTCTTTCATAGGTAACTGAGATCTCCGAGACAAGCTGCCCCCGGTCGTTTCTCTCTTCGCTCTCCAGGCGGGGCTGATTGAAGTTCAGTTTGAGCAGACTGTTGATCAGGGCCAGAAAGTCCTCCAGGTCCCTGGATACAACTCGGATGCGAAACTGAATCCGGGTGTTGTCAATTTGGGGTATGGCCAGTGAGAGGATATAACTGGAATCGGGCAAGCACTCTTCCACTTTGGAGAGGAAATCCGTCCAAGAAAAGCTTTTTTTCAGGATGACGCCGTTGATCGTGTCGATGATGTCCTGGTCCTTGCCGACAGCTTCCTTGACCCGGGCCGCCAGGCGTTTTTGTTCTGTTTGAGCGGCCCTGATGGAGGCATCGGCTTTTCGCAAGCCGTCCCTAGTTGTACTTATCTTCAGGCTGAACTGGAAAAAGATGACCACCGCCACCAAGCTTGTCACCAAGAAGGCCAGCCCCAGCAATCCACCCAAAAGAAAGAACAGCCGGCGGTTGCGGAGCGGCCGCGTCGCCAGGTTCACATTCAATCGTCGCATTCGAACCGATATCCTCGCAGAGCGGGATTCCACCTCTGCTTTTTCATTTTTGCCCTGAAGTATGGTCCTTCCGCCAGGGGATCTGACCGACGAGAGGGGCCATAAAATGACCGATCTCCGGGCCTAGATTGAAAGAACCCGGGGATTGAACCGGATGGACGTCAAAGGGAAGCGCCGTTCTTAGCGCCTCCAGGACATCCCCCCGGCTTTCTTTCAATCCGGAGCGGAACCAGAGGGAACGAATCTCCCGCTTCTCTCTGTCCTCGACAAAATGAGCCGTGTTCTCGATCTCTTTAACGATGCTCTCAACCCTGCGGGCAAAGTCCTGGACCTTTCCTCGCTCCAAGGCGAACATCTTCAACCGGTAGAGAGCCATTTCCGCCCGGGTAACGGCCGCAAGGGCCAAGGCATCGTCTTCGATATTGACCACCAGCCAGTCGTCTTCATTCTTCCAATCCGACAGGTTGAGAAGGCTGAGGGTCGGGACGGTGAGGATGCCGACCTCCAGCCCCAGCCCAGCGAACACGTCCTCATACTCTTTGATCACCGGCGTCCGCGCCAGCGCGGCCAGGACTCTCATCGAAGAGGATGAGGGCTTGACCTCGTAGGACAGGCGAGCATCATCAGACAACACGGGCATCAGTTTTTTCGCGCGCCAGCGGATGAGCTTCTCCCGCTCCCGCTCGGATGCCGGCAGGGAGTCGAAAGCCAGAACAAAAATCTTAAGACAGGTCTCCGGGATCAAGCAAGCGACTTTCTTCCCTGAAATCTTGATTTGATTCAGTCCGTCCTTCAGGATTCCCGTCAGGGCGGCGGGATCGCTTATGTTGGGGCGGTCAAAATGCGGTTCGATAAGACCGCCGGGAAGATTGAGGACGAAATGATGCTTGACCTGCCTCTCTTTCACATCCACATGGAGGCCGCTGACATAGGTAGAGGAGAGCTGGAGGATTATCGATGGACATAGAGGGGCCGTGAAATATTCCTTGAAACGACCGCGGAAGAGTGTCATGCGCTCATTCGACAAAGGTCACTTTGTTGAGCTCTTTCAAGCTCGTGATTCCATGGAAGACCTTCTCCAGCCCGACTTCTCTCAAAAAGACGATGCCTTCGTCCTTGGCCTGCTTCTTGACTTCAGAAAGCGGCTTCCTCCCCAGAATCATCTCGCGGATAACGTCCGATAATTCGAGCAGCTCGGCGATGGCCGTCCGCCCCTGGTACCCCGTCTGGCCGCACTCCTGACATCCCCGGGCTTCGTAGAAAGTCCTGTTTTTGTAATTGTCCGGCGAGAGTCCCGATTCGAGGAGTTGCTCAGGACCGTATCTGACCGCCTCTTTGCAGCGCGGACACAGAACTCTGACCAAGCGTTGCGCCAGGATGCAGTTCAGGGCCGAAATGAAACTGTAAGGGTCGACCTGCATGTGGAGAAAACGGCCGATGACATCAAAGACATTGTTGGCATGGACAGTGGTGAAGACGAGATGGCCGGTCAGGGCAGACTGGATGGCGATCTGGGCTGTCTCCGGGTCACGGATCTCCCCGACCATGATCTTGTCGGGATCGTGTCTCAGGATTGAGCGCAGTCCGCGGGCGAAGGTGAGTCCCTTTTTCTCGTTGACGGGGATCTGGGTGATGCCGTCGATCTGATACTCGACGGGATCCTCGATGGTGACGATCTTGTCTTCGGGCGCATTGATCTCGGTCAGGGCGGCGTAGAGAGTGGTTGTCTTTCCACTCCCCGTCGGCCCGGTGACCAGGATCATACCGTAGGGCTGGGTGATGTAACGGCGGAATTTGTGCAGCAGGCGGTCGGAAAATCCGAGCAGGTCCAGCCTCAACTCGGTGATGGCCAGGGTGATCATCTCCTTGTCCAGGATACGAATGACTGCGTCCTCTCCATAGATGCTGGGCATGATGGAGACCCGGAAATCGATGGTCTTGTCCTTGATCTTAAGCCGGAATCGTCCGTCCTGGGGAACGCGGCGCTCGGCGATGTCCAGGTCGGACATGATCTTAATACGGGAGATGATCGGCGACTGGAACTTCTTGCTGATCGGCTCCATGGCCTCACTGAGGACGCCGTCGATGCGGTACTTGATCCGGACACTATCGTCGCGTGATTCGACGTGGATGTCGCTGCCCCGCTTCTGGACGGCGGTGAAGATGATCGTATTGACCAGTTTGATGATCGACCCGTCCTGGTCGGCCAGCTTTTCAAGGGAGATGACTTCTTCCTCTTCACCGCTCTCCTTCTCCACGACTTGGACGATAAATCCTTCGGTCGCATCCTTCAACACCTGGAGTGCGGTCTCGCTCTTCCGCAGGGCCTCCTGAATGGCCCGCTTGGAGGCGGCGTGGACGTGAACCTTTTTTCCCAGGTAGGACTCGATGGCATCGATCGTCGCGATATCCGAGGGGTCGGAGATGGCGATCTTGACGATGTTGCCCTCGACTTCGAGGGGGATGAAGTTGGCCCGGAAAAGAAAATCGGGGGGGAACGACTGGACGAGATCCCGTTTGACCGGATAGCTTGAGAGGTCGATATAAGGGACCCGGTAGCGTTCGGCCAGCTTGCGGGTTTCGGTCTCTTCAGAAAGGGCGGTTTTTTTGACTTCCTCTTTGCGCATCGTTATCTCTGAATCTGGATAATGTTGAAAATGGGTAGATAAACGGCCAGCAACATCAGGGCGACAATCATCCCCATAGCGATCATGATGACCGGTTCGATCAAAGAGACGAAGGTGTCGATCCTGGCCTGGATCCTCTGGTCGTAGACATCCGCGACTTCCCTCAACATGCCGTGCAGGTTAGCGGAGTTCTCGCCGATACGGGTCATGTCGATCGCCAGGGGAGTGAAAAATCCTGTCTTGCCGAGGGACTCGGAAAGGGTCTGCCCATTCCGGATCTCCTCGGGGAGATGGCGGGTCTGTTTCCTCAAGAACTTATTGGGAATCGCCTGAGAGGCGATGGGAAGCCCGGGGAGAAGGGTGATACCCGCTTCGAGCAGAAGGCTGAGCGTGCGGCTGAAAAGCGAAATTGCCGTCTCCACCCGGATTCGGTTCGCGTAAGGAATCCTGAGTTTGCTCTTTTCCAGGAACATGAGGGTCTTCTCGTTTTTCTTGAACCGGGGAAGAAGGACGACCAGAACGACAAGAAAAGCCAACAGGAAGGGCGTGATCAGGCGAAGGCCGCCGGCCGCGGCGATCAGCAACCGGGTGATCCCGGGGAGCTGAGCTCCGAAGTCGGCGTAGAATCCGGCGAAACGAGGCAGGATAAAGTTGACCAGGATGGCCATAAGGACCCCGGCGAAGACGATAAGGAGTGTCGGATAAAGCAAGGCGGCGCGGATTCTCGATCGGGTCTGGGCGATGACTTTGGCATACTCGAGATAGCGACCGATCGTCCCGGGCAGGTTTCCGCTCTGCTCTCCGGCCATGAGAGCGGCGGTATAAACCTTGCCGAATTCCTTCTCGTGCGAGTCAAAGGAATCGGAAAGGGCCTGGCCGCTTCGTATATCGGACTCAACTTTTTGCAGCAACTCCTTGAGATGAACGTTCTTTGTCCGGCCGGTAATAAGCTCCAGGCTCTTGAGGATCGGATAGCCGGCCCGGAGGAGCGCCACCAACTCCTGGTTGAACATGATGAAATCCTTGTCCTTGATCCGCTTCTCGAAGGGCAAAGTGGGAGTGGAGGTTTTTTTCCAGTCCTTCCGGACGGAGAGAATGCAGAACCCTTCCGCTTCGAAGTGTTTCCGGCATTCCTCGGCCGAGGAGGCGAGAAATGACTGGGAAATATGGTGCCCCTCTTCGGTGGCCAGCCGGCAGAGAAAGTATGGCATCTCTCTATACGCACAACTCCCGTAGTTTTCCGAAAGATACGCTCATCTTAGGGTATCCGTCTTTTTTTGTCAATGAACTCCCAGGGGAAGATCCGCCCTGGAAGCAGAGCATCTCCCCTAATTTAGTCAGGCCTAAGCTCCAAAGTTGACAAAAACAGACGAAAGTTCTATGTTTGAGCGGATGGTCAAGAGACTTCTGGCGGGAGTTGGGTTGGCTATCTTCGCCTTATCCATCGGCACGCCTATGCCCCAGGAAACCAAACCAGCCCCCCAGAAGCCGCCGCCGCTCGAATCCCCCCTGCCCCCCCAGGATTATCCGGCAAAGAAGCCGAAATACGACTACATGAGCTCGTTCTTCTCGAGAAACACCAAGCCTCTCGGCCTAAAAGAGGACCTGGCCGTTAAAAAGTTATTGAAGCAGCCAGCCATAAAATGGGCCGTCCGGACCGACCAGAGGAATATTCTCAACTGATCAGGAAATGTTGGATTAAATCTGGGCATGATTCAATTTTTTGAATTTCCCACCGATGAATAAAAAGGTCCCCCTCATCCTGGGATTGATCTTTGTCTTGCTCTCTCTCGGGGGACTGAACATCTATCGAAAGATCGTCTGGCAGGAGCCGACAGACGGGGTTATCTGGAAAGAAAAAGACGGCCGGTTCATCGCCGACCAAGTCGTAGCCAACGGCCCGGCCTACCTGGCAGGCATCAAGAAGGGGGACATTCTCTTCTCCATTAACGACCTGCCGATCGAAAACAAGATCGACATCACCCGGAGCCTCTGGATCGCCAGAGCGGCCGGTCAAAAAGTCAAATACCAAATCGGACGGCCGGCAGAGATCCTCTCTCCTTCGTTTTTTCTTTCCCAAAGAGGGCCGAACCTTCTCTATTTCTACCTGGTTCTGATCGGGCTCACCACACTGATCATCGCGGTGGTTATCTTTTTCAACTCCCGTCGAACGTTCGCCATGCCCTACCTTTCTTTCTATCTCATCAGCCTGACGCTCTATTCCTTATACGTCTTTTCCCCGACCGGCCAGATGGACGCGCTCGACACGCTCTTCTTCTGGTTGGACAAGGTCGCCCTGCTGGGCTTTCCTCCGCTTCTTCTCCACTTCTTTCTCATCTTCCCCCAGAGAAAGAAAGTCTTCAAGAAGAAGCCGTCTTCACTCTTTTTGCTGTATCTTCCCGGCTTGATGCTCCTCCTGGTAACAATGGTTCTGCACTCGCCCCTGACAAGCCAGTGGGAAGACGGCCTGGTCCTATCCATATACGGCACAGTAGAAAGGCTGGGAATGCTGCAATTTGTCCTCTTCGCGGCGGTCGCGCTCCTGATCATTGTCCAGAACATGCGCCGACCGGCCAACCTACTGATCCGCCGGCAGTTGCGCTGGATCCTCTCCGGGTTAGTGGTCGGGTTTCTCCCTTTTCTCGTTTTTTATGCTCTCCCTTTTTACCTCGGCCGAAACCCCTCCCAGTTTGCTGAGCTCACCGTCTTGCTCCAGGCTCTCATCCCGCTGACTTTCGCCTACTCGGTTTCGCGTTACAGGCTCATGGATTTCGAGGTGCTTCTCAAAAAAGCCGCCACCCTGATATTTTCTTATTTCTTCCTGGCCTGCCTTTATCTCGTCCTGAGCTCCCAGACCCGGGTTTTCTCAGAAAACAAGATCAACGTCCTCATCCTGGGTATCCTGGCGATGGTCCTCGGAGCGACCCTTTTCAGCCCCCTCAAAAAACTGATCTCCTCCCTTTTTGACCGCTTTTTTTATAAGCGTTCCTACAAGTACAGGAAAACGCTCCTCATCATCAGCAAAGAGCTCAGCCGGGAGAGGAACCTGGAAAGGCTTTCCCAATCGCTTCTCGACCTGATCACCAACGCTCTGTCTCTAAAAAGCCTGGCTCTTCTTCTCCCCGAAAGCGGCGACGGCTCGGTCTTCGCCATCGTCAGCGCCAAGGGAGAGCCCCAGGCCGCTGCCCGCACCATCACCTTCGACCCGAGATTTTTCGATCATCTCAGCAAGAGGGAGTATGTCTCCTTCGAATCGCTGGCCGAGAGGCGAGAATTGTACGAGGGCGGAGAGAAGCTTGCGGCGCTGGGATTCGCTCACTTCCTGCCGCTCAAGGTCGAGGACAAGCTGATCGGCTGCCTGGGGATGGGAAAGAAGCTCGATAACACCTTCCTCAACCGTGAGGACTGGGACCTGCTGACGACGATCTCCTCACCGGTTGCCCTAGCCATAGAGAACGCTTCGCTCTATCAGCAGGCGAGCGTCCGCGCCCTCGAGCTCGAGAGGCTCAAGGATTACAGTGAGAATATCATCGAGAGCCTGACCGTCGGGGTCGCCGTTCTCGATCAGAAGGGAGAGGTCATCGGCTGGAACCGGGTGCTGGAGGAAATTTTTGACCATGCCAAGAAACAGGTGCTTGGCCGGAAACTTCAGGAAATCCTCGGCCCCAAGAACTTTCTGGCCCTCTTTCCCAGCGACACCCAGCAGGACTACCGACTGCTGAGCGAGATCTCGCTGGAGCTGCCGGGCGGAGAGAAGAGGATCTTCGATATCGCCAAGACCCCGCTGTTCGACAACCGGATGGTTCCCTACGGAACGATCATCGTCTTCGAGGATATCACCGACAAGATCCGCCTCCAGCAGCAGCTTGTCACCTCGGAGAAGCTGGCTTCGATCGGACTCCTCTCTGCGGGTGTCGCCCATGAGATCAACACGCCTCTGACGGGTATCTCCAGCTACGTCCAGATGCTCCAGAAGAAACTCACCGACTCCCATTACACCCAGATTTTGGAAAAAATCGAGACGCAGACAGAAAGGGTCTCCCGGATCATCAAGAACCTTCTCAATTTCGCCCACAACCCGGCGGAGTCGGCCTTTCACAAGGTCTCCATCGCGGACAGCCTGCAGGAGATTATCTCCCTCATCGAATACAAGCTCAAAGCGATGAACATCAAGCTGGAGATGGACCTGGAACCCGTTAAGCGCATCTGGGGCCAGGGAGAACGCCTCCAGCAGGTTTTTATCAACATTATTCTTAACGCCATCGACGCCATGCCCAAGGGAGGCACTCTCCGTATCCGGGCAGCCCAGGAAGGACGGGCTGTGATCGTCAGGATCGCCGACACCGGGACAGGAATCCAGCCGCAGCATCTGCCTCACATTTTCGATCCCTTTTTCACCACCAAAGGCATCGGCAAGGGCACCGGCCTCGGCCTGTCCATATCCTATGCCATCATCAAAGAGCATGAGGGGCACATGACCGTCGAAAGTGAGGTCGGGAAGGGAACCTGCTTCATTATCTTCATCCCTGCCGACCTCGACCTGAAAAAATTGGGACACAAAAGCTCTGTTGTCCGAAACTGATCATGGCTGAAAAGAAGGCGACCATCCACGTCATCGACGACGAGCCGATCATCCACGAAGTCCTGAGCCAGCTTCTAACCGCGGAGGGGTATGAGGTGGAGCTTTCCTCATCGGGTGAAGAAGCCCTGGAGAAGCACTCCTCCCAAACCCATGATGTGACCTTGCTCGACCTGCTTATGCCCGGACTGGACGGGATCGAAGTCCTCAAGAACATCAAAAGGGTTGACCCCCAGGCAGTGATCATTATCATCACGGCCTATGCTTCGGTGGAATCGGCCATCGCCGCCATGAAGATGGGAGCCTACGACTACATCCAAAAACCTTTTAAGCACGACGAGTTGATCCTAACCATCGAGAGAGCCCTGAAACACAAGGATCTGCAGGAAGAGAATCTCCGTCTCAAGGAAGAGCTCGACCGCAAGTTCAGCTTCGAGAACATCGTCAGCCAGAGCCGGCCGATGCAGCAGGTCTTCGACCTGATCAAGGCCACCGCCCCGACACGCTCGACGATCCTGATCCAGGGCGAGAGCGGAACAGGCAAGGAGCTGGTCGCCCGGGCCATCCATCAGAACAGCGACCGTCGCCATTTTCCGTTCATCGTCGTCAACAGCGGGACGCTCCCTCCCGACCTCCTGGAGAGCCACCTCTTCGGCCATGTCAAAGGGGCCTTCACCGGCGCGGTCAGCCAAAAAGAAGGGCTCTTTGAGGCGGCCGAGCGGGGAAGCATCTTCTTCGACGAAATCTCGACCGTAAGCCTGGAGACTCAGGTCAAGCTGCTCCGGGTGATGCAGGATAAGGAATTCATGCAGCTCGGTGGGACCAAGACCATCAAGGTCGACACACGGATCATCGCCGCCACCAACACCGACCTGGAAGAGCTCATCGCCCGCCAGGCCTTTCGCCAGGACCTCTTCTACCGGCTCAACGTCATCAAGATCGAACTCCCCCCCCTGCGGGAGAGGAAGGAGGATATCCCTCTCTTGGTGAAACATTTCATCGATCTATCCAGTCGCGAGAACAACAAGACGATAGAGGGAGTCACCGAAGATGTCCTAGAGATCCTGGAGAACTATGACTGGCCTGGAAATGTCCGCGAACTCGAAAACCTCATCGAGCGGGCAGTGGTCCTGACCAAGTCCAAGCTTATCACCCGCAACACCCTCCCCCTCTTCCTTCTTGACGGGGAGACGCCCGACGGTGAGATCGAGAACGGAGGGGAAAAAGGGCGGAGCTTCAAGCAAAAAACTCAGGACTACCAGAGGAGGATCATTCTGAATGCGCTCCGGCGGGCCAAGGGCGTACAGAAGTTGGCCGCTCGTTCGCTGGGACTCAAGCCGACTACGCTCAACGAGATGATCAAAAGGCTCAAGATCGACCTGGACAACCTGTCCTGAGTGAATCTGTTTAGGAAACGCGGAATTTCCCTGGAACGGCCCCTTCGGGATTGACCGCGACCTGGCGGGCGGGTCCCGGCAAAGGGATCTCGAACTCCTGACTTTTCTTGTCGATAACCAGCTTTTCGCGGTGAAGCGCCCCGCTCTCATCCTCCCAGGTGATCCAGAGAGGAAAGACAAAAGTGTCGAGGAGCTGGCGGACCTTGATTTTCAGGAAGGAAGCGGCCTCTCTTTTTACGATCGACTGACTCACCCTGGTCTCGGGGAGGAGGTGGGAATCGAACCAAAGCCGGAAGAAGCCGTTCAAATCCCGTCCGGAGACATTCTCCATCATCTTGCGGAACTGGCCTGTCGACGTTGCCGAGTATTTGTGCGCGGCGAAGAACTCTTTCAGACCGGTGAAAAAGATCTCATCACCCAATAGATCACGGAGCATGTTCATGACAAGGGCGGCTTTGTCATAGACGATTGCCTGGTAGGCTTCAAAATCGATGAAACTGAGTCGGGATCCCAGTGTAATCGGCCCCCACTTTGACTTTTTTTCAGTCCAGCGGGAGAATTTCTTGAGGATATCCGACAGGGCACTCTCTCCATATTTCGCTTGGATATAGAGGACGGCGGCATATTGGGCCAATCCCTCGCTCAGCCACTGATCCCGGTACCTAGCCGCGGTGACTCCCTGACCCCACCATTGATGGGCGATCTCATGGGCGATGAAATATTCTTTCCATTTTGAGGAGAGGTCGACTGGGCTATCGGGATTGCCGATCAATCGACCGCGGATCCCGATATCCAATCGCGAGACCCGGGGGAACTCGTTCAGGACGATGAAAGAGGCCGGACTGTGGCCTCCGGCCGTCATCCAAAGCCTCTGGACGATGCGCAGGTTCTCAAAGGGGAAAGGACCGAACCGGGAATCATAGAAGTCCAGGATCTGGCCGGCCTCATCCAGGAAGTCTTTCTTGGGCGAGCGGACCTGGGATTCGGAATAGGAGGCGAGTGGCGGATTCCCCTCTCTCTCTCGGATCAAACTCAGTTTCCCCACAAGGAAAGAGAGATATTTCAGGGGACGCTTGGACTCGAATACCGAAAAGGAACTCCCGATTTTATCGATCTCCGTCACCTTCTGGATATTGTTCAACTGGCCCTCTTCGAGAAGCCGCCCGTTGGAAACAGAAGAATAGTCCGGAGGGACGATGATCCTGAGCCGGGCGGTGAAGTAGTCTTCGACCAGGGGAGCCGGATACCATTGAGCCGACTGGCTGAACAAATAGGTATCATACCGAAACG
>CAYOZW010000109.1:0-4580 GCA_964408495.1 uncultured Eubacteriales bacterium
AGCCGGGAGAAATAGTGAAAACCGCCGACCATGCCGGGAGTGGGGATTGAAGCCCCGACCATGGTCAAAAAGACATAGGGGACAAGGAGAAAATAGGAAAGCCTGATCCCAAAGGCCTGGAAGAATATCCAGTAGTAGAAGATGATGCCCAGCCAGACCAATCCGGAGAAAAGGGCGTACATCAGAAGGTTCTTGAGGGAATGGAAGAATTTGAGTCCGGAGATGAATTCCTCCGAAAGAGCCAAGACCTTATGAGATATCTTTTCGGGGAAAGGCTTGAGGAGACGGGTGATGAGAGATAAGGTTTTTTCCCGGAAGAAATAGAGGGAAAGAATAATGGCCAGGAGCAGAACGGTCAGGGCGAGTCCAACGATGCCCCAAAGCTTGAGGCTGGCCGTTCCCTCGGCTTCCGCCCGAAACCTGGAGGAAAAAAGCGGCTGGGCGAGCAGGAATACCCCCAGAAGGAAACACATCGTGAAGATATCGAACATGCGCTCGACGACGATCGTCCCAAAACAGAAACCTTTCCTGATCTTTTCTTTCTGGGCGAGATAGAGCGGGCGGACGAGCTCGCCCAGGCGGCCCGGAAAGATATAATTGACAGTGAACCCAATCGTGTTGGCCGCAAAATAGCTGTAAAAGGGGACCCCGGACTTCTCGTGCCTGATCAGATAATCCCACCGCAGGGAGCGGGTGACGAGATGGAAGGGGACCAAAACAACGCTCAAGATGAATAGGGGAATGTTGACACTCCGGAGATAGCGGACGACCTCCGCCCAATCTACGCTCCGGAAGAAAAAGAAGAGGAAAATGCCCGTCAAGAGGGCGATGAGGCCGAACCGGACCCAGTTCTTGTTCATTGGAGCGGCCCATGTTATCACCGCCCCCCTTCCCCTGTCAATTTACCTGTCCTCCTCTCCCTTGGTGGGAGAGGATAGAGGAAAGGGGGAACCCGCCCGGTTGAAAAAAGCGGTCGAATCGAGTATCATGCGCTGGCCTGCTGGGAAGTCGTCCAATGGCAGGACACATGACTCTGGATCATGGAATCGGGGTTCGAGTCCCTGCTTCCCAGCCAGCCTTATCCTCCCGTTTTCCCCTGGAATGCGGGCGAAACGGCTTGTTTTTAGAGCTCCGCTTCCTCGAATCCGACCGCCACATCAAGCCCAATTTGACAGCCTTCCCGGAGAATGGGATAATGTAGATAAGTCATTGAAGAGACTGGGTATAGAGCCGATGAGAAAGAAGCTGCGGGCATCGATTCCCTTGTTTGTATTGGCCTCGTTAATCTGGACTTCAAGCCCGGCCCTGGCCCAGAAAGCTTCCAGCGCGAACGAGCAGGAGCTCGCGGCCAAATGGGAAAGCGCCAATACCCGATTTCTGAAGGGCAGGGACCATTTCCTCAAAAAAGACCTTGACCGGGCGGAGGCCGAGCTTAAGATTTGTCTGGAAATCCTTCCTGAGCATCCCGACGCCCTCTTTTTCCTCGCCCAGATCGATTATCAGAAGGGGGATTTCAGCCGGGCGCTGGCCGGCATCGAGAGAGCCGAGGCCAAACACGCTGCGTTCGCCGGAGCCGACAGCATTCTTCAATCCCAGCGCCGGAAGGTCCTCTTCGAGGAAAGGAAGAAAATGGAACAGGAAATCGCCTCCATGGAGGAGGTATTCTACGACCCCTCCTGCAAGACGGACTATGAAATGTTGAAACTTCCAGAATCGATCGAAGCTCTGCGCAGGGAGATTCAGACCATCAACGCCCGGCTCAATGAGCCCCCCGGGACCGGTCCAGGATCGCTGCCCGCCGATTATTCATACGTCCACGGCAATATCCTCTTCAAGCTGAACCGGCCCCAGGAAGCCGGCAGCCAATACCTCAAGGCCATCGAGTCCGACGCCCGACACACCGGGGCTTACAACAACTTGATCAATCTTCACTACATGGCTAGAGATTATGGAACCGCCTTAAAGTACATCAATCAGGCCGAAACCAGCGGTGTCGCACTCAACCCGAGGCTCAAGCAGGCCGTCCTCCAGGTCGCCAAAAAATAGCCGCGCCGCCATCTTCTTTTTAGCATCTCTATTCTTTTCAACATCGTGGAAAATCGGTCTAAGCCAGGGCATTTTGTTGACGGACAGGGAAATACCTGCTATCCTTTTTCTATCCTGACGAGGGTATAAGAATGCCGACAAAATGCCCGAAGTGCCAGACCGATCATCCCGATACGCAGCGGTTTTGCGGGGATTGCGGGACCGAGCTTTCTCCACCTGAAAAACCCTCTACTGGCACGCAGACGTTGGGGGCGCCCGCCAAAAAATTGAGTTTAGGGTCCGTGTTCGCGGGCCGATACCAGATCATCGAAGAACTCGGCAAAGGGGGGATGGGCAAGCTCTATAGAGCCCTTGATTTGAAGCTTCAAGAAGAGGTCGCTATCAAGATCATCAAGCCCGAGATCGCTTCGGACAGGGAAACGATGGATAGGTTCAGCAACGAACTGAAGCTCGCCCGTAAGATCAGCCATAAAAACGTCGGCCGGATGTATGAGCTGATGGATGATGAGGGGGCACATTACATCACCATGGAGTATATCGCCGGCCAGGACTTGAAAGGCTTGATCAGACAATCCGGCCGCTTAACCGTGGAGACCGCCCTATCCATAGCCAGGCAGGTGGGAGAAGGGCTGGCCGAAGCCCATCGATTGGGTGTCGTTCACCGCGACCTCAAACCCCACAACATCCTGATCGACAGGGAAGGCCGGGCTAAGATCCTCGATTTCGGGATCGCCCGGTCCCTCCAGGCCAAGGGGATCACGGTCGAAGGCATGATTATAGGCACCTTAGGGTATATGTCTCCGGAGCAGGTGGAGGGCAAGAAGGTAGACGCCAGGAGTGATATTTTCGCTTTCGGCTGTGTGCTATACGAAATGCTGACAGGGAAAGGCGCCTTCAGCCGGCAGACGACTGCCGAGACGATCGCGGCCATCCTCCACGAGGATCCTCCCCGGGTATCTGAATCGGGAGTCGACATTCCCGAAGATCTTCAAAGGATCATCGGTCAATGTCTGGAAAAGGATCCGGAGCGCCGGTTCCCCTCGATGAACGAGGTCATCTCCCTCCTCACCGGGCCTGAAAAGGGCGCGGCAAGACAGGAGAAGGATACGAGGGAAGCCTCCGTCGCGGTGCTGCCTTTCGTAAACATGAGCTCCGACCGGGAGAACGAGTATTTCAGCGATGGGTTGGCCGAAGAGCTGATCAATTCGCTCTTGAAGATCGAGGACCTTCACGTCGTCTCCCGGACATCATCTTTCGCCTTTAAGGGGAAAAACCTCGACATCCGCCAGATAGCCGACAAGCTCAACGTCGGGACCATTCTGGAGGGAAGCGTCCGCAAATCGGGCAACAAGCTGCGCATCACCGCCCAGCTCATCAAAGCCTCGAACGGCTTCCATCTCTATGCCGAGACTTTCGACCGGGAGCTCAAAGACGTCTTCGAGATCCAGAACGAGATCGCCCACAGCATCGCCAAGGTCCTCCGTCCAGTGCTGACGAGCCGAGATAAAAAATCCCTGTCTCAACTTCCGACGGCCAGTATCGAGGCCTATGACTATGTCCTTCGGGGCCGCCAGCTTTTTTATCATTTTCAGAGGACCGGGTTTGAACAGGCCCTCAAACTCTTCCTCCGCGCGACCCAGCTGGACCCCGCATATGCCAGCGCTTATGCCTGGGCGGCCAATTGTTATTCCCTCCTCTACACCTGGTTCGATCCTAGCCCTGAATACCTCGATGCGGCTGAAGAAAACAGCCTGAAAGCGCTCGAGTTGGACCAAGAGCTGAGTGAAGGCCACGTGGCCCGGGGAATGGTCCTCTATAACCGAAAAGAATTTGAAAAGGCTCAGGAAGAATTCGAAAAGGCCGTCCAGCTGAAGCCGGATCTTTTTGAGGCCTCCTACCTCTATGCCAGACTTTGCTTCGCTCAGGGTCAGTTAGACAAGGCCGCGGCATTGGCCCACCAGGCCAGCCGGCTGCGCCCTGAGGATTACAACGCTCCCTGTCTGCTGGGGATGATCTTTACAGAGCAGAACAAACCGGCTGAGAGAGAGGAGGCCTACCGGAAGACCTTGGAAAACGTCAAGAGAGCGTTGGAGCTCTTT
Organism: uncultured Eubacteriales bacterium; assembly: GCA_964408495.1. GTDB lineage: Bacteria > Acidobacteriota > Aminicenantia > Aminicenantales > UBA8522 > UBA8522. The sequence continues at coordinate 4,146 of CAYOZW010000109.1, forward strand.
CCCGAGGATACGCGGGCTCTCTACATGGGGGCGACGGCAGCCATCAGCCTAGGCGAAAAAGAGCTCGGCTTGGAATGGGCCGAGCGTATTTCCTCGGCCCATCCTCAAGAAACGATGACACTCTACGGCGTCGCCTGCGCCTATGCTCTGTTGGGCCAGCCCGAGAAGGCGATCGAATGCATGGAGGAAGCGGTCAGATTCGGGACCATCCAGAAAAAATGGCTGGAGCACGACCCCGATCTCCGTTCGATCCGGGAGCATCCCCGCTTCAAAACGCTGCTCGAAAAATTGTGACCGGCTAGAAGTCTCGAGACCGGCGGCTCCGGCCGGCCCGGAATTTCGGGGTGAGCTTCGGCACCGGCTATCTTCGAAAAGCCGAAGACACCAGGGTCGCGGCCGAGCTTGAGGGATTGGCCGGAATAGCGCTCGACTGGA
>CAYOZW010000109.1:4590-10494 GCA_964408495.1 uncultured Eubacteriales bacterium
ACTTACCTTCTGAAGGGGCCGCTCGAGGTGCGGCTCAAACAAAACATTCCCCCGGCTTCTAGTTGATCCCGATTTGGACTATCATGGCCATTTCGGAGAGCTAACAAAAATGTCCAGAAAAAATGTCCTGCTGCTCGGATTGGGCAGGCAAGGGAAAGCTGCCCTTTACGACCTCGTTCAACAATGCGAAGCCTACGATGTGACTGTCGTGGACAGCCGTCCTGACCTGGAAGCAACCCTGACCCACTATCCTTCAGAAAGGATCACCGGCCGGAGAATCCATCTGGCCGGCGCGGCGGATTTGGCCACCCTGATGGAAGATATTGATGTCGTTATTGAGGCGCTGCCCACGCCGTTTTCCCTGTCCGCTGCCAAGTGCGCAGCTAAAATGGGGGTCAGTCTTGTGAACAGCATGTATTGCATCAGCCCGCAAGAAACGGACGCCGATAGGATCCAAATCATTAAGGACACGATGCGGGAGATCGACTGCGACGCCAAGACCCATGGAGTCGTTATCCTTCCTGAATTCGGCATGGACCCGGGGATCGACCTGGTCATGGCAGCGAAAGCACTCAGCGAAATGGATGAGGTCAGCGAGTTCTATTCATATGGGGCCGGTTTCCCAGCGCCAGGAGCGGCCGAAAATCCCCTGAAATACAAATTTTCCTGGTCGCCGATCGGCGTCATGCGGGCTTACCTGCGCCCGGCCAAAATCATCTCCAAAGGCCAGATCCTCGAGATCGCCGCGGAGGACATCTTCGCCAGAGACAATACCCATAAGCTTGAACTCGAGGAGATCGGAGTTCCCCTGGAATGTTATCCGAACGGCAACAGTGTTTATTACGCAGAGCTCTTCGGCCTGAAGAACTCCGTCCGGGAGATGGGCCGCTATGCCTGCCGTCTGCCCGGGCACTGTGCCTTTTGGGAGATTATGGCCAAGAGCGGATTTTTGAGTGAGCGTCCTATCCAGGTGGGAGAGATATCCATCTCCCCAGCCCGGCTCACGGCGGCCCTGCTGGAATCCCAGCCCCGGTTCCATTATGCCGAAGGGGAACAGGACATAACCCTTATTCGCGTCGATGCCCGCGGGAAAAAGAGGGGGAAGAAAACCCGGCTGGTCTACCAGTTGATCGACCGGCGCGACCTGAAAACCGGGTTTACCTCCATGCAGAGAACCGTCGGCTTCACGATGAGCCTGGGCGCTCGTCTGATTTTGGAGGGCCGGTTGAAAAAAAGAGGTCTTTTCTCTCCCATCGAAGTACCTTACGAGCTCCTCGCTCAGGGGTTGGCAGAACACGGAATGCGGATCGTCCGCCAGGAATTGTCTTGGGATTAAAAAGACATTAGATGTATCTCGAGATACTAATGACCTCAGCATTGATATTCAACGCTGGCTCTGGGAAAATAACTCCGCTGACCATAACCTTTCCCGACAAGGATGGGACAGCACGATCTGGAGTTCCAGCCTCTATAGCAGGAAGGACTTCTTCAGAGGGAAAACAAACCTATTCCATCATGACCTGGACATCTTGGCGGCGGGCGGAAGGCTGGACGTCGAGCTTGACCACTCTCCCCTGCTCCACCCGCCCTGATACGATCGTCCTGTAAGGAGCGCAGAGCTTGAAATCCGCGTTCCAGTCCTTCGGCCAGGCAGGAAGAAGGAGGATTCGCTTTCCGTCTGTCTGTAAGAGCATCGCCTGGAGCGCCTTGAGAAGGACTCCGCCGTGGTCCTGGTCGGGGATCCAGTCATAGTTCGGCCCCCAGAAAGCAGGGAAACGCGAGCCCTCATGCTTGTTCTTGGCCCGGCCGACAAGGTAATCCCGGGCCTGATCGGTCAGCCCCAGGTAGGCCATGAAGATATCTTCCTGGCGCCAACCGGAGTTCCCTTTGTCCCAGCGGTTTTTGAGGGCTTCGACCGCCAGCCCGATTCCCGGCCACCCCAGGGCTACGCGCCGGTAAGGGAAGACCGCGTAAAGCTCGGGATTCTCGATATTGCTTTTGGTCGCGAAGGCCTCAGCCGGAGCGAGCATCTTTGTGCCGTCAACGTCCCGGACGGGCAGGCCGGGCATTTTTTCTTTCAGCCGCTCCCATAGGGCTCTCTCATCGCGGTCGGCCTTGTCCCCGGCCAGATCAAGCAACCTCTCCGTCACGGCCTGGATGCCGGCGATCTCGGGCATCGGGTTCAAGCAGTCCCACCAGGTCTCGAGCGCCTGGGAGGGTTCCATGACGATTTTTCCCTCATCATCGACTTTATAGTGAAGGTCGTAGAAGGTCAGGATTTCGTGCGCAAAGGGAAGAAGCCGATCCTGGAGCAGAGAATCATCCAGGGTGTGTTCATAGTGGTCGAGCATCATGTGGAGGAGCTCGACCCCGCCCTGCCACTCCCAGCGGTGCCACCGGCTCTCGTTCTCGACGACCGTCCTCTTGTCCCGCGGAGTCCAGCCGTAGGATTCGTTGAAGGCCGCTCCCCAGAAATAGACGCACTCGTTGAGATAGGCGCCGGCGTGTCCAAAGTAGCGTTGCGTCCGGTATTTAGCCATTTCCAGGACGTCTCCGACATACATTCTGTAAAGAGGCTCGAGCAAGTCAAAATCTCCGGACGTGCACATGCTCATGTAGGGAAGGCGGGTGTTCTGCCACCAGTAGCCGGGCCCCCAACGGCGGTAGTCGGCATCGCCGGGGCTTCCCGGATTGGGGACCGTGAAGATCGAGCCGTTGAACTTGATCGGGTAGGCGCCCCGGCCGGCGCAGGCGTTGATGAAGCGCTGCAGATTGTAGGCCCGGGTCAGGATGTACGTATCGTCATCGGGAACCGCAGACGAGATATCGATCCAGCTCCGCCGCCAAAACTCCTCCCACCAGGACGTATGAGCCCGAAGCCGCTGGACCTGAGGAATCTTCTCAACGGCGGTGATCGTCTCATCCACGGCTCTAAGCCAATCTTGGGGAGTAGAGGGATGCTTGGTGAGGACATAAATCTCGAAATGATGGGATTTCGACCCGGAAGAGCGCAGGATGGTGTCGTCGATATTTTCCGCGCCGTCGGCTGTAATGACGGCGCCGAAAGTGCGGTGGAGGATGGGATCGGCTTGCTCGAACCCTTGCATGTCCTGAAGTTCGGCACTCAAGGCCGGCCCGACGGACTTATTATTATGATGGTACCAGCCGATGCGGCCTTCCTGCCCGGGGAGGAGGGTGTCCGGCTCGACGATCGTTTGGAAATGCTGGTTGCCGGGTACATCGTGATCGTAGTGGACATCGCTGACCTCGATCGTCGGGAGCTCAGCCGGTTCATTCCGCCACAATTCAATCCCTGCGTCCACCGTAAACGGGCGGCCCCTCTCGATGAGGACATGAATGACCGGATGATGGGCGTCGACCCAGACCTGGGCATGGAAACGCTCCTCCCCTTCTCCGTATTGGACTTCGACGGTCGCGTCACGAAGGCGCAGTTTTTGGAGAAAACGGCGAGTCCCAAAACTGGACTCCGGATAGGCATAGAAGTTGACCCGGCCGAGCTTTAGCAGCCGGCAGTTGTCACCCCAGAGGTCCGTTTTCCCGATATATAAGATCAGGGCTCCTCTCTCGTCCACACAAACGTTAATCCCGATATCACCGTTTCCCGCGGGCATCGTGCCCCAGGAATCTCGGCTCGGAGAGTCCCAGGCGACATCATACCTTTCCAGGCTCCTCAGCGGATCATAGCCTCCCCGCACGCAGGAAGAAGCCAAGGCGATCAAAAGAATCCCCAGAAAAGGCCAAAATCTCATTGTTTTCATCGAGTCCACCTCCTCTATAGCACTTGGCTTGAGGATATCCTGGTTCAGTCGCTGTTTCAAGACCGGCCTGTCCGATCCACGGTCGGCCTTGGGATGGTTTGTCTCTTGTGTGGTCATGATGCCCACTGAGTGGGAATGGGTGGCATGGCGCTAGTCCCCGCCCGCAACCGGTTGTTTTTTCATCTTTGATTGAATATCATTGGCATCCTAGACATGCTGCCAAGTGAGGAAAAATGAGCCCCGCCGAAGAGCGCGTCGATCGTTTTCTCGCCCGCAACGGCCTCGAGGCCGGATCGATAGACCCGGACGCAGTCCTAGAAGATTTCCTGGAGGAGATGAAAAAGGGACTGGCCGGGCGGGAGAGTTCACTGGCCATGATCCCCACCTTTATCACCGCCGATAAGCCGGTGCCGGCCGGCCGCCCCGTCATCGTCGTCGATGCCGGGGGGACGAACCTGCGCGTAGCCACAGCCGTCTTCAACGAGCGCGGCCTCCCGAAGATAGAAAACTTTGCGAACCATGAGATGCCGGGATTGCAGAAGGAGGTCGGCAAGGACGAATTCTTCGACCTGTTCGCGGGCTACCTCTTGCCCGTGGCCGGGTTGGCGGATACGGTCGGCCTCTGTTTCTCCTATGCCGCCGAGATCACTCCCGACGGCGACGGCCGGCTGCTGACCTGGACCAAGGAGATCAAGGCTCCCGAAGTCATCGGCGAACCCATCGCCAAGAATATCGCCGAGCGCCTCAGAGCCAAGGGATTCCAGCCAAGGTTCACCCTCCTCAATGACACTGTCGCCACCTTGCTCGCCGGCAAAAGCTCCGGCGGCTCGGAACGATACGATTCCTATATCGGGTTCATCCTCGGCACCGGGACCAACACTTCCTATATGGAAGAAAACGTCAATATCCGCAAACGGAGGGACCTCGACGCGGCAGGAGCCCAGGCCATCAATGTGGAATCCGGGAATTTTGGGAAATGCCCGCTCGGCCCGATCGACCGGGCCTTCAATAGGTCAACGGTCCGCCCGGGGGCCTATACCTTCGAGAAGATGATCTCGGGCGCCTATCTCGGAGGGTTGAGTCTTCTCGTCTTGAAGACGGCGGCCGAAGAGGGGATCTTTTCAGCACCGGGAGCCAGAACGCTCTCTTCGCTCCCGGAACTCTCGACGATCGAGGTGGATGCATTCCTCCGAAATCCGCGGCAGGGAGGGAAACACCCCCTCTATTCTTTGAGCGGCGAAGACAAGATAATCGTCCTTCGCCTGTTCACTTCTGTCATCGAAAGGGCGGCTCTCCTGGCGGCCATCAACATCAGCGCCGCCGTGGCGAAATCAGGACGGGGGAAGCTTCGCCCCGTCTGTATCAACGTGGACGGCTCGACTTTTTACAAGACCTTGGGGCTTCGGCCCCGGGCCGAGGAGCAACTGCGCCGCATCCTTGCCCCAAAGGGTCTCGCCTATCAGCTTATCCGGGTGGACGATTCCCCCCTGATCGGCGCCGCTGTGGCCGGACTGACCCATTAGAAGATGAGAAAATGGCTCTTCCTCATGCTCATTCTGGCCGTCCTCTATGCGCTGTCCAAGATCACCGGAAAGCAGCATCAGGCCCGTTTTCCTTTTCTCAAACGCCTCGACAGGACGATCACGATTCTGGTCTTGGTTTTGCTGGCGGCTTATCTCGTCTCTTTCTTCTATTGGCTATACACCAAAATCATCCGCTGAACAATGCGTAGAAAGGGGGGACATGTCCCCGATACTCAGTGAACTTTGCCGCTCTCGAGTTGAAGACGGCTGCGCCTGGAACCCGTCCCATCAGGAAGCCCCTCCCCGCCTTCTTGGGAGGCTGGAAGAAGCTGCAGTGATGGCGATCGATCGACGATCCGGCCTTCAATCCCGAAGTTCAAGATGCGACGCCCGGACATGAAGTCCCGGACCACATTGTATTCGAACAAACCGGTCTGCATTTCGGCCCCAGGCTCCAGGCCGTTTGCCAGAAGGAAGGCATGGCCGCTGTTGAGGGCCAGAACGTTGGGCCGCTCGGCCTTGAGCTCCTTGATCAAACGGGAAGCCCAGGCGATCCCCCCCCAACTGTCCAATGGTCCGTACGGGAACAGGGTGGAATGGGT
>CAYOZW010000110.1:0-10438 GCA_964408495.1 uncultured Eubacteriales bacterium
AACCGACTACCAGAGATCCAAGGCCAAGGAGAAGATGCGCAGGAAGGTCGTCGATAAATACACGCAGTCGCCGGAGAAAGAAGAGAAAAAAGAAAAAGGCAGGAAGGAGTTGGAGGAAAAGGAAGCCACGGCCAGCCGGAAGAGAAAAGGAGAAGAAAAGAAGGAACTCAAGAAAGGCGTGAGGCCGGAGCCGATTCTCATCCATCCGCCCCAGCCGGCCCAACCGGAGAAGCTCCTTTTCCCCGAGATGGAGAAGAAAGGCAATTATCATTTTCCGCCTTTTACCCTGCTCGATCCCGGCGCTCCCTCCGAACAGATCGACAAAAACGAACTCTATGAGAAAAAGATGCGGATCGAAGAGAAGCTCAAGGAATTCCGGGTCGAGGGTGAGGTCAAGGAATACCATCCCGGGCCGGTCATTACAACCTACGAGTTCTCGCCCAATCCCGGAATTAAGGTCAGCCAAGTGGCCAACCTTTCCGAGGACCTTTCCCTGGCGTTGGGCGCAGAGTCTGTTCGCATCCAGAGGATTCCGGGCCGCTCCTCTCTGGGCGTGGAGATCCCCAACAACAGGCGGGAGATCATCAAGCTCCGGGATATCATCCAGTCCGAAAAGTTCCTCAAGTCCCCTTCAAAGCTGACTTTTGCCCTGGGCAAGACGATCCACGGCGAGGTCTATATCACCGATCTCTCGATCATGCCCCACCTCCTGATCGCCGGCGCCACCGGCACCGGCAAAAGCGTCGCCCTCAACGCTTTGATCGCCAGCATCCTCTACAAGGCGACCCCCGAAGAGGTCAAACTCATCCTGATCGACCCCAAGCGGCTCGAGTTCACCCTTTTTGACGGCATTCCCCATCTGCTCACGCCCGTTATCAACGACCCCAAAAAGGCCGGGGGCGTCCTGATGGACGCCATTCGGAAAATGGAAGAACGCTACCACCGGCTCAGCTTCCTCAAGGTCCGGGATATCGTCCAGTACAACCATCAGGTCAACAAGGTCCTGCAGGAAAAAAAGGGGAAGCTCACCGACGAAGAAAAACAAAAGCTCAAGCCGCTCCCATATATTGTGATCATCATCGATGAATTGGCCGAACTGATGATGGTGGGCGCCCAAGAGATCGAATACTGCATCGCCCGTCTGGCCCAGCTCGCCCGGGCCGTCGGCATCCATCTCGTCCTGGCTACCCAGCGGCCTTCCATCGATGTCATCACCGGCACGATCAAGAACAATTTTGCCTGCCGTATTGCCTTCCGGGTTCCCTCCAAGGTCGATTCCCGCATCATCATCGATACGGCGGGGGCCGATAAGCTCTTGGGACTCGGGGACATGTTGTTCATGCCGCCGAATTATCCGCGTCATATCCGCCTCCACTGCGCCTTCATCTCCATCCCGGAAGTCACTCGCCTCGTCAAGTTCGTCAAGGAACAACGGGCTCCTGAATTCGACGAGAAGCTCGTCAAATTCATCAAGGCACCCACAGCCCAGGGATGGGAGGACATGGGTGAAAAGGACCAGCACTATGACGCGGCCGTCAGGCTCATCCTGGCCACAGGCCAGGCTTCGGCCTCCTGGCTGCAGAGAAAACTCAAGCTGGGATACGCCCGAGCGGCCCGTATTATCGACCAGATGGAACAGGAGGGGATTCTCGGCCCCTCGGAAGGGAGCAAGCCTCGAGAGATCCTAGTCGACCCACAGACTTATTCAGGGAAGAAGGACCGCGAAGAGGAGTCCTAGTTGTTCTCCCGACTGAGGATTCGGCGCCGGGCTAAAAAGGCCCTCCAGGACGTCAGCCTCCAAAAAGCTTTGGGGCGGGCCTCTTTCCAACATAACCACAAATTTATCCAGGCCAGCCGGGAGATCCCTTGGGAAGAACACAAGCAAAAAGCCCGGGCCATCCGGGAGAAAAACGTCGGCCGGCTTCCGGAACTCATCGGACTGTTTACCCAAGAAGCCCAAAAGGCCGGAGCGAACGTCCACCGGGCCTCCGGTCCTCAGGAGGCGGTCGAGGCCATCCTCCGGATCGCCAGGGAGAGGAAAGCCCGGCTTATTGTCAAATCCAAGTCCATGGTCAGCGAGGAGATCGGGTTGAATGACGCCCTAGAGAAAAACGGTTTCCGGGTCGTCGAGACCGATCTCGGGGAATGGATCATCCAGCTGGCTGGGGACAGGCCCTCCCACATCACCGCGCCGGCGCTCCACCTGACCAAAGAAAGGATCGCCGAGATCCTCACCTGCCGGCTTGGCCGGGTCGTGCCCGCCGACAGCAAGGAGATCGTCCGGATCGCGAGAGAGGAGATGCGAAAGCATTTTATCCAGGCAGACATCGGCATCTCCGGGGCAAACCTCGCCATCGCGGAATCCGGAACGCTGGTCATCGTCAGCAACGAAGGGAATGTCCGCCTGGCGACGACACTCCCCCCCGTCCATATTGCGGTCGTTACAGCGGAAAAATTCGTCGAGACGCTCGATGAAGCGACCGTTCTGCTCAAGGCCTTGACCGTCGCTTCCGCGGGCAAGAAACTGACCTCCTATGTTTCCTTTATCACCGGGCCAAGCTCGACCACAGACATCGAGAAAGAGCACATCGTCGGAGTCCACGGGCCCGAGCAAGTTCACATCATCATCCTCGACGGCGGCCGGTTGGCCCTGGCCGAGAGCGAGGACTTCAAGGACATCCTCTATTGTTTGAAATGCGGAGGGTGCATGCTGGTCTGTCCGGTGTTTCAGTCCGTGGGCGGTCATGTCTTCGGCGGCCCCGTCTATCCCGGGGGGATTGGGACCCTGCTGACGGCCATGACCAGGTCGCTCGAGGAGTCCTACAAGACGCTCGGGCTCTGCGCCGACTGCAAGAAGTGCGAAGAGTTCTGTCCCGTAGGTATCCCCACCGGAAATCTCCTGCTGAAGCTTAAGGACTTCCAAGGTGCCGGACTCCGGGAGAAAGGTCTTTCCCGGCTTCTGACATCCAGAGTCGTGTCCAAAAAGAGCGTCGGGATTCTGGCTGTTTTACAAAAAATCTGGCAGAAGGAGGGCTATCTCCGGCGCCTGCCGCTGGTCTGGACAAGAGGGAAGAGGATTCCCGTCCTAAGGCCGCAAAAAACCCGGCCGGGAGTCCGTGGAAAAGGGCCCAAAGTCTATTTTTTCCAGGGTTGCCTGGTCAAACACTTTTTTCCCGAAGTTAGGGAGAGCGTTGTTGAATCCCTAGCTCGCTGCGGCTATCAGGTGCTCGTGCCGCCGGATCAGGTGTGCTGCGGCGCCCCCAGTCTTCACCTCGGGGACACAGCGGCTGTCCGCACCCTAGCCCAGCAAAACTTGACATCTTTCTCCAGGGAAGATCCTGATGTTATCATCACCGTCTGCCCCACAGGTTATTCCCTGCTCAAGAACCACTACTCTCTGATCGACTCCAAGGCCGCCAGTTTCGCCGTCCGGGTTCATGATTTTTCAGCCTTTCTGGCCTCTCAAAGGGGTCTGCCCCCGGCCACAGCCGCCGCAAAGGCCAAAGTCTATTATCATTATCCCTGCCATTATCTCAACGAACTCCGGCCCGGGGATGCGCCTCCCCTTCTTCTGCGCAGTCTTGGATTCGACCTGACCGAACAGAAAGAACCCCCGACCTGCTGCGGGTTCTGTGGCGTATTTTCCGCCAGGAACCCTGAGATTTCCGCCCATCTCTGGAACAAGAAAAAAGAGGACATCCTCAAGAGCGGGGCGTCTTTGGTAGCCACAGACTGCCCTGGGTGTCTGTTCCAGCTCCGCTCGGGACTAAAAGCTGAGGCCGGACATATCCGCGCCTTTCATACCGCGGAGATATTCTCCGGACTCCTGGAAGAAACTTCGCCCTCAGAAAAGGCAAAGTCCCGGCTGAGCCGGGATTGCCAAGGAAAGGATTTAGATAAGAATCAGTGAATGGTGGGCAAGCGGAGGGTCCTCAGGGTGTCCAATTTGGCTTTCTGCCATCTTTCCTGAGGGATAGAGAGAAAGACCTCGACCAACTCGGGGTCGAACTGGCTCCCGCTGTATCGCTCGATCTCGACCCGGGCCTCTTTGAAGCTCCGCCCCTTCCGATATGGCCGGTCTGATGTGATCGCATCGACCGTGTCGGCGAGGGAGAAGATTCTGGCTTCGAGGGGGATTTGTTCTCCGGAGAGGGAGTAGGGATAGCCTTTTCCGGAGAAGTGTTCGTGGTGGTAGAGAACCACTTGGGCGGCTCTTTCCAGGAACGAGAATCCCTCGATGAGCTTATAGCCGAGAAGGGGATGGTCTTTGATGACCTCTCTCTCGATCATGGTCAGCGGGCCCTTTTTTCTCAAGATGGATTCGGGGATGCCGATCTTTCCGATATCATGGAGGAGCGCCCCTCTTTCGAGGTCAACCAGGTATTTCTGATCTTCGATCCCTAACTCGCGGGCCAAGAGGAGCGTATAATTGGCTACAAACTGGGAGTGTCCGACCGTGTCTTCGTTGTCGTCCGTCGCGGCGATGAACTGGATCAGGTTGGAGTTGAAGAAGCGCTGTTTTTCGGCGAATCCATCCTCGTCCAGATCATCCCGTTCCCGGAAGGTCTGCTCATACCAGTGACTGAGGTCCTTCATGGCCTCCTTGGCCAAAAAGATCTTATGAAACCGCGTGCTCAACCCGTTCCATGAAGAATAGGGCTCGCCGCTTTTCGGCGAACCCAGGAAGTCCTCGTTCCCCCGGAGGGCGAACAAGTATTCGTTCTGGCTCAGGGAGAGTGGGAAAGCGGTCCGGGCGCCTCGGCGGTCTTCGATGAACAGGAGGTTCTCTTTTTCTGGCTGGGGCCTTTTTTCCGGGCCCGTCATTTCTGGACTGGGGACGATACTTCTCATTTTTAACTCGCATACCTTTAGTCGCCCCTACTGACTAGAAATTGAATCCCGGCTCAAGATTTCCCCAGGCAAGGGAACCGGGCGAGGACCGCCCCCCCCATAGGGGGGAGTAATTTCTTGTAAATCCACCCTTGTCAATAGTTTAGACACCCTATATAATATATTCTGTGGAACAGGCGTCTGCCCAAGTCAATCTTGATGAAGTTGTCGTCAAGTATCGCCCTGTCGTCAGCTTCAAGGTCAAGAAAAGTCTGGGCGTTCAGACGCCTGACTGGGAGGATGTGGTCAATGAGATCATCACCCAGGTGATCGAGAAAGTGACCAAGGGGGAGTTCAGGGGGGAATCCTCGATCGGGACCTTCATCTATACCATCACCAGCCGCCGGATCGTTGACCACATCCGTCAAAAAACCAAGGTCCTGAGGGGCATCCCCGAGCCTAAACCCCTGCCCGATCCCTGCGAGAGCGCGGAAGCCCGGGAAAGGGCCAGGACCCTGGCCGAGGCCATTCAGCAGCTCAAGCCCAAGTTCAGGGAGGTCTTGAATCTTTATTTTTACCAGGAGCTGTCCCGGGATGAGGTGGCGAAACGCCTGGGCATTTCTCCCCGGCGGGTCAGCGAGCGGATCAATTATGCCCAGAAACTCCTCCGGAAGATGATCAAACCATGAAATTTTTCCATTTTCCCTGGCGTCCGGCGACTAAATCGTTGAAACCAGACGAAAGGTGAACGAGCATGAAGAAATGCCAGTATGCCGACATGATCGATGATTACCTCCTTAATAGATTGGAAGGGGGAGCTAAGGAGCAGTTCGAGGAGCATTATTTCAACTGCTCAAGTTGCTTCCAGATAATGGAAGAACGCGATGCCCTGGTCTCGACGATTAAGGCCCGCGGCGCCTGGATCTTCAAGGAAAAGCCTGCAGCCGGAAGAACGGATTGGGTGCCCGCCTGGAAGCGGGCGCTGGCGTCCTTTGCGCCCCGGCAGTGGGCGACGGTCGGGTTGGCCGCAGCCGTCGTTCTCTTCGCCGTTTTCGGGATCCTCCCCCGTTTCCAGGGGCATACCCCCCAATTTGTGCTCAGCGACAACGAGATCGTCCGGGGCGAGTCTCTGACTCTGATCTCACCCGTGATCGACGTCAGGTCCGTTCCTGCCTACTTCGAGTGGCGGAAGCTTGGGGAGGACGTCGAATACAAAATCTTCGTCTACAACAGCAGCTTGCTCTGGACGGAGACGACCAGGGACACGCGGATCGTCGTCCCTGACCAGATCAAACAGCAGATGGTGGTCGGTCAGAAATACTCTTGGCAGGTTAAGGCCTTTTCGCCCAAAGGAACTCTGATCGCCGTCTCGAGCAGGGTGCAGTTCCAGGTTTCTCCCGGCGAGTAATCCGCCTTCGGCGGCTAATCCTCTATCTGACTCTCGTCCTCGCTGTACATCCGCCCCCGGCTGTCCTCTTCAAAGGCCAGGCAGCACATCAGCCGGCCGCACAATCCCGAGATCTTGGTCGGGTTGATAACGATCTGTTGTTTTCTCGCCTTCTGAATGGTCACGGGCTCGAAGGTCTTCATGAAACTCGCGCAGCAGAGGGACCGGCCGCAAACGCCCATTCCCCCAACCATCTTGGCCTCGTCCCGGACGCCGATCTGACGCATCTCTATCCGCATCCTCAACTCCTTCGCCAGATCCTTGACGAGCTGACGAAAATCGATCCGGCCGTCGGCAGTGTAAAAGAAGATGCCCTTCTTCTCGTTGAAGAAATATTTCACCGCCACCAGCTTCATCGGCAGGTTTCGGCTCTTGATCCTCTGAAGACAGAAGGCATAAGCCCGGCGCTCCTTCTCCCGGAGCCAGCGGAACTTTTCGATATCGTCATCGGTCGCCCGGCGGATGATCCTGACGGCTCCCCGCCCGGCCTTGGGCATTCGGCATACCTCAGAAGAGATGTCGACCACTTCGGCCAGGTCCCCACCCAGTTCGGTTTCGACCAGCAAAAGATCCCCTCTCTGGACGTTCCAACCGCCCTTCTGGGCCCGCAGAATTTTGCCGTTGCTCTCAGAAACGAGACAGATGATCTCGGTCATGAGTTTCTTCTCCCAATAATGAATAGAAAGAGCTGACGATCAAGCTCATGTTCAGGTACCGGGCGAGTCCGGAAATCGCCGTGTCGATCCGCCGGAGGCATTGCCAGCATTGTTCCAGGCTCCATTCCTTTTCAAGGGCCAGGATATCATCAGCATAGTCGGGATTGAGGAGGAGTGCGGAGTCTCCTTTTTCCTTTATCACGATGAGATCGCGGCAGAAGGAAGCCATGATCTCCAGAGTCATCTCCAAATCGTCGCGGATGAGATTCCGCTGGACGAATCCATAGCTCCTCAAGAACAAAGCGGGTTCTTCACTAACCAGGAAGGAGAGGAAAACCTTCCAGACCTCCCGGCGCTTGCTCTGGATCTCCGCCCAGTCCAGCGCCAGCGCCTCCTCCAAATTTCCCCTGACATAGAGTGAGATAATCCGAGCCCGGTCCTCCGGATAGCCCTTCTTCTCGAGCTCCCGGACGATCTCCTCCTTGCCGACCGGCACGAAATTGAGGGTCTGGCAGCGCGACTTGATCGTCGCCAGGATGCGATGAGGATTGGAGGTGATCAAGATGAACTGGGAGAAAAACGGCGGCTCTTCCAGAATCTTGAGCAGCGTGTTGGCCGATTCGTCGCTGAGCTTTTCCGCTTCTGAAATAACGAATATCCGTTTCTTTCCAAGCATCGGCCGCAAGTAAGCCAGTTGACGCATCTCCCGGACATGTTCCACCTTGATGAACTGTCCCTCGGGCTTGATTTCCTGGACGTCGGGGAACCGCCCCTCGGAGACGGCCCGACACGCCGGGCAGTCATCGCAAGCGTCATCCTGTCGTCTCTGGCAATTGATCGCCTTGGCCAGGACGATGGCCAAGCTCTTCTTGCCGACTCCTACTGGACCGCAGAATAGAAGCGAATTCGGAACACGGTTCCTCTGCAAGGCCAGCTGCAGGATCTTCTTCACCCGGCTGTTGCCCCGGACCTCATCAAATCCCACGTCGCCTCCCCTTAAACCGCAGGGCCGCCTTCAGGAACCGCCCGGTATAGGACCTATCCTCGGCAGCGATCTCCTCTGGCGCGCCCTGGGCGACGATCCAGCCGCCCTCGTCGCCTCCCTCGGGTCCCAGGTCGATGACATGATCGCAGTACTTGATGACATCGAGGTTGTGCTCGATAACGACCACCGTATTGCCCCGGTTGACGAGTTCCGAAAGAAGCTCAAGGAGCTTGCGCACATCGTCGAAGTGAAGCCCGGTGGTGGGTTCGTCAAGAAGGAAGAGTGTCCGTCCCGTGCTTTTTCTCCCCAGTTCCTTGGTCAACTTGATCCGCTGGGCTTCTCCTCCCGATAACGTCGGAGCTGGCTGGCCGAGCCGGATGTAGCCCAAGCCAACCGAACGGATAGTGGCCAACTTCCTTTTGAGCAACGGCTGAGCCCGGAGATAGCCGAAGGCTTCATCGACGGTCATAGCCAGGAAATCAGCGATGCTTTTGTCTTTGTAGAGTACGGCCAAGGTCTCCTTGTTATACCGGCTGCCGCCGCAACGGTCGCAGGTCACCAGGACGTCAGGGAGAAAGTGCATCTCGATCTTCTTCGCCCCTGCCCCTTCGCATTCCTTACAGCGCCCCCCGGCCAGATTGAAACTGAATCGGCTGGGAGAATAGCCCCTCATCCGAGCCTCCGGCGTGCGGGAGAAAAGCTCCCGCAACGGCGTCAGCAGGCCGGTATAAGTCGCCGGGTTTGACCGCGGCGTCCTGCCGATCGGTTTCTGGTCGACGGCGATGACCTTATCGATCCCCTCGATACCGAGGAGGGTATCGTGAGCACCGACCTTCTGCTTGGCGTTGTGGAAAAGATTGAGCAGGCTTCGGTAAAGGATATCACAAACCAGCGTGCTCTTGCCCGATCCGGAGACGCCCGTCACCGCGGTCATCGTCCCGAGCGGGATCCGCACATCTAGGTCTTTGAGGTTATGTTCCTTGGCCTTCACGATCGTCAGCCAGCCCCGGGGCTTTCTTCTTTCGGCGGGCACAGGAATCGTCTTTTCTCCCCGGAGATACTGCGAAGTGAGGGAAGCGGAGACCTTCAGGACCTGACTGAGATCGCCCTCCGCCACCTTGTAGCCACCGTCCTCTCCTGCGCCCGGTCCCAGGTCCAGGATGTGATCGGCCGAGCGGATGGTTTGCTCGTCGTGTTCGACAACGATGACAGAGTTCCCCTCGTCGCGGATCTCCCGGAGGAGCCGGATAAGACGGCTGTTGTCGCGCTGGTGAAGCCCGACGGTCGGCTCGTCCAGGACATAGAGGACGCCGCGGAGCCGGGCTCCGACCTGAGCGGCCAAGCGGACTCTCTGCGCCTCGCCGCCCGACAGAGATCCCGTCGTCCGGTTGAGCTGGAGATAGGGCATCCCCAGCTCGACCATGATCTCCAGCCGGGACAATATTTCTTTCTGGATCTTCGAGGCGACGGCGGCTGCAGCCGCGGCGAACCGGAAGGACCGGATCTCGACGATGAGTCGGTCCACGGGCAGGTCGCTCAGCTCATGGATGTTTTTCCCTCCGACCTTGACGGCCAGGCTCTCTTTCCTCAGCCTGGCTCCTCGACATTGAGGACAAACGTCTGCAGTGAGCTCGACCTCGCCCCACTCGTTGAGGATCGTCTGGAATCCCAGCCCGTGGCAGCGGGGACAGGCTCCATAAGGACTATTGAACGAGAAGCTCCGTGGCTCGAGATCGGGCAGGCTGACTTCGCAGAACGGACAGAGAAGCTTGAGCGAGAAAAAAACCTCTTCCCCGTTCGGCCGGACGACGAGCAGGTCTCCGCCTGATATTTCCAGGGCTGTTTCCACGGCTTCCTCGAGCCGCGGGGCTGCTTCTCTGGAGGCCAAGACCTCGTCCACCAGGACCTCAATGTTGTGTTTCTTGGTCTTTTGCAGCCGGACCGGCTCTCCCAGTTCCCGGAATTTCCCGTCCAGTCGGAAGCGGAGAAAACCTTTTTTCTGGAACTTCTCGAAGAGCCGCGAATATTCTCCCTTCCGCCCTCTGACAACCGGAGCCAGGATGGCCAGCTTTTCTCCGGCCAACGACTCCCGGATTCGATGGACGATCTGCCCTGGAGTCTGGGAGCTGACCTGCCGGCCGCAGTTCGGACAGTGCGGCGTCCCCACGCGGGCGTAGAGAAGGCGCAGCAGGTCGTTGATCTCGGTCACCGTCCCGACAGTGGACCGGGGATTGGAGGAGATGGTCTTCTGGTCGATGGAGATGGAGGGCGAGAGCCCCTCGATCGACTCCACCTCGGGCTTTTCCATCTGCTCGATGTACTGGCGGGCGTAAGTCGAGAGGCACTCGATATAGCGGCGCTGACCTTCGGCATACAGGGTGTCGAAGGCCAACGAGCTCTTCCCCGACCCGCTCGGACCTGTGACCACGATCAGCTTGTTGCGGGGCAGATCGACGTCGAGTCGCTTGAGGTTATGCTGGGCCGCTTTCTTGACCCGGATTTCATCGAGCATCCCTCTAT
>CAYOZW010000111.1:0-6442 GCA_964408495.1 uncultured Eubacteriales bacterium
GACGATGGCGTTGAGGATACAAAGGAGTTTTCGCATACAGGCGACGAGGGCGAGCTTCTTCGCTTTGCCGAGTTGGAGCAGATGTTGGTAGTAGCTGCGGATCACTGGATTGTGTCGCGTGCCGACGACGGCCGCCATCGTCCTGGACAAAAAAGTCCGGAGTGTGGAGGTCGTCAAATGACGGCCGTGATCGAAACTTCAAAGCTCTCCAAGTGGTACGGGAATGTCCTCGGGTTGAGCGATGTGACCCTCGAAATCGAGCCCGGGATCGTCGGGCTCTTGGGGCCGAACGGCGCGGGAAAGTCGACCTTTCTCAAGCTCATCACCGGGCAGATCCGTCCCAGCATCGGGACCGTCCGGATTTTCGGTCAGAAGGTCCAGAACAATCCCTCCCTTTTTTACCGCGTCGGATTCTGCCCCGAACACGACTCCTTCTACGAGGAGATGACGGGCTGGGTTTTCCTGACCAGCCTCCTCAAGCTCCAAGGTATCCCGAAGGCCGAACTCGGCGCCAGGGCCGAAAAGGCCCTCGGGATCGTCGATCTCGCGACGGACCGGGACCGGCTCATCCGGGCCTACAGTCGGGGCATGCGCCAGCGGCTCAAGTTCGCCCAGGCCATCGCCCACGAGCCGGAGATCATCATCCTCGACGAGCCGATGAGCGGCCTGGACCCGCTGGGAAAGCGGAAACTCATCCGCCTGATCAAAAGCTACAAGGAGGAAGGCAAAACGGTGATCGTTTCCAGCCACGTCCTCCCGGAGATCGAAGCCCTCACCAGCAACATCATCCTCATCCACCAGGGCAAGGTCTTCGCCCGGGGGGACATCCACTACATCCGGGACCTCATCGAGGCCCATCCCCATATGGTGGCCGTCAAGTGTTCCGACCCGCGGCGCCTGGCCGCCCGGCTTCTGCAGGAGGACGATGTCCAGAAAGTGCATTTCGGCCCGGATGCGAGGTCCCTCCTGGCTGAAACCAGTAACCGGGATCAATTCTTCACCCGACTGCTCAGCCTACTCGTTGAGACCGGCATGGAGGTCGAGGAGATCACTTCCCCAGACGACAACCTCCAGGCCGTCTTCGACTACCTCGTAGGGAAATAGCATGACCGCCCATCCAACCTTCAACCTCCGTTTTTTCTGGGGTTCCGTCGGACGCGTTTTCAGCGTCTTTTTTCCGCAGGGACGAAAAGCGAAAAGGACCAGGTTCTTCTTCCTGTTCAGTTTCTTGCCGGTCGCCGTTTCGCTGGTCATCAAATTCAACCAGATTTTTTCCGGCAGACCCGGCGGCGGGAACGGCTATCTCTTCAACAACCTGATCATGCTCTTCTACCTCCAGTTGATCATTCTCATCTTGGCCCTTTTTTACGGGACTTCGGTCTGTTCGGAGGAAATCGAGGGAAAGACCTTGCCCTACCTCATCACCAGGCCCATACCCAAAGCGGCCGTCGTGCTGGGCAAGTACGCCGCCTATACGGTCGTGATGGCCGGAATGGTCACTGTGGGGCTGCTGTTATCGTTCCTTGTCCTCAACTTGGATCGCCTCGATGATCCCGCTGTCTACCGGCTCCTCGGCCGGTATCTGGGAGTCCTCATCCTGGCGGCGATGTCCTACGGCGCCCTGTTCACATTCCTAGGGAGTTTTTTGAAGCGGTCGATCTTTTTCGGGCTGTTGTTCTGTTTCGGCTGGGAGAACATCATTCAGTATTTTCCGGGATCGACCCAGAGGCTGGCCATCGGCCATTACCTGAAGTCGTTCCTGCCGGCGACCTCATCGGGACGGTTTTCCATCCTGACGTTCCGGCTAGAGCCGACTCAACCGGGGCTCGCCCTCCTGATGCTCTTTCTCATCACGGCCGCGCTCCTGGCGCTAGCGTGTTTTCTCTTTACGAAGAAGGAATATATTCTGGACGACTAGTTCGGGTCCTCTTCCGGCATTTCCTCCGCCTTCTTTGGCTTCATTTTTTCGCCCAGATTCTTGATCAACTCCTCCGACAGGCTGGCGGAGATCTTGACGTAGTCGGCGGCCGAGCTGATTTCGATCTTATTCAGGAGCTCGCCCCAGAGGGGCTCTTGGGCGGCGGCTCCGGCTCCGAGCGCCTTGAATCCGTTCAAAGCATCGCCCATCTGCTTGTTCTTTTCCGGGTCCGGGCTCATCGCCTTGATCTCGGCGAGGAGGGTCATATCTTTGTAGTCAAAAGCCAGGACGACGGAGCGGATATCGGAAAAAGCGCCCAGCATCGGGTTCTGGGAGGAGGCTTCTTTCATGGTCTCCGCTGGGATTGAGAATCCTCCCCAGACCATGGCGGTGGTATTCATCCCTTTGAGCAGTGCGGAGATTTTTTCGTTTTTCCAAATGTTGTCGGCCTTTTTCTGGTAGACATCGACGACCTTTTTGACAGCGGCATCCGAACCCAAAAGGATGTTGGATTCGTCAAGAAAGAGAAAGCTCATAGGCTTCTTTTCTTCACCCCCAGAGGCGTGATAGAGCATCAAGCCGGAATAATCGTCCTGGGTCAATGTGCCCCCTTCTTTCTGGACCAGCGCCAGGATTTTATCCTTGTCGTATTTTAGATTGACCAAGCCGGCACCATCGGGCTCTTTCTGCCCGATATCCCCCATCATCGCGCCGACGAAAAAGAAAATATCCTGCTCGGGGTTTATACCTGTCATCTGGACGAATTCATCGTACTTGGCCTTGTCCTTGTTTTCGGCAATCGATTTCTTGGCAAATTCAGTCTGCATGATCCGGTGGACATCGATGACCACAGCCCCCTTGGAATCAACGGGGAGCAGGGAAAGCATGTCCGTAGCTTTGGCCGATCCGGCCTTGGGGGCGGTCGTCTTGCTACAGGACATTAGCCCGCCCAGCACCAAAGCAAAAGCAAAAACGGTAGCGGCCATTCTCTTCATGGTTTCTTCTCCTTCTCTCTAATGAATTAACCAACCGCTGCGGTTGTTTTATCGACTATAGCAGAAAGGTCAGACGAGGGCAATATTTTTTTAGGACTCAAAGACGTAGCGGAAGCCGATGGCCCCGAAGAGCTTGAGCTTAGAAAAGTTGAAAGAAGGAACGACCTCGAAAAAGAAATTGAGCGGCGACCGCTTGACCAGGAAATCGATTCCGAGGGGGAACCGGAACCAGGCATTATCGCGGTCCCGGAAAATGAGCTTGCCGCCGGCTCCCAAGGTGAAGTCGAGGTCAAGGTTCCGGTCGGAGGCCAGACGGACCTTGCTGAAAACAAAATCGACATGAAGATGAAGATAGTGGCTTTCCTCGGCCGACCAGCCGAGTCCCCCGGCAAGAGCCGCGGAGCCTCGCAGCCAGGCTTTGGCCGAAAGGCCTGACGGTTCGAACAAGATCAGTCCGACTCCAAACCTTCCGGGCGGCGAGGTCGAAGCGACCGAGACGAGGACAAGGATTGCACTGATCCCGAGCAGGAATTTCTTGCTCATGACGGCCTCCATGGCTTGGGTTTCAAAAACTCAACATAAAGTATTCTACCTCCAATCGAAAAAGCAAGGAAATTCCCTGGCTCTTTTCAGGGGGGCCGCTTTATGGTATTGAATGAGCCATGATAATGAATTTAGAGCGGACCCCTTTCCAGCGGTTGGTGAGCGGCCGTCGAAGCGTCCGGCGCTATCTCGACAGCCCCGTGGAAAGGGAAAAGGTGCTCGCTTGTCTGGAAGCCGCCCGGCTGGCCCCCTCGGCCGAGAACGTCCAACCTTGGCGGTTTCTGGTCATAGATGACCCCGATATCAGGGACCGCTTCGCCGCGGCCGCTTTTTCGGGGATCTATAAATTTTCCCGGTTCGCCGCCAAGGCGCCGGTGCTTGTCCTGATCCTCGCCCGGCCGGACCTTCTCTCCAACCGCATCGGCATGTATATCCGGAAGGTTCCTTTCTACCTCATCGACATAGGCATCGCCGGCGGACAACTCTCGCTCCAGGCGGAAGAGCTCGGCTTGGGGACTTGCTGGATCGGCTGGTTCAACGGCCGGAAAACTCGAAAGTTTTTTCGCATTCCCCGGCGATACAAAATCGTCTGCCTGATGACCCTCGGGCACTACGAAAAGAAGCCCCGGGAGAAGCCCCGGAAAAATTTAGAGGAAATCATCTGGTTTAACCGCCTAGGCGATTGATCCGGGATGCCGAGCCCCGAATCTTTCATTCCATTAGAAAGCGACATCTGTCCTCGCTAAGGGACACTGATTTGCTCCATTTTTTTCTGTACGCCGGCCCCTCCAGATTGAAAAAGTTCACCATTCTGGCACAAAAGTTGCTCTATATATGTCGATTGATGTGCTAATATTAATAAGAATACATGAAGCATAGAGTTGACCCGGCCGTTTGTCAGGCCGAAACTAATTTGATAGAATATATAGGGATAGTAGTATTTAGAACGATGCTTTTGACGGCCATCTAAGACGCCTGAAAACTAGGAGGACACGATGTTCAAAAAGATAAAAACGGGGATGGTGATTTTGGTAGCGGCTTTTTCCTTTTCGATCCTCAGCCGCCCGCTCGAGGCCCAGTATTTCGGCCGAAACAAGGTTCAATATCAGAAGTTTGATTATAAGATCATTAAGACGCAGCATTTCGACGTCTATTTTTATCCCGAGTTCAGAAGCGTGGCCGAGGAATCCGCCCGGATGGCCGAGCGCTGGTATGCTCGTTTCTCCAGGATGCTCAACCACGAACTCAAAGGACGACAGCCGCTGATCCTCTACGCGAGTAGCCCGCATTTTCAACAAACAACCGCCCTGACGGGGCTGATCGGAGAGGGAACCGGCGGAGTCACCGAGTCATTCAAGCGCCGAATCATCCTGCCGGTCGGGACATCCCCGGCCGAGACAGACCACGTCATCGGTCATGAGCTGGTCCATGCCTTTCAGTACGATATGACTTCTCCCGGCGGCCCGGGAGGGGGGGGAGGGATGGGGATGGGCCTGGCCCGCGTTCCCCTCTGGTTCGTCGAGGGAATGGCCGAATACCTGTCCATCGGTTCGGTCGACCCGCATACGGCCATGTGGATGCGCGACGCCAGCCGCCGCAATTTTATCCCTTCGCTCAAAAAACTCGACAATCCCTACAAATATTTTCCCTACCGCTACGGGCAGGCCCTCTGGGCTTATATTACGGGACGCTGGGGAGACGAAATGGTTTCCCGGCTGATGAAGAGCGTCGGGCGGGTGGGCGATATGGAGATGGCGGCCACCAAGCTCCTGGGCGTCTCCTATGAACAATTGACCAAAGACTGGCAGGGCGCTTACAAGGAAGCATATGAGAAGGTTTTGAAGGAAACAGAGCTCCTCGACCCGGACAGCCGGGTGCTCATCAAGGGAGAAGAAAAAAATCCTTACAACGTCTCCCCCGCGATCAGCCCCGACGGCCGGCATATCATGTTTCTGTCCACCCGTGACCTTTTCGCGATCGACTTATACCTCGCCGACGCCCAGACAGGCAAGATCATCGACAAGATTACCCAGACGGCTGTCGATCCCGAGTTCGAAAGCCTCCAGTTTATCCGCTCTGCCGGCGCCTGGGATGCTCAGGGAAGGACCTTTGTTTTCGGCGCCATCTCGAAGGGAGAACCCATTCTGGCCTTCTACGACCTGGAGAAAAAAAAGATCGTCAGGGAGATCGAGATCAAGAACCTGGACGAGATCTACACACCGACCTGGTCGCCGGACGGAAGGTATATTGCCTTTTCCGGCCTGACCGGCGGCAAGTCGGACCTTTTTCTCTATGATTTGGAGGTCGGGAGTTTGAAGGCGTTCACCGATGATTTCTTCGCCGACCTCCATCCGAGCTGGTCACCCGACGGCCGGCACATCGCCTTCGTCACCGACCGTTTCACCACCGATTTGACCCTGCTGAGCATGGGCGATTACGAGTTGGCCCTCATCGACCCGGTGTCCGGGAAGATCGAGCGCATCCCCGCTTTTTCGGCCGCCAAGAACACCAACCCGCAATGGACCAGGGACAGCCAAAGCCTCGTCTTCACCTCCGATCAGAGCGGCAAGACCGATATCTACCGGATCGACCTGGCCACAAAAAAGATATTTCAGATCACAAACCTCTACACCGGCGTGAGCGGAATCGCCGACCTGAGCCCGGCTATCTCGGTCGCCCAGGGTACGGGACAGCTGGCTTATTCCGGTTATGACGACAGCTATTACACCGTTTACATGGTCGACAGAGAAGAGGCCATGCAGGGGAGTCCCGACATCGCCACCTTCGGGGGAACGCTGCTCTCCGTCCTGCCGCCGCGGGAACAGCCCGGCGGCGCCCTACTTGGCCTGCTGAGAAATCCGCTTTTCGGACTGCCCGAGCAGGTCGAATTCACCTCTTCGTCCTATAAGCCCAAGCTCACCCTCGATTACGTCGCCCCGCCCCTGTTCGTTGTCGGCATCGACAGGTTCGGGACGTATGCGGGCGG
>CAYOZW010000111.1:6452-10341 GCA_964408495.1 uncultured Eubacteriales bacterium
GGGGAATCGGGCTCTATTGGACCGATATGCTCGGCTTCCATTCTCTCGCCACCACCGTCCAGTCCTCGAGCCGGCTGAAAGACCTCACCGGAATCCTCAGCTACCAGAATTCTCGGAACCGCCTGAATTGGGGAGCGGTGGTCGGCCGCATTCCTTATGTATATGGGGGATACGGAATTTCCTACGACGAAATCAATCAGCTCTATATCGAACAGCAGTACCTGGCCTGGCAGTTCAATTATCAGGTCGGCGGCTACTTGGCCTATCCTTTCAACCAGGTCCAGCGGGTGGAAATGTACGCAGGCTATCAATATATCGACTTCGATACGGAGATCATCACCCAGGCTTATTCGCTCTTGGATGGAAGCCTTGTCTATCGTGATGTCGAGAAGCTCCCCTCGGCGCCAAGCATTAAATATGCCTACACGAGTTTCGCTCTGGTCTATGACAGTTCGCTCTTTGGAGCGACCGGACCGATCCTGGGTCAAAGCTATATTCTTGAAGCGACCCCCACCTTCGGCTCCTTCAACATGTACTCGATCATGGTCGATTACCGCCGCTATTTCATGCCCGTCCGGCCGTTCACGCTCGCCTTCCGGGCCTTTCATTATGGCCGCTACGGGAGAGACGCCGAGGACCAACGGATGTATCCGCTTTACATTGGCTATCAAAGCTTCGTCCGCGGCTATGATTACTATTCCTATGGAAGCGGCGAATATCCCGAAGGCGAAGGGTTCGACCAGAGCCGGCTTTTTGGCTCCAAGATGCTGGTCGCCAACGCCGAACTTCGTTTTCCGCTGCTCGGAGTCCTGGGCCTGGGGAAGGGATATTATGGAGCTTTTCCCATCGACATGATCGCCTTCTATGATTGGGGGGTCGCCTGGTACGCGGATTCAGAGGGCCAGAACAACAAGCCCAATTTCTTGGGGGGAACGCGCAAGCCTATCTCCAGTGCAGGCATCGGCCTTCGGGTGAACGTCTTCGGCTATATGGTCGTGGGCGTCAATTATGTCAAGCCCTTTGACCGGCCGGGCAAGGGCTGGTATTTCCAGTTCAGTTTCTGGCCCGGGTTCTAGCCCAAAACGGATGGCGGTCTTCCCGGAATTTCAGCCGCTCTCCCTGGAGGACCGGCCTCTTATCCAGAAAAATCTTTGGACTGGCCAGCCGGAGACTTCCGAGTTGACCTTCACCAACCTCTATATCTGGCGGACTCTTTATCGTTGGCAATGGTCGCTGGACGGGGAGTGTCTTCTCTTGCTCGGGCAGAAGGAAGGAGAGCCCCCCTTTTTTTTGCAACCTGTATGTCGAGGGTCCAGGCTGGAGGTATCGCGGAGAGCCCTTGGCTGGCTGCGCGACGAGCGGGGAGTCGCCAGACCTCGGATCGAGCGCGCCGACGCGAAATTCGTGAGTGAACTCAGCGGGGAGGAGGATTTTGAGGTTTCACCTCGGCGCGAACAATTCGACTATATTTACAGGAGTTCCGACCTCAGCGGCCTCAAGGGCGGCAAATATCACGCCAAGAGGAACCACATCAACCGGTTTCTCCAAAACGCCGGCCGCGCCTACGAATTCAGGCCGATCGGACCGGAAAACATCTCCCTCTGTCTTGATTTCCAAGAGAAGTGGTGCGAGCTGAAGCGCTGCGCCGAGGATATGAATCTCCTTGACGAGTGGGAGGCCGTCAGAGCGGCTCTGTCTGGCTATGAGGACCTGGATATCAAAGGCGCCGCTATCCTGATTGATGGCCGGGTCGAGGCGTTCACTTTCGGGGAGCTACTCAACACAGAGACGGCCGTCGTGCACATCGAAAAAGCCAACCCCGAGATCCCCGGTCTCTACGCCGTGATCAACCAGCGGTTCTGCCAGACATACTGGAGTTCCGTCCCTTTCATCAATCGGGAACAGGACCTGGACGAAGAAGGACTGAGGAAAGCGAAGATGTCCTACCATCCCGTCCGGCTTATCGAAAAATTCCGCGTCGAGAAAATCTCCTGACGGGAGCGGCTCTGTGACGAAAAGTGTGGTTAATGTCAGGCCAGGGAGGGGATCAGCCGCAATCGGCCGCAGCGACCATTGAGGGTTTAGCCTTACCGAGATGCTCTTCGAGGGAACCCGGATGGGCGGGTGGCGAGGATGTTTGAGCACGAGAGGAAAATCGGGAAGTGAATAGTCAGGTTAGACTTAACAACCGAAGAAAGTAAGTTTTGTATTTGCGAGTTCCGCAGCCGCCGAGAACAGCGTTGAGGGAACGGCGTTAAGAACCCGAACGCGAGCTAGGCTGATTTCGGCTGATCATACTCCCCACCTTCTTCCTTATCAGCACACTTTTCGTTAGAGAGCCGACGGGAGCTTGACAAGCGGTCGCCGATATCTATAATGTGCCCATGCCCGAACAGGAAGAACGCGACTTGATATCCGCCGCCGTTCTTTCTCTCTCCAACTGGTGGGCGGTCCGCGCCGCCCTGTAATTCCCCCCTCTCTACCTTTTTTTCCAAGCCCTTTAATAAAAACCATTCACGTTGAGGAGAAAAAAATGAACCGATTTGCCTGTCGAAAGAGCGCCGATATCCCAGAATCATTCTACAACATCAAGGCCGACCTGGAGACCCTTCCCCCGTCGCCTCTCCACCCCGGGACCAAGGAACCGCTTCGTCCCGAAGACCTGGATCCCCTGTTTCCTAGGGAATTTGTCGGCCAAAGCGGAACGATGGAGAGGTTCGTCTTGATACCTGAGGAAGTTCGCGAAGCCTACTCGGTCTTCCGGCCAAGCCCTCTCGTTCATGCATCCGCATTGGAAAAGGCCCTCGAGACCCCGGCACGCATCTTTTATAAATATGAGGGTGTCGGTCCATGCGGGAGCCATAAAAGCAACACGGCTCTCATGCAAGCTTATCTGGCCTCGAAGGAAGGCATAGAAGTCCTGACCACGGAGACAGGAGCCGGGCAATGGGGGTCTGCCCTCGCCCATGCCGGCTCTGTCTTCGGAGTGGATGTCAAAGTGTTCATGGTTCGAGTGAGTTTCCGACAAAAGCCCGGACGCAGGATTCTGATGGAGCTGTTTGGAGCGAGGGTGGCCGAGAGCCCGAGCGCTCTGACCGAGTCGGGAAAGCACTTTCTCGACCAAGACCCGGATCATCCAGGAAGCCTGGGAATCGCTATCTCTGAGGCGGTCGAGGCCGCCATCAAGGACCCGAAAGCCAAGTACTCGCTGGGGTCGGTCCTCGACGGAGTCCTCCTTCACCAAACAGTCATCGGCATCGAAGCGGATAAGCAGCTTCAGGAGCTCGGGGCCGAGCCGGACATCATCATCGGCTGTGTGGGAGGCGGGTCGAACTTTTCCGGGATCTCCTTTCCTTTTATCGGCAAGGACCTGAGGGAAAATAAGAAAACTCGGTATATCGCCGTTGAACCGGAGGTCTGTCCGACTTTAACAAGCGGAGAACTCCGCTATGACCATGGAGACAGTATCGGCCTGACTCCGCTCCTCTTTATGCATACCCTGGGCATGGAGTTCGTGCCGCCGTCCATCCACGCCGGAGGACTGCGTTATCATGGTATGGCGCCCCTGGTCAGCCACCTGGTGAAGCTTGGGATTGTCGAGCCGCGGGCCTATTCTCAAGAAATCGTCTTCAATGCCGCCCGGACGTTTTATAAGGCGGAGGGGGTTTTGCCCGCGCCGGAATCCGCCCATGCCATCGCCGCTGTTATCGAAGAAGCGTTAAACGCAAAAAAGACAGGGGAGGAGAAGGTGATCCTTTTCAACCTCTCCGGTCATGGGTTTCTGGATATCTCGGCATATAACGGACAGGAGAAGTCTAGCGCTCGCTCTTTTTGAGATCGTTGAACAATTGCTCGACGCGAGCCAGTCCGCGCTCGACGTATTCCGGCT
>CAYOZW010000112.1:0-10264 GCA_964408495.1 uncultured Eubacteriales bacterium
TTCGGCGAGGGCAGGGGGAAGCCGCTCCGCCAGGATCTTCCTCTGGGCTTCCTCGATGTTGTACTCGAGACGCTGGAACTTGAGAAGGCGAGTTTCCGAATCGTAGATAGCGAAGGAAGCGTGAGGATTCCGGTCCCGCGGCTGGCCGACCGAGCCCGGGTTGACGAGGTAACGAACATCCTTTTCGAGCTTGACCTCGGCTGTTTCCCCCTCGATGAAGGTCCCCTCGACGATACTGTCCTTTTCCGCGTAGACGAAAGGGAAGTGAGTGTGGCCGAAGAAGCAGACCGGCGTTTTGATGTGCTCAAAGGCCTCGGCGGCGTCGAATTCCCCAAAGATGTAATAATCCTCGTCGAAGGGAGCGCCGTGGCAGATGGTGATGGTGTCATGGACGAACTGGGGCCCCTGCTTCTGACGGCAGAGGTAATTGTAGTTCTTCTTCAGAATCTTTTCCTTGGTCCAGAAGATGGCCGAGGCGGCGATCGGATTGAACGTTTCGACGGAGTCCAGGCCGCAGACGGCCTTGTCGTGGTTTCCCCGAATCAAAGAGAGGGGTTTCAGGGCCTGGATCTTCTGGATAATCTCGTTGGGCGAAGCGCCGTAGCCGACCATGTCGCCCAGGAAAAGATAATGGTCGATCTTTTTCTTCTGGATGAACTTCAGGACGGTCACGAAGGCTTCCATGTTGCCATGGATGTCAGCGAAAACCAGGTAGCGCATGGGCCTCAGGCGTCTCCCGCCGCAGAAGAACTGAACAGTCTATGAGCTTGGTATGAGCTCCGGACCAGCGGACCGGCCGCCACTTCCCTGAAACCGAGACCAAGCGCCCGCGCTCTCAGGGCTTCAAATTCTTGGGGGGAATAATACCGACTGACCGGGGGGCTGTCTTTTGTCGGCTGCAGGTATTGCCCGATCGTCAGGAGTTGACAAGCGACGCTCCTCAAGTCCTGGAGCGTTTGGCTGAGCTCAAGTTTGGTTTCGCCCAGCCCGACCATAAGGCCGGACTTGGTCAGGGCGCCGCTGCGGCCGGCTCTTTCGAGGACGGCGAGAGATCGCCCGTAGTTCTTGGAGGGGCGGCTGATACGGGGATAGTTGGATTCGGTTGTTTCCAGGTTGTGGTTCAGGACGTCCGGTCCCGCGGCGATGACCTCGGCCAAAGCTTCCTCGCTCCCTCCGAAATCGGGGATGAGGACCTCCACCTTCACCCCGGGCCGTTTGTCTTTTATCGCCCGGATCGTCCTGGCGAAGACCGAGGCGCCTCCGTCGGGGAGGTCGTCGCGGGTGACCGAAGTGATGACGGCGTAGTCGAGCCCCATAGAATCAACGGCTTCCGCAACCTTCGACGGTTCATCGTCAAGGGGCGCCAGTGGTGGGCCCTTCTTGACGGCACAAAAACCACAGCTCCTGGTGCACGTATCGCCGAGGATGAGGAAGGTGGCCGTTCTGGCCGTCCAGCATTCGGTGATATTGGGACACTTGGCGCTCTGGCAGATGGTTTGTAGGTGATTTTTTTTCAGGATATCGGAGACCTGGAAAAAGTTGCCGTGAGCCGGTAGCCTGACCTTCAGCCAGGGAGGTTTGGGCAGACGGACAGACCCGTCCCCAGGGGCAGACTCTCGACTCTGGTCGCTCGATGCTTGGATGTTTGACAACTGCCTTGGAAGTTGGATCCGGGAAGGTCGAAAAGGCCTAATAATCCAGATCGCGATCCCGCTTCATCCGCCGCCTCATGCGCTTGCGAGCTTGAGCTTCCTTCATCCGCTTTCTCTCTCCGGGCTTGAAGTACACGGCGTGCTTCTTGATCTCTTTGATGATGGCTTCCTGCTGGACCCGTCTTTTGAACCGCCGGAGAGCGCTTTCTATGGATTCTCCGTTATCAACAACGATAAAAGCCAATAAATTTCACCTCCTCTATTGGCAGATCGGATAGGGGATTTATACCCGAACATCCCCCTAAAGTCAAGGAATGGCTCAGGGTATAAGGCTCGTCAGCCCGCTCGCTTCCCCAGCGAGGAAGATGTCATTGCGAGAAACGAAGTGACGAAGCAATCTCCATGAGATCGCCACGGCGTCTGCGACGCCTCGCGACGCCCGCCTAGTCGTCAACGGACTTCCTCGCCTATACCCTTCGCTTTGGTCTTAGTTGGTGCTTTGTCAGTCCGTTCGGCCCCCATAGAACCGCCACGTGTTGATCCTCTTCCTGGATGGGAGAGGGTCGGAGAGAGGGAGGTCGTTAAGGCCAGGCTTACTGGCCGGGGATGACGGCGTTGGTTGAGGCGACGGCGCCCCGGCCGGTCTCGAGGTTCCGGATGACCAGACGGCATTTGTAGGCGCCCGCGGGCAGGGAGAACGAGCCCCCGAACGATGCAGTCTCTCCTTTGAGCTCGGAGACCTTGATGAGGCTCTTTTTCATGTTGGCGACGTTGTCATTATCGTCGAAAATGACGGTGACCATCTCGACGACGTCCGTCAGGATTTCCCGGATGTCTTCGAGGCGGACCCGGGCGGCCAGACAGAGGTTGCCCTTGGCATCCGGCGGGCAGGGCACGACCCGGAGAGGAAAGCGAACGGGGACTTGAAAGAGGGGGGCTTCGCTCAAGGCCAGGTCGAAAAGATGGAGCATCCTCTCGAGGTCGTTGTACTCCTTGAACGGCTTGGGGTTGAAATATCCCTTCTGGGCGAGGACATTGCAGTTGGGCCGGTTGACTTCGACTTTGATCTTCCTGAAAGCTCCGTCCCAGGCTTCGCCGACATAATAGCCGAGAACATAGTAGCAACCGGTTAGCGCCTGGATCTTTTCGATATGCTCTTCGTAGTTGTTGATGTTGCCGAAATATTTGCCGCCCGTGGCGCTGGTGAGCTTCTGGAGGGATGAAGCGCCCTGCATTCTCAAATCGCTGCCCATCACTGCGGACTGTTCCTGGGTATCGAGGGCATAGATCGTGCAGTTGGCGGCGCTCAACTCATCCAGCATCTCCTCGAACTTTTGCTGGAGCCAGAATTCCCCGAATTCCTCGACCCCAATTTTGCCAAAAGGAGACTGAATCCCATAGACGAGGGAATAGGGAACACCCGAGGACAGCAGGACGATGGATTTGTGTCCGGGGATGTATCTCAGGGCCTTGGCCATCTCGGTCAGCTTGATGGCGAAGTTGTTGGCCTGCATCTTGGCCTCTTGCCGGCTCTGCTCCCAGCCCCATTCGCGCTCTTCGCCGAAGATCTCCTTGGGGTCGAAGACCGTGCCCGACCGGGTGGTGTCGGCCGGGTTGGCAAAGGACTTCGCCTGCCAGTAGACAGCCTCGAAGTTCTCTGCCGTGCCCGAGATCGACTCCATCCCGATTCGCTTGACGACCTTGCGGACCTTTTTATGATCGGTCGTCAGATACTCGTGCAGCTTCAGGCCTTTAATGGCAGAGTAGGAAAGGAGACTGACTTCGTCGGTCGGCTGGAGCTGCTCCTCGATGAAACCGATGGCCGCCTCCCGGGCTTTTTCGAGTCCGATCCCGTTGTTGAAGGCAAAATCGAAGAGAAGGAAAAACTTGCGCGGCATAAGCTCATCGTCCTGCCGGGCCGCGGGCTCCGGCTTTCCTTCCTCTTTGGCTGCGAGGACGTGCCTCTCAAAATCCGTGATCGTCTGCGGCTTTCCTTCATCGAGGAGGGTGAAATCTTCCTTGGCCAGGTCGGTGACCGGATTTCCTTTTTTATCAGTCACATAGACTTGAACAAGTTTGAGCGCGACCTGGACTTCGTACTTGAGCTGGTCTTGCTGATATTTTTCCTGGGCGACCGAAATGGTTTTAGTCAGGCCAAAACTGGTCAGGCAGAAGACTATGAGCAGAGCTCGCGCCAATGAGTTCTTTATGTTCATGATATATCCCTTTTTATTCTATCGGGCTGTTCCCGCTTGGTCAAGGAACGGCTCAAGACTTGGATTCGCCACTACGCGAATTTGTCCCGGCGAGCCAAATTCGCTCCGACTCATCCTTCGTTCTTCTCTCCTGCGGAGAGAATCCAGAATTATGGTGACACTAAACTTAATTCCCAGCCGGCAGGGATTTTTCTGAAATTAAGTTTAGTGTCACCATAATTCACGCGAGCTACCTTTGGGTGCGAAGCAATCTCTGCTTGTCGGTTGGGGGATTGCTTAGTCACTGCGTTCCTCGCAATGACGCGTTACTCTTTATTGCTGCGGGTTACTCGCCGGGGATGACGGCGGTGGCGGAGGCGACGGCGGCCCGGCCGCTTTCGAGGTTCCGGATGACCAGGCGGCACTGGTACCTGCCTGGAGGAAGAGAGAAAGCGGCGCCGAAAGAAAACCGCTTTCCCGTGAGGGTAAAGGTTTCTTTCTCGTTTCTTTTGAGGGTCACGATATTCTCTTTGTCATCAAATATAACGGCGATGAACTCTGACTTCCCCGTCAACACGTCTTGTATCTTCTCGGTGGAGATTTCAGCCGTCAAACAGAGGTTGCCTTTTCCGCCCGGCTCGCACGACATGACCTCCAGAAGAAATCGAACGGGATTCTGAAAGAGAGGTTCCTCGCTCAGCGCCAGGTCGACGAGATGGAGCATCCTTTCCAGGTCGTTGTATTCGGCGAACGGCTTGGGGTTGAAGTAGCCTTTTTGGGCATGGACATTGAGCCCGGGCCGGCTGACCTCCACTTTGATCTTATGGTAGTTGCCGTCCCATTTGTCATCGACATAATAGCCCAGGACATAATAGCAGCCGGTTAGGTCCTGAATCTTTCTGATATGCTGTTCATAGTTGTTGATATTGCCGAAGTACTTACCACCTGTCGCGCTCGTCATTTTTTGGAGAGTAAACGAACCCTGAGTCCGGGTATCGCTCCCGATCTTCTTACGAAGTTCCTCTGTGTCAAGCGCGTAGATGGTGCAGTTGGCCGCACTCAACTCCTTGAACATCTCCTCGAACTTCTGCTGAAGCCAGAACTCCCCCCATTCCCCGGCACCGGCGGCGCCGAAGGGAGACTGGATTCCGTAGATGAGAGAATAGGGAATCCCTGATGAAAGGAGCAGGATGTGCTTATGGCCGGGGATATACCTGAGGGCTTTGGCCAGATCAGCCATTTTTCTCGCGAAGTTCTGGGCCTGCAGCTTGCTCTCCTGCCGGTTCCGGGCCAAGTTGGAGACGTCTTCCCCGCCGCCGAAAACAGATCCTGGTTTGCTGGCATCAACGGGGTTCACCTCCGCCGCTGCCTGCCAATATTCCGCTTCAAAATTTTCTGCCCTCCCGGCGATCTGCTCTATACCGATTCGCCTGACCGCCAGGCGCACGGCTTCATGATCAGGCGTTATGTTCTCATGGATCGTCAGGCTTTTTATGGCCGAGTAGGAGAGCAGGCCGATTTCATCTTGCGGTTGCAGTTGCGTATTGATGAAATGGAGCGCCGCTTTTCTGGCTTTTTCGATCCCGATGCCGTTGTTGAAGGCAAAATCAAGGAGCAGGAAAAATTTTCGCGGCATCAGGTCGCGGGCCGGAGGTGCAGGAGTGGCGATAATCTTAGGCTGAACCTTGTCTTTTGGTGAGGGCAACGAGAGGACATGCCTTTCAAACTCGGTAAGCGACTGTTTTTGGCCTTCATCAAAGACCAGAAAATCGTCTTTCGTAAGATCCAGGACGGGATGGCCCTCTTTGTCGGTCACATAGACTTGAACCAGCTTCAGGGTGACCTTGACTTCATGGCGAAGCTGGGTTTGTTCTTGTTGAGGTTTTGGCCCGGTGCCGGCGAGTCCGATATTTGATCCCGTGAGAAAAAGAGAAAAAGCCAGTATGCCCAGACGTGGTTTCTTCATTCCCCCAAAAAACACTCCTATCTATTCTACCGCTGACTCTCCTGCCGGGTCAAGGGCCATTAACTATGTGGTCATTCAATTAAGGTGACAGCTACCTTAATTCAGGCAGGAGTTGACTTCTTCAAGAATTAATGTAGCTGTCACTTTAATTGTTTATGGCTTGAGCTTATAGCCGGCTTTGAGGATGGCCGCCCGGGCGGCGATGCGCATTGGCTCGATAAGCGGAACCGGGATGTCCTCGTCCTTGAGCACCAGCGGAATCTCGGTACAGCCGGCGATGACCGCCTGGGCTCCCCTGTGGATCAGCCGCCGGGCGGCGTTGAGGATGAGTCTTCTCGGATGTCCCCGGGTAAAGCCGGCCTTGATCCCGGCCTTTCCGAAGATAGCGTCCATGACCTTGGCCTGTTCCTTGTCCGCCGGGGTGATGATTTCGACGCCGGCTGCGGCGAAGGCCCTATGAAAGAGACCCGAGCCGAGCGTCCCCGATGAGGCCAAGAGACCAGCCCTTTTCAGCCCGGGGATCTTTTTTCGGGCAAAGCTCAGGGCTTCATCCAGCAGGCTGAGGACGGGAACGCGGCCGGCCTTCCTGACCTCGGGCAGAAAAGCGTGGGCGGTGATACAGGGGATAACGATGAAATCAGCTCCGGCCTTGACAAGCCGGCGGATTCCTTCCCTCAGCAATGGCACCGGGCTCGGCCCCTTGCCCAGCAAAGCCGCCGTGCGCTCCGGCACCTGAGGTAAATTATAGATAATGATCGGGATGTGGTCCTGGTCCCGGGCGGCGGCGGTGCCCTTGACGATGAGGTTGAAGAAGTAGACGGTCGCTTCGGGCCCCATTCCCCCGAGTATTCCGATCGTTTTTTTCATTCCTTCGCTTCTGGAATCAGCCCTTTGAGCTTGTCGAGCGGCAGCGCCTCGGCGACGTGCCCGTCACGGCCTTCCATCCTCTCCGCCTTGAAAAGGGAATTCAGGATGGCCTCCTCGGCGGCCTCGGCCGCAGCCAGGAAAAGAGGCGACATCTGTTCGTTCCTGAGAACAGTCACGACTTGGGTGGGCCCGGAGGGCCGGTAGGGGACGCGATTCTCGGGGGCCGTCGAGAAGGCGACCGCATAATCACCGCTTCCGCCGGAATAATACCCTCCTGTGCGGGGAATGCCGAGGAGGGCGCGTTTGGCCATCCGCTTGAGGTTGTGGGCATCGAGAGGGGCATCGGTGGCCACGACGACCATGCAGGACCCTTCCTCCTCCCTCATCGGAGTTTGGCCGGGGGCGAGCGCACCGACGAGGTCGCGGATGAGGACACCCTTGATCTGGAAGATGCCGCCGTGGTTGCTCTGGACGAGAACACCGACGGTGTAGCCGCCGCGCGTCTCAGGAAGACGGCGCGACGATGTCCCTATCCCTCCCTTGAAGCCGTAGCACATCGTTCCGGTCCCGGCGCCGACATTCCCCTCTTCCACAGGACCGTCGGCGGCCTTCCGGATCGCTTCGAGGACGTGGGCTTTTTTGACATGGCGTCCGCGAATGTCGTTGAGCCAGCCGTCGTTGGTCTCGCCGACGACGGGATTGACGGACCTGACTTCCTCATTCCCGGGGAGGGTGAGGACATAATCGAGCAAGGCATCCGCGGCCGCGGGCACGCTGAGGGTGTTCGTCAGGACGATAGGGGTTTCCAGGGTGCCCAGCTCCTCGACCTGGGTTGTTCCGGTGAGCTTGCCGAAACCGTTGGCGACATAGACGGCGGCGGGGACTTTTTCCTGGAAGATATTTCCCTCGTGGGGCAGGACGGCGGTCACACCGGTCCGGATGTCGGGTCCCTCGATGATCGTGACCTGGCCGACCTTGACCCCGGCGACATCGGTGATGGCGTTGAGCGGACCGGGCGGGAGCGATCCCGTCTTGATCCCGAACTCACGAAGCCGCGGCCTTTCGGGAGGGGCGCTCGAAACCAGGCTGATCACAGCGAGAAAGAGGACTGGGAAGAGCACGTTTTTCATGGGACACGCTCCTTCTTTCAGAATATATCGGGGTGCGTCCGTCCTGTCAATTCAGTGTTGGCCCGAGTATGCCTCCCATTTTCCGTGAACCCATTAGGCACAGGAAGCCGCCCATAGCCCCCGCACCCCGGGGAACCAGTCCCGTCGGTTCCCCCCGTCGGAAGAAACCGACGGGTCCCCCTTCCGCTACGGGGGCTCTAGGGCGGCTCCCTGTGCCCAAAATAGAAATCATGGATTTCGAGATGCATCTTTGGTCCAATTCTCCCTCTCCCCGGAAGGGAGAGAGGACAAGGAGAAGGTGAAAAGGGTGATCAGGTGAAGACAAGCCGGAATCTTTCCCGCTTGTCCAAGCGGGTCAGGCCCGCTTGGCTGGCCATCTGCAGCGTTTCCTCGTATTCATCGGAGGTTATCCGGCGGCCGAGCGGCGAGCGCAGCGGGATATCCCCGCAGGGATAATACTGGTCCATGATATTAAGGTAAGTCTCCCGCGAGATTTCGTCCGCGAGGAAACGGACGACCTCGGCCGTGCCGGCCAGCCTTTCGGGGAGGACGAGATGACGGACAAGCAGGCCGCGCCGGGCGATACCGAGCTCGTCCAGAACAAGGTCACCAACCTGACGGTGCATCTCCCTAATGGCCCCCCGCGCCACCTCGGGATAATCGGCCGCCTGGCAATACTTCTCGGCCGGGCCGGGTCTGGCGAACTTGAAATCGGGCATATAGATATCGAAGATTCCGTCGAGAATTTTTAGGGTTGAGACGGAATCGTAGCCGCTCGAATTGTAAACAAGAGGTACGCGAAGGCCCTCTTCGATGGCCGCCGGCAGGGCCTCGAGGATCTGGGGAACATAGTGGGTGGGAGTGACAAAGTTGATGTTATGACAACTCATGTTCTGGAGCTCCAGCATCATCCGGGCCAGCCGCTCAGAAGTGACCCCACGGCCTTCACCGAGATGGCTGATCGAATAGTTCTGACAAAACTGGCAGCACAGGCTGCAGTGGGTGAGGAAAATCGTCCCCGACCCGTGAAGTCCGACCAGTGGCCGTTCCTCACCGAAGTGAGGGGAATGTGACGAGACCTCGGGAAGCCAGCCCGCCCGGCAGGTTCCCTTTTCTCCTTCCAGACGATTGACCTGGCAGAGTCGGGGGCAAAGAGTGCAGCTTTCGAGGAGCGCCAGAGACCTTTCGATCCTTTCACGGAAAAGGCCCTGGCGGTGCGTTTTGAGATAGGCCGCCTCGAACTCCTTTGTTGCCATGGCTGTGACTGTGAATTATATCAAGCCGCACGGTTCAAGGCGAGAGACGCCATCTTAAGTGGGACCAGTCTAACTCTTTCACCCTCTCCCTCCATCCTCTCCCATCAAGGGAGAGGGGAATCTAAAGAAAATGACCGGCCCCATTTTCCCACTATCCCTCCCCCTTGATGGGGGAGGGCTTGGGAGAGGGTGAAATAGAGAATGGATCGTTCCCTTCTGCCCGGCCGCATTTTCGCGTCGCCCAAGCTCTCTCGCGATGAAACCTGCGATCTGGTAAGATAAACAAACTTCCGATGAAAAATCAGGCGCGGCGTTCCTCGATAATCTTCGTCCCCCGGTTTGAACACATCGGCTACTTGCGTCATGGTTTTGGAAACCGCAGCTGGCAGGCGGGAGACTTTAAAAGAAGCGGGGATTGGAAAGGATTCCTTCCGGTCTTCCTCAAGCAGGTCCATTCCGATATCGTCCATTTCATCGAGAAGCGGCCGCGGCAGAGCCTCCGGGGAGATGCCCTGGTCACCCGTGTCCCCAGCTTTCTCCTGGTCATCAAGACGGCCGACTGTCTTCCGGTTCTTCTCGTGGATGAGAAGACGCGCGTCGTCGCCGCGGTCCACTGCGGCTGGAAAGGAACGCGTCTAAAGGTCTTGGAGAAAGCGGTTCGAGGAATGTCGGAGCGATACGGCGTCGACCCGAGATCGCTCCTGGCGGCCTTCGGGCCTTGCATTGACGGCGGTTGCTATGAAGTCGGGGAGGATGTCCGGTTTCTCTATGCCGAAGGAGGCTTTTCCGACTCTCTGTTTGCCCCGGTCCCCGGTCATCCGGAGAAATATCTTTTTGACCTCCGGGCCGCGGCTCGACTTCAGCTCATGGATCTCGGCATGAAAGCAGAAAATATCTTCAGTGTCGACATTTGCACGCACTGTGACCCGGCCTACCCGAGCTTCCGCCGCGACAAAGATGAATGCGGCCGCATGCTCAGTTTCATTGGTCTTGCCCCACCTTGACCCCCCCCCAATAGAAAACACCCTAAAAAGCAATCCTAATAAATCCCAAAAACAGCGAGAGAAAGCATTGTTCCGAATATTTGGGCCTCGCAGGCAGTCCGAGATCCGCAACCTTCATAATGAGTGCAGGAGGCTGCCCTCGGCCCCCGCACCCCGGGGAACCAGTCCCGTCGGTTCCCGCCAGCGTAACGCCG
>CAYOZW010000113.1:0-10244 GCA_964408495.1 uncultured Eubacteriales bacterium
AGGCTTCTCTCAAGCCGACGGAGACGCCGTTCAGTGAGCTGCCGCTTCTTCTGCTGGAGGATAACGCAAGCTCCCGGCAGGCTCTCAGCCAATCGTTGGTTCACTGGGGGATCCAGGTCAAAGAAGCCGAAAGTGCCGACGAAGCCACGGTTATCCTTGACAACGCCAAGGAGAGAAATAAATCCTTTCAGGTTATTCTTCTTGATGCCAACCTTCCCGGTCATGACAGCTTCATCATCCTGGACTACCTGAAGGACAATCCTGAATTGTCAAAATCCATTATTATGATGATGAGCAAAACCAATAATCGAATCGACGCCACTCCCTGGCTTAAGGTGGGCATCAACTCTCACTTGGGAAAACCGATCAACCCCTCCGAACTCAAGACAGCTATCCTCGCTGTCCTCGGGAAGGTTCGAAGAGCTAATGAGCAGACGGTTCTAGGCTCTGAGCAGGCGGACACACCCGGTCGGCAGACCTATCGCATTCTGATCGCCGAGGACAACCTGGTCAATCAGAAGGTGGCCCTCTATATGCTCGAAAAGCAGGGCCATCAAGTCATGGGAGTTATGAACGGGGAAGAAGCCTTGAAGGCCCTGGAGAAGGGCAATTTCGAGCTCATCCTGATGGACGTGCAGATGCCGAAGATGGATGGATTCAAGGCCACCCAGCATATTCGCGCCAAAGAAAAGGAAACGGGAACCCATATCCCCATTATCGCTATGACCGCGCATGCGATGAAGGGAGACCGGGAAAGGTGCCTCGAAGTCGGGATGGACGAATATCTTACCAAACCGCTCAACGCCAAACAGCTGGCCGAAACGATTGTCCAGACGATGAATCAATATCAGGCGTCCGGAGAATTAGCCGGGCCTCCGCAGACGAAAGCAGCGAGCCTAGCCGACACCTCAGGGATTAAGGACCAAAAGAGCCCATGAAAATCCTCATTGCCGAAGACGACCTCATCAGCTCAAAGATTCTCCAGAGAAACCTGCTGAATTGGGGCTACTATGTCGTGCCGGCGAGGACTGGAGCCGAGGCTTGGCGAGCCCTCCAGGACCAAGAGTTGCGCATGGCCCTCCTGGATTGGATGATGCCGGGAATGGACGGCATTGAGGTCTGCCAAAAGATCCGCCGTCGCAAGAAATATAAATACACGTATATCATCCTGCTCAGCGCCAAAGACCGCAAGCAGGATATCATCACCGGACTCTCCTCCGGCGCCGATGATTACATGGCCAAACCGGTTAACTTCCTGGAGTTGCGGGCGCGCCTGCAGACGGGGAGACGGATTATCGATCTCGAGGATAAACTGCTTTTCGTCCAGAACCAGCTCAAGGACATCGCCAGCCGGGACGGCTTGACCAAGGTCTGGAATCGCAATGAGAGCGCCAAATTTCTCAGTGAGGATCTGGAGCGCGGACATCGAGAGGGGGTGTCCACGGGAGTGATCCTGCTGGATATCGATTATTTCAAGAGGATCAATGATTTCTATGGGCATGATATCGGCGATCAGGCTCTTATCCAAGTCGTTTCTCGGATAAAGAAAAAAGTCCGGAAATCGGACAAGATCGGCCGCTATGGCGGAGATGAGATCATCGTCGTCCTCCCCCGCTGCGACTCCTCCGAAATCATCAGGATAGCCGAACGGATCCGCCTGTCTGTCGCCAAAAAAGGAATAAAGACCGAATTGGATATGGTCCCGTTGACAATCTCTTTAGGCTGCGCGGCCTCGGACGTCACCGGGATTCTCAGCGCCGAGAAGTTCATCAAGGCCGCCGATGAAGCGCTGCTCAAGGCCAAGGGCCAAGGGCGCAACTGCATTGTCGTGGCCGACGGCTTATCAAACCGCAAGCAGGAGAAAAAAAATGCCTAATCCAATCAGTTTCGAAGGCAGTCAACCGATCGATTTTCCCACGGTTCTTGATAGAATTGGAGGAGACACTTCGTTTCTCAAGGATCTTCTCGACCTCTATTTCCAGGAATTCTCCGAAAAAAGGCACCTCCTCGAGGAGGCCCTCGCTCGCGGCGACTCCACAAAGATTCAGGAAGTCGGTCACAGCCTCAAGGGAGCCTCGGCGAACCTCAGCCTCGCGCCGCTCCAGGGGCTCGCCATGACCATCGAGAGGGCCGGCCGGGAGAAAGACTTGGAAAATGCCCGGAAAGCCATAGGAGCCCTGGGCACAGAGTTTCAAAAGCTGAAGGAGTTTCTGGAAGAACACCCTCTGGAAGATTTCGCCTAGGTGGCTTTTAGCAAGGCCTGATGAGGGCTTCACTTGGTGACGGACCGGATCAACCGGTCAAGGTATTTTTCGCCTAAACCCTCGAATCCGTCCTGGATCCTCATCACCCCGAGGAGCATATTCCCGGAGAGGGCGAAGTAGATATTATGGGAATAGCGGTCCTTCACTTGATAGCCCAGGGGAATTTTTCCTGGAGGCTGGCCGCCCTTTCGTTGGCTGTCGAGGTACTGGTCCAACATGTCCCGGGCGTCCTGCGGACTTGTCCCCTGGATGATGAATAAGTCGAATTCTTGACCCTGTGCCCGATAGTCCGCTAGATAGCCATGATGAAGAAATCCGAACCCGAGGACATTCTGGAGGATAAACTTTTCGCTGTTTTTGACCAGGCCCTCGCGCGGAAAAAGACTCAATGGCGGGGGCAGTTGACCCTTTTCTGGGACTTTATTCACGAGCTGCTGAGCCGCTGACCGCAGGGTTTCTTCGGCGCCTTCGCCGCAGTCGAAACAAAGAAGCTTCACATAGAGCCCGCCGACGATAAAATTGAGCGTCCCCTCTTCCAAATATCCCTGGGTGCCGATGTCTAAAAAAGGACTTTCCGGGTAGCGTTCCGAGCTGTAGATTCCGAAGGCCCGGGTTTCGTCACCCATATCGTAGACTTCAACCGTAAGGGAAGCGGTGGACCCGTCCTTCTTGAAATCGCCCACGATGAGCTCGCGAAAACCATAGCTCAGGTAATTTTCGGCCGCTCCATTGATGTACTCGAAAAGAGTGCCGGGAGAAAAGCCCCGGGGAGCCTCCGAGAGCGACCATCCCGGCAGTCTGGGCAGGAGGGCCGAGAGAGAAGGATTAGCTGTCTCCTGGCTGGAAGCAAAGCCTACCCAGAGAAACAACAGGCCCAGGAAGACGATGATATATCTGGCGGTCTTGGTGGTCATAGTGCCCTCCGTTTTTTCTATTTTTTCCGACTTTACTATAAGGCAGAGTCTTTGGCAAATTTCCTCCTCTGGCTAAGGTGTCACGGTTGACAGGTTATCAGGAGAAATGTACTTTGATAGAGAGATGAGCAAGTCCAAGGTCGTCGTCATCAAAGGGACAGGAGTCATCGGGCGGGACGGCGAGGTCGACGGGACAAAAATCGCCGCCATGATGGCGCTCGGCATTCGCCATCTGACCGGCGAAAGCGAGGCGAGAGATGGTCTGATCCGGCTCTTTTCCCGGCGCGACCGTGTGGGGATCAAGGTCAACACCATCGGCGGCCCCAGGATCTCAACGCGACCCGAACTCTCCCTGACCTTGGCGAACATCCTCTCTGAAAGCGAAATCTCTAGAAATAACATTGTCATCTGGGACCGGACGAATCGAGAGCTCCGGGCGGCGGGTTATCAACTCTCCGACAGCTCGACCGGGCTCAAGGTTTTCGCGACCGATACGGCCGGTGCCGGATACGAGACCGAACTTGTTTCTCACCTCAATATCGGCAGCCTTTTCTCGACTATCCAGACGAATTTCGTGACCGCCTCGATCAGCCTCGCCATCCTCAAAGACCACGGCCTGGCCGGGATAACAGCCGGGATGAAAAACTATTTCGGCGCCATCCATAATCCCAACAAGTACCATGATACCCACTGCGATCCCTACATCGCGGAGCTCTTTGATACACCGGCGGTCAAGAAGAAACATCGTCTTTCCATCCTCGACGCCCTGCTCGTCCAGTACCATCGCGGCCCCTCCTACCATTCGCAGTGGGCCTATCCCTGCAGCCGGCTCATCTTCAGCCTTGACCCCGTCGCTGCAGATGCGGTCGGCTGGCGCCTGGTCGAAGGTTTGCGTGCGAATAAGGGCCTTCCTTCGCTCCAGGAGGAGGGCCGTCCACCGGCCTATCTGAAGACAGCCGAAGCCATGGAAATCGGCCGGTCGGCCGTTGAGGACATTCAAATCACCGAGGATGAGGTATAATCTCTAGGGGAAAGCCGAGAGCATGAAAAGGCGTCATTTTTGCCAATCGCTGGCAGGGACAGGATTGTTATTGGGGACCGGCGCGGCCAAAAGCCTCGGGAATCTTTTCACTTTCCAAGACGTCGCCAATCTCTCCCACGTCGAAGCCCGCTATTATAAGAAACATCCCGACCGGGAGATTGAATGTCTCCTCTGCCCGCGCCTCTGCAAGCTCGGGGACAAGGAGCGGGGCTACTGCGGCGCACGGGAGAACGACGGAGGAGCTTATTACACTCTCGTTTATGGCAAGGCCTGCTCGGCCAATGTCGATCCGATCGAAAAGAAACCCTTCTTCCATTTCCTTCCCGGAAGTGATGCCTTCTCAATCGCCACGGCCGGCTGTAACCTAAACTGCAAGTTCTGCCAGAACTGGCAAATCTCTCAAGTGCGTCCCGAGCAGGTTCGGCATTTCGATCTTCCTCCGGAAGCAGTGGCCGAGGCCGCTTCGAAATACGGATGCGCCTCCATCGCCTACACCTATACCGAGCCGATCGTTTTTTTTGAATATATGTACGACTCCTCGGTGAGGGCCCGCCAGAAGGGAATAAGAAACTGCGTGGTGACGGGTGGTCATATCCGGCCCGAGCCACTGCAGGACCTTCTCCAGGTGGTCGACGCGGTCAAGATCGACCTCAAGGCCTTCCGCCAGGATTTTTACAATTCCTACGTCCATGGCGAACTCCGGCCTGTGCTCGAGGCCATCCAGGCGGTGCACAAAAGCAAGGTCTGGCTCGAGATCGTCTACCTCGTTATCCCGACGCTCAACGATAACCTCGAGGATACCCGGAGGATGTGCCGCTGGATGGCCCAGGAAATCGGGCCGGATGTTCCCCTCCACTTCACCCGGTTCCAACCCATGTATCTGCTCAAGAACCTTCCGCCCACGCCTCTTTCTACGCTGGAGGCTCTACGGGATGTGGCTCTCCGGGAAGGACTTCATTATGTCTATCTCGGCAATGTCCCCGGGCACCGATCCGAAAATACCGAATGTCCCCGCTGTGGGAAAACGATCATCGAGCGCTTCGGCCTCACCCTAAAAAATATGCACCTGGAAAAGGGAGCTTGCGGGTTCTGCCGCAATCCCATTCCCGGAATCTGGGCTTGAGAGAAGATCTCCCCGCTTTTTCGCTCGGCCTTCTGGCCACTTCTCTCCAAATCATCCTGCTTCGGGAGTTTTCTGCCTATTTTTACGGGAACGAGCTCACCTTCGGGATTGTCCTCGCCTCCTGGCTTCTTTGGGGCGGACTGGGAAGCCTGGCGGCGGGAAGGAGGCCGTCGTTTCCCAACCTGTCCCTGGTCTTCTTTTCTGCAATTCTCATCTTTCCATTCGCCCTGGCGGTGGTCCGATTCTCGCGGTTCCTGTTCCGATTGCTTCCCGGAGAAATCGTCGGTTGGTTTCCGATCATATTGGTATCACTGGGGGTCTGTGCCCTTATTGGATTTCCCCTCGGCGCCCTTTTCGTCGTCAACGTCAGCATCCTAAACGGCGATATCAAACGGGTCTACATTTGGGAATCTCTGGGGGCCGTGGCAGCAGGTCCGGCCGTTTATTTTCTCCTGGTCTTATTTGGCGCCTCTTGGATTGTGACCGCGATGATCGCGGGGGTGGCCGCGGTTCTGGTCTATTTTTCGAATGAGCGCAAGCCTTCGCTGCCTTTGGCCCTGGGTTTGCTGGCCGTACTGGCCGGATTTGCCTTGGCCGATATGCCGACACAAAGAGCCTACTGGAAACCTTTCCGGCTCATCGCCAGCCGCGATTCCCGGTACGGCAAGCTGCAAATCGTCAAGACACAAGAACAGTACACCCTGTACAACAATAACTCGCCCGTCTATTCCTTCCCCGACACCGCCGCGGCCGAGGAGTCCGTCCATTTCGCCCTTCTCCAGAATCCAGGAACCGGCAGAACACTCCTTATAGGAGGCGGAGCCAGCCAAGCTCTTGAGGAGCTGCTAAAATATCCTGCTGTCCGGGTTGATTGCGTCGAACTCGACCCGGAGATCATCCGGATGTCGCGACGCTTTCTGGTCGACGAGAGGTCCAAAGCCCTGGTTTCGCCCCGGGTCCACATGATTTTCCAGGATGGGAGGGCTTTTTTAAACGATACCACCAACCTGTATGAGTGCATTATTCTCAACCTGCCGGAGCCGGCCACCGTCCAGGTCAATAGATTTTACACCAAGGAATTTTTTCTTTTGGCCAAGAATCACCTTCGGTCCGGGGGAGTTTTTTCTTTCTCGGTGCCCTCCTCGGAGAATGTTATCGGCCCTGAGCTTCAGCAGTATCTTTCCTCCTTGTTTTGCACGCTAAGAATCGTTTTCCCCGAAGTCAGGGTTGTTCCCGGCGGCCGCAACGTCTTCCTGGCCTCCACAGGTCCATTGACCATCGACCCCGCAGAGCTTGGCCGCCGAATCACTGCCCTGCAGCTTACCACCCGGTATCTTGAGCCTCGGTCGCTCGAATCCCGGCTCCATCCGCTCCGGGTCCGCTACCTCGATGAAACCCTCGCCTCCGGCCCTTGCCGAATCAACTCGGACCTGGCTCCGGTCAGCTTTTTCCTGCAGGCGACCCATTGGAGCACCCAATTCAAAGGGCCGGAATCACGGATCATGGGGGCCTTGTCCAGGCTTTCCCTGTTCTGGCTTCTGGGATTTCCGCTTCTGCTTTTTTCTGTCTTCCTCGCCGTCCTCAAAGCGAAGAAAAAAGAGACGAGCTACAGTCTGATTCCCCTGGCCGTAATGGGTTTGACTACGATCGTGGCTGAAATCGTCTTGCTCATCTGGTACCAGACACTCTATGGATATCTCTATGGACGGATAGCTTTGTTGCTCTCTACGTTCATGCTGGGGCTCTTTCTCGGTGCCTTGTTCCGAACCCGGGAAAAGGACGTCGCTTTTGGCCAGCTGGCGGCTATCCAGGCTGCTTTATTGACTCTTTTGGTCTTGTTCCGGGTCGTCATCCCGACCCGCCTGCCCGAATTCATCTCCTTCCTCATCCTGCTTCTTTTCGGTTTCCTGGGAGGCCGTCTTTTCGTCGTCTCCAACCAGCTCTACCTTCGCGCCAAGACCGACTACGGCCGCGGCTATGGTTTCGATCTCATCGGATCTTTTGCCGGTGCCCTGGTGACTTCAGCGTTGCTCATCCCTTTGGCCGGCCTGGCCCGGGTCGTCGAATCTGTCATCGTCCTCAATGGACTCTGTCTTCTTTTTTTGCTCGCCCGCTCGAGAAAAAACTCCGCTTTGCGGTTGACTTCAGCGGCCCGCTGTGCTAAAAAATAGGCTTTTTTATGAGTGCATATCTTCTTCCCCGCCAAAAAGAAAACCTCGTGCTGGTCAATGCCTTCTTGACGAACAGCCTGGTCCTGCGGGGGCTGATCGATTATCTTGGAC
Source organism: uncultured Eubacteriales bacterium (assembly GCA_964408495.1). GTDB lineage: Bacteria > Acidobacteriota > Aminicenantia > Aminicenantales > UBA8522 > UBA8522. The sequence continues at coordinate 7,626 of CAYOZW010000113.1, forward strand.
GCTTCTTCCGGGTTCGATTCATCGACCTCCCCGGATTCATTAGAGACGTCCCTCCCTTGACCGAGGTTTCTCTCGAAAGTTACGCGGAATACGTCCGGCGGCGGCTCGATGCCTTTGACCTCGACAGCTATCTCCTGGGCGGCATATCGTTCGGATTTGCCGTGATCAATCATTTGTCCCTTGATACACGCTGCCGGGGGGTCGTGGCGATCACTCCCTTTCTCAGTTCGCGCTGGCTGAATCTGGGTCCCGTCAAGAAATCCACCTACGCTTTCCTGGTTCGGTTGGCCCTAGCTTTCGACCTGCCGACGAAGGTCTGGAACCACCGTTTCTTCCATCGTGTTTTTCACTGGTACAGTGACTATCCGGCCGAACGGATCGATACCCTGCTCAACTACATGGAGGGACGGACTTTTTTCGAGACCGCCCGGATTATTCTCAGCCACCGCCAGCCCAGCGCTTTCCATAAGCGGCCCCATGTCCTTGTTCTCAGCCACTCGGACAGGACTATTAAAAACGATCCGTTGTTGAAATTTTTTCGGGAGAACGTCGACCGGTTAAAGGTCGTCCATGCCGGGTTCGACCACTACCCCCCGGAGGTCACCGAGGATTATTTTCAGAGCCGATTTCCCCAGGAGGACATCCAGGATATCATTGTTTTTTTTGACGGCGATCCGTCGCCTCATTTTCTTGACAGTTGAAGATATTTGTGTTTTACTAGAAGGTCTTTTTGGGCTCGGAAATCCGTTTCCATCCGATCTCGATCCTCTCAAGTTTGAAAGAGACAGGGCACAATGAGAACGAACATCTCTAGGAACAAAATCCACGATGATTTTGTGAAGAAGATCGAAGAGATCAGCGGCCAGAATCTCCTGGCCTGCTACCAGTGCGGCAAATGCTCGGCCGGCTGCCCCGCCGTCGGCGAGATGGACATCTTGCCCAACCAGGTCATCCGTTACGCCCAGCTCGGGCTCAAAGACGAGCTCCTCGGGGCCAACTCGGTCTGGGTCTGTGCTTCCTGCTACACCTGTAACGTTCGCTGTCCCAAGGGGATCAAGATCGCCGAAGTGATGGAGGCGGTCCGCCAGGTCCTCCTGCGCAAAAGACGTGACCATGTCGAAGTGGCCAACCTCAGCCAAGAGGAAAAATCCTGTGTCCCGGCCATCGCCCTGATCAGTAACTTCCGGAAATTCACATCCTAATAATTTCGATTATAAATAATGCGCCGATCATCCGACCTCATCCAAAGAAGGAATTCCCATGAAAGTCAGCTATTATCCCGGTTGCACTCTTAAGAGCAACGCCAAGAATTTCGAGGATTCCACTCTCTGTGCGCTGCGCGAGCTCGGGATCGACGTCAAGGAGCTCCCGCGCTGGAATTGCTGCGGGACCGTCTATTCTCTGACCACCGACGACCTGATGCGCCATCTGGCTTCGGTCCGCAACCTGATCCGGGTCAAAGAGGAGGGGGCGGACTCGGTCATGACCCTCTGCGCGATGTGCTACAACACCCTGAAGCGGGTGAATGAAAGGATCAAGGCCGACCCGGAAAGCCTGCAAAAGATCCACAAGTTCATGGACGAGGAGAAGATCGCTTACCAGGGGGACGTCAAGGTCCGTCATCTGCTGGAACTGCTCAAGGAGGACGTCCGCTTCGAGACCATCGCCACAAAGGTCAAAAAACCCCTCGGCAACCTCAAAGTCGCCAGCTATTACGGCTGTCTCCTCGTTCGCCCTAAGGAGATCGGCCTGGACGATATGGAGAATCCGACCATCCTCGACGACCTGGCCGTCGTCCTCGGGGCCGAGGCCATCGATTTCCCTTATAAGACAGAGTGTTGCGGGGCCTACCAGACCGTCGACAAACCGGAGATAGTCGCCGACCGGACCTACAGCATCCTGACGTCCGCTCAGAGTCGCGGTGCCGAAGTTGTCTCCGTCAGCTGTCCCCTCTGCGCCTTCAACCTGGACCACCGGCAGAAAGAAGCCGCCAAGAAGTATTCCGGGTTCAAGAGCATCCCGATCCTTTATTTCACCCAGCTTCTGGCCATTGCCATGGGGTGCCAAGAGAAGGACCTCCGTTTAGACCTCCACTATGTCAATCCCGGCCCACTCCTGAAAGGAAAGGGCCTGATCTGAGGGAACCATGACTATCCGTTTCGGCAATCTCAGGCCAAAAAGGGGCAACATTCATATCCACAAGGAGAGGTGCAAAGGCTGTGGCTTTTGCGTCGAGTACTGTCCGCGCGACGTCCTCGAGCTTTCCGAAGAATTCAACAAGAAGGGCTATCATCCGCCCCGGGTCGTAAAGGAAGACGAGTGCATCTACTGCCAGCTCTGCGAAGCCATCTGCCCGGAGTTCGCGATTTTCGTCACTCTTAAAAAAGAGGAGGAAGAAAGTGAGAAAAGTGAAAGCAGACCCTAAAGGAGTTCTGACCGGATCTCACTATCTCGACGGCGACTTCGCCATCGCCGAGGGCGGGCTGGCTGCCGGCTGCCGCTTTTTCGGCGGATACCCGATTACCCCTTCTACCGAAACGGCCGAGCGCTTCTCTGAGAGGATCCCTTTGGTCGGGGGAGTTTTCATCCAGATGGAGGACGAAATCGCCTCGATCGCCG
>CAYOZW010000114.1:0-2315 GCA_964408495.1 uncultured Eubacteriales bacterium
CAAAATATTCGCCATTTTGGTCCTCCCTTTTTAGTCTGCAGTCGTCAGTTTTTCACTATTGACTTGCGGTTTTCGACTAAACACTATTTTTTCATGCGCCGATCTGTCGGCCATTCACTCAGCCCGGTCATCTCATACATCTTGGCAAAGAAGTAATCCGCAAAAAGCAGGCGCTCCTCCATCCCCATCTCGATAAACGATATCCCATATTCGTACAGACCGGCTGCTTTCCTGTTAAGTCTGACAATCTTGCCTTTTAGCTTTAGGGCTTCGTCCCTGGTTCCTCCCAACAATATGACAAGCTCGATCCGGGTGTTCTTGGCCAGCTCCTCCGTGGCCAGCAGCAGGCACCCTCCCGGGCTTATATCCTTCGTCAGCCCAGCCTTTTTCTCCTCCGGACTCCGGGCTGCGGGCTGCGAACCAATCACTCCGTACTGCACTTTGATCGGTATGTCCAGCCGAGCGGATTTGCGCTGCTCGTTAAAGTCTTCGCTGTTGGTTAAATGACGGACAATCTCGTTTCTAAACATTTTCTACCTCCCTCGCTTGTCTCTCGAGCAACGAGATACGAAACATGGGTTTGTTATTTCTTCAGGTAAACACGGCACTTCCTGTCCCACTCAATAAACTTTTCGCGGATCGGCCCAAATATTGACTCCACATTTCCTTGTATGAGAAATCCGCCTGTATTCAACGCACCCAGGAACTTCTCTAATATCGGATCCTGGATATCTGCGCGCGCCTGCGCCTTCATTTGATTCAACTTCGTGTAGACGTTCCCGAGGTCCGTGGCCACGTATTTCGGCGGCAACCTGTTCAGGGCATACGTCACCATGTCCTGCCGGCATTTTTCGCGCTTGCAAGCGTCTTTCAATCGTTCCAACACTCCGGGTAACTCTTCAACAACCCCTTCTTCCATATAATTTCTAAAGGCCATTTATTTTCTTCTCCACATTGTGCCTGTTATCGGCTTGACCGGGCGCTTTTTAGAAGAGCGCAGCTTCTTTATGGCACCTTCAAAGGAAATGAATAGGTAGCTAATGGATACAAAGATACCCATTCATGCCTTTTCGTTCCATTACAGGCTTTAGCTTAGGCTCCCATTTTGAAGAAGAAATTAGCTTAATCCCGAGAGGATAGTGCGTAAATAGCCTATAAAGGTGATTTTAAGGGTGAAATCGTCCCCCCCGACCCGGGGCCCGATGGATTTTTCTCGAAGACGATATTTGCAATATTTTCACTTGGGACATCCGGTTAGGGAACTCATGAAGAATAATTATTTGGGCTTCTTGGCGAATTCTTGCGAGAGCCTTTCGATATCTTTATCTATATCATCTTGAGATCTAGTTCTCACTTTGGTCAGTTTAATTGGTAAAGCAGCCGCGGGCGGGACGAACTCGACCTCTTCCTTCTTTTCTTCTGTTTCCTCTTCTATCTCCTCGGGCTTTTCTTTTTTTTCTTTCTTCTCTTCTATCTTCTTTGAGTGGATAAGGCCTTGGACAATCCCTAGCAGGACATCAGAATTGAATGGTTTTTGCATATAACTGGCCGCTCCGCTTTCCATGCCCGCTTTGATGTCCTGGGCCAGAGTGGGGGCCGTAAGCATGACGATGGGGATGTCCCTGGTATTCTCGTCAGATTTGAGTATAGAGGCAACCTTATAGCCGTCAATCTTAGGAAGCATGACATCCAGAATGATCAAGTCCGGTTTTTCTTGTCTCGTCTTATCGATGGCTTCCTGGCGGTCTTTGGCGGTGATAACCTCATACCGGCTGTTCTCCAACCGGGCTTTCAACAACCTGACGAAGTTGGGCTCGTCATCGACGACCAATATTTTTTTTGCCAAACAGCGCCCCTTTTTAAAAGGCGTTTCCCGCCAAGGGCCTTCCTGATCTTGTCCAGGAAATCATTGGCAACAAACGGTCTCCCTATTAAATCCGTGGCTCCTTTTTGTTTCGTTACACGAATCCGCGCAGCTTAAGGCGGAGGTCGTTCGGCGAATCGGCGTAGACCAGGGCTTTCTCTTCCGAGATGATATCCTTTTCAACAAGATCCTTAAGGTGGATATCGAACGTCTGCATCCCCTCCTGGCGTCCTTGTTCCATCACCTTCCTGAGCTGCCCGAGCTCGTCTTTCTGGAGGAACTCCTGGACGAGAGCTGAATTGATGAGGATCTCCACGACCGGCCACCGAACTCCCGATTCTGCAGGGATAAGCCTTTGACTGACAATAGCTTTCAGGTTGTAGGAAAGCTGGAGCAAGACCTGGTGGTGAGTGTCCTTTGAGAAGAAATTCAGGATGCGCTCAATCGTCTG
>CAYOZW010000114.1:2325-10104 GCA_964408495.1 uncultured Eubacteriales bacterium
GGCGGCCGTCGTGACGTCGAGTCCCACGCTCGAGAGAGCAAACTCCACGGTCTCGGTGTCCCTCAGCTCGCCGATGTAGATGACGTTCGGCGATTGGCGGAGGGTGTTCTTGAGGGCTTCCTTGAAAGAAAGCGTGTCGATCCCCACCTCCCTCTGAGTGATCAGGCTCTTCCGGTGCTGAAAGACATATTCGATGGGGTCCTCGACGGTCACGATATGCCCGTCAACCGCCGAGGCCCGGTGGTCGATCATCGCCGCCATGGTCGTCGATTTTCCCGTGCCCGTCGCACCTGTCACCAGGATGAATCCTCTCGGCGACATGATCAGGTCTGCCAGCACGGGCGGCAGGCGGAGCTGCTCAAGATTGGGGATTTTCATCTTGATCTGCCGGATGACAGCAGCCACTGTCCCCTGCTGGAAATAGACGTTGACCCTGAACCTGGCTATCCCGGGGAGCGAGAAGGCCATGTTGAGTTCGCGGGTCTTGTAGAACTCGGCCCACTGCGCCTCGGTCAGAAGCTGGCGAATGAGCTTCTGCGATCTCTCGGGCGTCATGGGGTCAACCCCCAGGTCTTGGAACCTTCCTTCGACGTTCATCCGCGGCGGTGCCCCGGCAGCGATATAGATATCCGAACCGCCGGCTTGGGCCATCTTATGAAGCAATTCTGTGATTTCATACTCGCTCATTGTCCGTTCCTTTCCTTGAAGTCATTCGCTCCTCCGTCAACCGGCCCGGCTGATGTGGTCGTCGAATAGATCTGGATTCACTGCGTACATTATGGCTTCCTTGCGCTCGACCTTCCCCATCATGACAAGATTCTTGAGGACCTGGTCCATGTGTTGCATGCCGCATTTCTGGGAGGTCTGGATGATCGAACTGATCTGATGGGCTTTGCCTTCCCGGATCAGGCTCTTGATGGCCGGTGTCCCGATCATGATCTCCAGCGCGACGATCCGGCCGCTGGCGTCTTCTTTTTTGAGGAGGACCTGCGAAATAACGGCCAAGATGACCTCAGCAAACATCGTCCGGATCTGCTGCTGTTGTCCTGAGGGGAAAACGTCGATGACGCGATCGACCGTCTTGGGGGCGCTGATCGTATGGAGCGTCGCAAAGACAAGGTGCCCGGTCTCGGCGGCGGTCAGGGCAAGGGAGATGGTCTCCAGGTCGCGCATCTCTCCCACCAGGATGATGTCCGGGTCCTCGCGGAGGGCGCTCCTGAGGGCGTTGGCAAACGTGTGCGTGCTCGACCCGACCTCCCGCTGGTTGACCATGCATTTCTTGTGCTCGTGGATGAACTCGATCGGATCTTCTGCAGTTATGATATGCTCACAGCGGGTGGAGTTTATGTAGTCGATCATCGCGGCAAGAGTCGTCGATTTTCCGCTCCCCGTAGGACCCGTGACAATGACAAGTCCCTGCTTCCGGTTGCAGATCTCCTTCAAGGTCTCCTCGGGGAGCCCCAGCTCCCTGATGGACTTGATCTGGGAAGGGATGTACCGAAAGGCGGCCCCCTCCCCGCGTCTCGTATAGAATATATTGGCTCGGAACCGTCCCACATCTTTCAGCTCAAGGGCGAAATCGAGCTCTTTGTCCCGCTCCAGACGCTTGCGCTGGTCATCGGTTAGAATTTCGTAGAGCGACGAATGAAGGTCCTCTTGGGTGAGAGGCTGCGTTTGCTCGTCCATGGGCTCGACGGATCCGTGAATGCGGAGCATCGGGGGGTCGCCGACGGTCAGGTGCAAATCTGAAGCATTCCGGTTTATCGTCGTCATAAGAAGATGGACGAAGTCAAGCTTGGGCATGGTCTGGCTCCCCTCAAGAAATGATTTTCAATTGGCCTGTCTCCATGAAAACGGCCCGGAAGCCTTTTCCGGGCTGATCCAGGTATCCGGAGAGGATCTCCCGCATCGCCTCGGCAGAGGGGGAAGGAAGGCACAAGATGACGTTATTCAGACGGCCGGAAGAGAATTCCGACAGGCCTCTGCTAATTGACTCTGCTTTCTGAGAACCCGCCTCACAAAAGACGAACGGTCGAACCTCTTCTCCAATGATTTCAAGAAAGATCCCGAGGTCCCATTCAAGACCGGACAATTGCACCGTCTGAGGGAAAAAAATATCCGGTTCGCTCTCCAGAAAGAATATCGGGGGAAAATCAGCGGGATGAAAATATTCCGTCAATAGGGAATAGCAGATCTCCTTGATGAAGAATTTGTCCGGCCCGCTAACGACCAGGCGACGATGCTCTTCAAAAATGCCCTTGAGGTCACTCCGGAGACGGGGAGCCAGGGGGTGAGACCTCTCGAATGTTTCCGTTGAAAACATCGGCATCCGCTCGATCCGAACCAATCCTTTATCAATAGCGTCGATCGGCCAAATTTTGAACGCGGCCCGCCCGTCTTTGGACTTGTCCGCCAATACCGTTACCATCGCGCCCCTCCGGAAGCGGGCCGGCAGGTTGGATTTCGTCTTTTCTTGGAACAGGGAATAGACCTCAACGGGATATTCACGGGCCGCCTCGAATGTCGACCCCTTCTTGGCCAGAAGGCGGCATTCACGGGGTGTTGCGTAAAGCCAATAAACGGCATCCGCCGGCATCGCCAACAGCGAGGCCACCAGATCATCCCAAAATTCCAGCGACTTTGAGAGCGCCCGAGCTTCGGTCAGGTCATCCGGCAAGAAGGGTGCGGACCCTCTCTTCAGTGTCGGTTGGCTGGGCCAAACAGGCTGCCGCAAGACTTCTTTCTCATAATAGCTGAGAACATCTGCAATCTTCTCAGGCAGACCGAGATGGAGCTGGGCCGCCTTCCCGGGCATCAGGTTCCTGACACCATCCACGTTCTTCTGGTCGGTGGGATCGGCGATAGCGAAGTGGATCTCCGCATTTGTCTCATAGAGAGGAAGGCACTGCAACTGCTTGAGAACATCGAAGGAGAATTTTTGAATGAGCTCCCTATCCACTATTTCGGGAGACAGCTCGACATAGGTCATTTGCAGTTGATTGCTCAGCCCCCAGAATATGGTATCCTTGCTCAGGATGCCCATGGAATAGAGAGCTTCCCCCACTTTAATATTCTCCTCCTTTGAGATCTTCAAGCCTTCTTGAAGCTGCTGCTCATTGATCAATCCCATTTCAATGAGGATTTCGCCGATACGAATATCATCCGATTTTTTGACCTTGATCAGCATTTTGATCCGGGCTAAAACTTCCGACGGGTCAAACGGCTTGGTCAGGAACTCTTCGGCGCCGGCTTCAATCCCCTTGATCCGGTCCTCTTTAGAAATCAAGCCTGTGATCATGACCACCGGAATGTTTCTAGTTCTCTCATCCGCTTTGATGGCCTTACAGACGTCATATCCGTCCATCCCCGGCATGACGACATCGAGAAGAACGAGGTCGACCTTCTCTCTGGCGATGATCTCCAGAGCCTCCTTGCCGTTCTCCGCCTTGAACACTTCGTAGCCCCTGGGCGAGAGGAGATCCTCGAGAATCTTCCGGTAAAACAGAGCGTCATCAACACACAGGATCTTGGCTTTGTGCGGGATCATGGGCCCTCCTCCTATGCCGAATTAATTCCCATTCAAGCAGGGCGTGGAGAATCCTATTCTGCTATTCTGAAAATTTAGATTTTGTGCCCAAATATCTCTTTTGATACCGGGCTTTTTGAGGCGTTGGCCTCAGCTTCCTAGGGGAAAAGAGACGCTCCAAAAATCACCCCCTAAATCATCGCTAGAGATGATCGACATCTTCCTATCATAGGTCGATACTAGGATCACAGGCGAGACTATGGGAAGAGGCCCATTTGGGCGGGTCATATCAAGTCGGTTGACAAGCTGGAAATTGTGAAATAATGAGTTCCCGGCTCCTTGGTTTCTTGGCAAAAGCAAAGCGGATATTGCGGCTGAAGATTGCCCGGACACCATTGAACCGGGAGAATGATAACAGCCGCAAACGGGACTGGCAAGATCTCCTAAACTCGGAAGAGATATTCGAGATCATCTTCGAGCACGCCCCCGACGCTATGTATTTGAACGACCTGACAGGGAATTTAATTTTTGGCAATAAGAAGGCAGAGGAATTGATCGGCTATCCGAGGGAGGAATTGATCGGGAAGAATTTCCTGGAACTTGGATTGCTGTCATGGGATCAAATTTCTAAAGCCGCCTTTCTTCTAGCTAGAAACGCCCTGGGCAAACCCACTGGACCGGATGAATTTGTTTTGAAAAGAAAAGCGACAGCTGATGTCTGTGTGGAAATCAGTACCTATCCGGTAAAGATCAAAAGAAAAACTCTAGTGCTAGGGATTGCCCGGGACATCACCGCCCGCAAGCTGGATGGCAAAGCCCTAGAAAACAATGAGACGAAGTACCGAGAGCTCTTCGAATGCGCCAATGATGCCATCTTCCTCCTGGACACTAAGGGCCACCATACGCTGGTCAATAAAAAAGCGGCTGAGATGCTTGGTTATTCCATTGAGGAACTGATCGGCTTGCCATATAAAGATATTATCGCCCCATCCGAATATAAGAATACTCAAAATAGAATAATGAACTTATTGGAGAGAAAACCTTCTTCGCTCCAGGAAAGGATCTTCCTTAAGAAAGACGGCACCGAATTCCCGGTGGAAATCAATCTCTCGACTATCCGAGATGCGGAGGGAAAGCCTCTCTATGTTCAGCGAATCGTGCGCGACATCACTGAGCGCAAACAGGCCGAAAATGAATTGAGGCAGACAGCCAACGAATTAAGACAAGCACTAGGAAGTATTATCCAGGCTCTTGCCTCGATGGCGGAAAGGAGGGACCCCTATGCGGCGGGCCATCAAACCCGGGTGGCTGACCTGGCCAGGGCCATCGCCATCGAGATGGCCCTGGCGGAAGATCACGTCGAAGCCGTTCATATAGCCGGGATTATTCATGACATAGGAAAAATATCAATCCCCGCCGAGATTCTGAGCAAACCAAGCAGGCTGAGTGAGCTGGAGTTCTCTCTCGTCAAAGAACACGCTAGAATCGGATATGAGATATTGAGGGAGATCGCGTTTCCCTGGCCGATCGCCCAAATCGTCTTTCAGCATCATGAGAGGATCAATGGTTCAGGGTATCCGCAAGGGCTTTCCGGTAAGGATATTCTCCTCGAAGCTCGAATCCTGGGCGTTGCCGACGTTCTCGAGGCCATGGTTTCTCACCGCCCCTATCGGCCGGCTCATGACTTACAAATGGCGTTGGACGAGATCTCTAAAAACAGGGGAATCCTTTATGATTCCGGAGTGGTGGACGCCAGTTTGAGAATTTTCGCGGAGGGGAAGTTCAGTTTCAATGAAAGTGAAATTGAAGCATCAGGCGCGTCTCAAGCGGCTGTCAAGAGTCTTAACTGAGCAGTCAATTCAATCAGGCTGAAGCTCTCCGGCTTTTATGGCGGCTTCCACTCCTGTCGTCCTGACGGAATCGGCGGTGGCGGATAAAAAGACGACCCTGAATTCCGTTCCTTTATCTTTTTTCAATTCAATCGTCCCATCGAGCTGCTTCACCAGGTCGTTGACTATTTGAAATCCGAAAGTACCAGACTTGCGAAAATCGAAATCCTCCGGGAGACCGACTCCCGTGTCCTTCACTGATAACTCAAACTTGCCGTTTTCGTCTTTAATCATCCGGATAAACAGCTCACCCTTTTTTCCCTTGGGAAAAGCATATTTCAAGGCATTCGAAACAAGCTCATTGATGATCAGCCCGCAGGGAATGGCGTTGGTGATGTCGAGCTCGAGGTCTTTCGTTTCAACCTTGAAACTGATATCTTCTGCGTTGACACCGTAAACAACAAAAAGGTGATTAACGAGCTTGCTGATATAATCAGAGAAATCAATCCTGGAGAAATCCTTCGACTCGTACAATTTTTCATGAATGCCGGATATGGAACGGATACGGTTCTGGCTTTCGTTGAAAAGCTCCCGTGTTTTTTCATCCGTGATCGAGCGGGATTGAAGCCTCAGCAGGCTGGAGATGATCTGCAGGTTGTTTTTGACCCGGTGGTGGATTTCCCGGAGCAGGGCTTCCTTTTCCCTGAGAGAGGCGGCCATGTTTTCTTCTGCTTTTTTGCGCTCGGTGATGTCATGGTAAATGACCTGAGACTGCGTTTCGCCGTCCCACAAGACCTCCTTGCAGAAGACCTGAAGATGGCGGATTTCACCATTTTTCCTGATGATGCCCACTTCATATTCGGACGGGCCGCTATCACCCAGGTCTCTCTTTCTTCGCCTCTCCCGCTGCTCGGCATAGCTCTTCAGAGTATAGCGCTTCTCCAGAGGTGTTGCTTTGAGTTCCTCAATGCCGTCGTAGCCATAGATGTCCAGAATGGCCGGGTTTGCATACAAGGTCTCTCCATCGGCGCTGACAATGCGCACCCCTAACGGGGAGCCCTCCAGGGAGCGACGGAAGTTCTCTTCTGCCCGGCGCAGCGCTTCCTACGCCCGCTTGCGGTCCTGGAGCACGTTCCATTCGCGCTGGGCGCGGACCACGGTGTGGGGCATGTCGATGAAGGCCTCGGGTGACTTGACGATGTAATCAAGCGCGCCTGACTTCAGGGCTTCTACTGCTACCTCCTCATTGCCGTAGGCCGTCATGATCAGGACGGGAAAGGGGCCGGCTTCCGGCGGAGAGGTCAAGACTTCCACCGCGCGGCCGTCCGGCAGGTTCAGGTCCACCAGGGCGATGTCCGGCGCAGCGGCGGCCACGCTCTCCCGGTACTCCCGCAGCGTGCCCGAAACCTGAATCTCGAAATCCGAGCCGGCGGTTTCAAAAGCGCGCCGGATAGCCTCAACATGGTCCGCTTCATCTTCCACGATCATGATCCGAATATGGCTGGGATCCATGGGCCCCTCCTTCAAGGGTTTCAAAAGGAAATTCGTTCTAGGCAAGCCAGTAGTAGCCGAGCGTATCCATCAGCTTAACGAACTGCGAAAAGTCCATAGGCAGGTCCAATCCGACACTGCTAAGCCGGGCGTGGACCGCGGAACCATCCTGCCGATGGACGATAAAAATATTATCGGAATCGCCAACGTTTTTAGGTCTTGGTGATTTGGAGCGGGGAATAGTCAGCCCTCGAAACTGAATCTTTTCTCACTGAACAACTTCAGGCACGCCTCCACGACGCCCGGATCGTATAGTCCATCCTTATTCTTATCTATCTCCTTGAGCGCGACATCAGTCCCCAGGGCGGGACGGTAAGGGCGATGGGTAGCCATGGCCTCCACGACGTCGGCTACGGCAAGAATCCGGGCCTCAGGAAGGATATTATCGCCTTTCAGCCCCTTCGGGTATCCGGATCCGTTCATCCGCTCGTGATGTTGGAGAACCATCGCTGCAATGGGCCAGGAGAAATCGATGTCCTTGATGATGTCATGGCCCACTTGGGGATGACCTTTAATCAACTCGTATTCGATCTCCATCAAGCAGCTCGGGCGGCTTAAAATTTCGGCGGGGATGGACACCTTTCCGATATCGTGGATGCTCCCGGCCAGGCCCAGCCCTTCCACGCGTTCCGTGGTGAGTCCAATTTCCTGACCAATGGCCCGAGCCAGATCCGCCACCCGTTTCTGATGCCCAGCGGTATAGGGGTCTCGCTTTTCTGTTATCGAGGATAAGACCTGGATGATTCCGCCCATCGCGGTGCGCAGGCCGCTGAGCGTATGCTGAAGTTTTTCCTCTCCAATTTTACTCTCGGTGATGTCTTGATAGATCGCCTGAGACTGCTTTTCGTTGTTCCATAAAATATCTTTTCTGAA
>CAYOZW010000115.1:0-9828 GCA_964408495.1 uncultured Eubacteriales bacterium
GCCGCAGCGACCATTGAGGGTTTAGCCTTACCGAGATGCTCTTCGAGGGAACCCATATATACGGGCGGCGAGGATGTCTGAGCACGCAAGGAAAATCGGAAAGAAAATAGTCAAGACTTTTTTCGTTATAGAGCCCGGCCTCACTTGATCGGGCCGATCACTTCCCGGGAGATGACCAGCCTCTGGATCTCGTTTGTCCCTTCGTAGATCTGGAGAAGCTTGGCGTCCCGCATCAGCTTCTCCATCGGATAGTCCTTCATATAGCCGTAGCCGCCGAACAACTGCAACGCTTCGACCGTCGTCTTCATGGCCACGTCCGAGCCATAACATTTGGCCATCGCCGATTCCTTGCCGCAGGGTTTGCCCTGGTCCATCAGCCAAGCGGCATGCCAGACAAGATGGCGGGCGGCGTTGACCTCCATAGCCATTTGGGCGATCTTGAAAGCGGTGTTCTGGAAAAGGGCGATCGGCTTCCCGAACTGCACGCGCGTCTTGGCATAATCGATGGCATGCTCAAGGGCCGTCCGGGCCACCCCGACTCCGGCGGCGCCGACCGAAGCTCGGGTCTTGTCCAGCGTTTTCATGGCCACGATGAAGCCCATGCCCTCTTTGGCCAGCAGGTTCTCGACCGGCACCCGGACATCCTCAAAAAATAACTCCGTGGTGTTGGAAGCCCGGTGCCCCAGCTTATCCTCTTCCTTGCCGATGACGATGCCGGGCGTCGCCCGGGGTACGACGATGGCGCTGACGCCGCGAATCCCCTTGCCGGGATCAGTCAGGGCGAAGACGACATACAAGTCGGCGATCCCGCCGTTCGTGATGAAGCACTTGGAGCCGTTGATGACATAGTGGTCACCGTCCCGTAGGGCCCGCGTCTTGGTGGCGCCGGCGTCGGAGCCCGCCTCCCGCTCGGTCAGGCAGAAGGCGGCAAAACCCATTTTCTTGGTGAACGGGACCAGGAATTTCTTCTTCTGCTCATCCGTTCCGAAGAGGATGATAGGAGTAAAGGCCAGCGAGCTGGCCATGATGGTGGTGAACATGCCGGCGCAGCCGGCCGCCAGCTCCTCGCTGATGATGGCGGTTTCCAGCTCTTTCAGCCCGCCGCCGTCATACTCCTCGGGTATATTGCAGGTGATGAACCCGGCCTCGAAAGCTTTCTTCATGATCTCGTCCGGGAATTCTTCTCCCCGGTCGTACTTGGCGGCGTTCGGGCGCATCTCTTTGACCGCAAACTCGCGGGCCATATCCTGAAGGGCCTGCTGTTCTTCGTTCAAGCTGAATTCGATCATGGTGTCCTCCTCGGTGGTTTCTTGAAAATTCCGCCAACTTTATATAATGGAAGAGAAGACAAAGTCAATCCGGACGCGTCGAAGCCAGCCGGCTTTCCCCCTCCCCGGGGGTGATAAACCCCTCCCGGGTCAGCCGGAAGGATGCGTTCCTGATGCCGAAGACCTCGGTCACGACATCCTGCGGCCGAAGGCTGCGGCTAGACAGATGGGGGAGCTCGAGGACGAATCGTCTCCCTCCTTCTTCGAGCCTGAAAACGGCTTGAGAATCCGGATGCCTGGCCAATAATTCCGTCATTTCCCTTTCGATAAAATCAGAGTCGCTCCGGGCCCCCTCTCCGGCCGATTTTTTTCTCTCTTCCAGAGCCGAACGGACAGCCCAATCACTGAGGTCGAGCGAATAGACCATCCCCTGGATCCGTTCGCCAAGGGAAGCCTCGCCTTCAGCGATGGGGCGCACTCGAAGGAACCGAATCCCTGGACGGACGGAGCGGTTGAGACGCCGAAGCAGAGCCCTTTCCTGGAATCGGAAATAGGCCTTGAATTCGAAACGCTCCTCCTTCGCCTCCATACCCAGTGGAAGGGCCGGCCCATAGGACACGAGCATCTTGGGGTGAAATCCTTCTGAATGGGCGACCGGGACTCCCGCCCGACGCAGGGACCGTTGCAGGTGATTGGTCAGGTCCCGGTGGGAGAGGAATCGAGCTAGGCCCGATTTTTCATAAACGGCTTCGTAGCGCTGGAGCCTATCCGTCTTCCTTCCGAAGGAGGCGGTCTTCGGGGCCGCATCCGCGGCCGCCGGCCGGAGCTTCTTTTTGGGACGGAGCCGGGGATCGCAGCCTTCGCATTGACGGCAGTCGCTCGCCAAGCAGGAAGCCGTCCTTTCCTCACGCCCGGCTTTCTCCAGCTCATTCAGAAGGAAGGCCTTTTTTATCCCCGTGTCGATGTGGTCCCAAGGAAGGACAGCCTGACGATCAAGGGGACCGAGATAAACGCCGTAATCGCTCATTTCCGCAGCCAGGGCTTCCTCCCAAATCGAGAAGTTGAAGCGATCCCGCCAGCTATCGAACCGGGCCCCCCTTTTCCAAGCCCCGACCAGGACCGGACCCAGCCTCCGGTCTCCCCGGGAAAAGACGCCCTCTAGCACAGAGCTTTGCGCCGGGTGGGTCTTGATCGTCACCGACCGGAAGCGGCCGAGCCGGGAGCGGATAAACCGCTGTTTCTCCGCCAGCGTCGGCGCGTCCTCCATGGAGAGCCACTGGAACGGTGTATGCGGCTTGGGGATGAAAGAGGACAGACTGAGGTTGATGCGGGGCACCGTCTTGAGGAAGGTCTTTCCCAGCCGCAGGATCTCCTCGACTAGAAGCCCGATCCCTTCCAGGTCTTCTTCCCTCTCGGTGGGCAGCCCGACCATGAAATAAAGCTTGAGGAGCCTCCAGCCCCGGCTGAAGGCGTGGGCCGCCGCCTCCAAGATATCCTGGTTGTCGAGCTCTTTGTTGATGACCCGCCGCAACCTGTCCGTTCCCGCCTCGGGGACGAGGGTGAAGCCGGTCTTGCGAACCCGGAGGATGTTCTCGGTCACGGATGGAGACAGCCCTTTGGGCCGAAGTGAAGACAAAGACAGGGATATCTTCTGGCCTGCCAGATCGTCCATCAGAGCGGTGACTGTCTCTTCGAGAAAGGGATAATCGCTGATCGAGAGCGCCGACAAGGAGACATCCTCGAATCCCGTCGCCGCCAGGCTCCGCCGGACCGTCTTCCGGACGAGCCCGGGATCCATGACTCTGAACGGGAAATAAATGCCGGACGCTTGGCAAAAACGGCAGCGCTGGGGACACCCCCTGGCCACCTCGACGGCC
Source organism: uncultured Eubacteriales bacterium (assembly GCA_964408495.1). GTDB lineage: Bacteria > Acidobacteriota > Aminicenantia > Aminicenantales > UBA8522 > UBA8522. The sequence continues at coordinate 3,146 of CAYOZW010000115.1, forward strand.
ACCCGGTCGTGAACGGCCTGGACGTCGGGGACGACAACCGCTTCAGGAAAAGAAGGTTTCCCGGTGTAATCTTTGACCCTTTTCCTGATCCTCGCCGGGGCACCGCTTTTCGGACTCCGGGCCAAGAGCGAATAACCGGGGGGAAAGCGGCATTCATACAGCCCGGGCACATAAACTCCGGGAATGTCCGCCAGCCCGTTCACGATCTCTTCTCTTGCCGCGCCCGACTTGCGCCGGGAGACGAGATATTCGGCTATCTCGACGAAGGCGTCCTCACCGTCCCCGATCAGGAAGGCATCGAAGATATCGGACACCGGCTCCGGGTTGAAAGCCGCGGGACCGCCGGCCAAAATGAGCGGACAGCCCTCTCCCCTTTCCGAGGCCAGCAGCGGAATGCCGCCGAGGTCCAGGATAGTCAGGATATTGGAATAGTTGAGCTCATAGAGGAGCGAGAAACCGAGGATGTCGAACTGTCGGAGAGACAGCTTGTTCTCCAGGGAAAAGAGGGGAAGCCGGCGGGAGCGCAGCGCTTCTTCAAGGTCCGGCCAGGGCGCAAAAACCCGCTCCGCCAGGAAAGTCGGGTGGGCGTTCAGGATGTCATAGAGGATCTTTTGCCCGAGGTAGGACATGCCGATCTCGTAGACATCGGGAAAGACCAGGGCGATCTTGGCCTCGACCGCCGCCGGGTCTTTGCGAACGGCGTTCCACTCTCCGCCGATGTACCGGCCGGGCTTCTCGACTTGCTCGAGGAGGCCATTTATGGAATTGTCTTTACTCATATCGTCATCAAGATGGAAGGAACGAAGAGAAGCGGATCAAATATTGGCGAACCGCCTCATCTTGACGTTCAGCACCAGCCCGACTCCCAGGAAATTGGCCAGGAGCGAAGATCCACCGTAGCTGAGCAGCGGGAGAGGGATTCCAACGATCGGAAAGAGGCCGATGACCATGGCCACGTTAACGAAAAGTTGGAAGGTGATCATCAGGCTGACCATGAAGATGATATAGACTCCTGCCCGGTCGCGCGATTTCCCGGCCGCCCCGAATAGCTTCGAGAGGAAAAGCGCGTAGAGGAGCAGCACCGCGGCGACACCGATGAACCCGAGTTCCTCGCCGACCACCGAGAAGACAAAATCGGTATGCCTGGCCGGGAGGAATCTGAGCTGGCTTTGGGTCCCTTTGGTGAAACCTTTGCCCAGAATGCCCCCCGAACCCAGGGCGATCTTAGACTGAAGGATATGATAGCCGGAGCCCTGCGGGTCCCGGCCGGGAAAGACCACGGTAGTCAGCCTCTCTCTCTGGTAGTCCTTGAGATAGAAGTTCCAGCCGGCCAGCCCCGCCAGGACGGCCAACAACAGAATCCAAACCACTGCTTTCCGCCTCAGTCCAGCCAAAATTAGAGCCCCCAGCAAAAGGGGGAGGAAGCTCACCGCCGTCCCCAAGTCCGGCTGCAAGGCGACGAGCACAAACGGGAAAGCGACGAGGCCGCAGCTTACCAGCACACCACCCAGGTTCACGTAGCTCCTCTTGTAGTTCGCAAAGAGACGGGCCAGGACCAGGACGATAGCGATCTTGGCCAGCTCCGAGGGCTGAATCTGAAAGAACGGCAGCTTGATCCAGCTTCCCTTGCTGATGAAACGGCTGAAGATCAGCATCAACGTCAGGACGAACATCACGGCGCCATAGATATAAAAAGAGAAAGTCAGCAGGACCTGGTAATCTACGATCAGAAGAATGAAAAGGGCGATGAGGCTTCCGGCGAGAAAAACGAGCTGCCTCCAGTGATAGTCGCCCGCGAGATGATTGGAGGCGCTGTAGATGACGAGGACACCAACGAGGGAATTGAGGACAAGCAGGCCGATGAGAATCCAATCGATGTTCTCGAACAGCCGGCGGTCAATCATACTTTTCCCTATAAAGCGAAAAAAGCTCTTTGGCCAGCGGAGCGGCCGTGGCCCCTCCCATCCCGCCGAACTCGACGAGGACGGTGACCACCACCTGCGGGTTGTCCCGCGGCGCAAACCCCGAGAACCAGGAATGAGTCTTGATCTCCTTGTCCAATTTCGCCGCAGTCTCCCGGCTGATAACCTGGGTGGAACCTGTTTTGCCGCAGACTTCGAAGCCTTCGACCTTGGCTCCCCGGGCGGTCCCTTCTTCGTTGACGCATTTCCACATGCCCCGGATGACCTTCTCGAAAATATCGGCCTTGATCCTGCCGCTAGAAGCGTTGTCTCCGCCTGCGTCCGGCGGCACGGCTTGAGGAAAGGCCGGGGATTGGAGCAGATGGGGCACGATTCTACGTCCCCGGTTGGCCATGATCGCCGTATGGGCAGCGACCTGGAGGGGCGTCACCAGCATCGGACCCTGCCCGATGGATACGGAAATCGTCTCTCCGGGGTACCAGTTCGACTTCCGGACCAGCCGGCTCCACTCCGCGCTCGGCACCAGGCCTTCTTTCTCTCCGGGAAGATCGATCCCCGTCTTGCCGCCGAAGCCGACGAGTTTGGCGTATTCCTCGATCCGGTCGATGCCCATCCGGCGGCCGACATTGTAGAAATAGACGTTGCAGGAGCGGCGAATAGCATCGGCTAAAGCGAGGGTGCCATGTCCTCCGCTGTACCAACAGCGAAAAGAACGGCCGTAGAACTGAGCGCTCCCGCCGCAGAAGAAAGTCGTCTGCTCGGTGATCACCCCGGCGTCCAAGGCCCCGAGCGCCATGGTCAGCTTGAAAACCGATCCCGGGGAGTAGAGGCCCCGGATAGCCCGGTTCTCTAGGGGATGGTCCGCCCGGTTAATCAGGTCCATCCATTCCTGAGGAGAGAATCGGGTGATGAATTTGTTCGGGTCATAGGTGGGGAAGCTGGCCAAGGCCAATACTTCTCCGCTCCGGGGGTCGAGGATGACGATGGCCCCCTCCCGGCCCTCGAGAAGTTGAGTGGCCTTCTGCTGGAGGTCGAAGTCCAGGGTGAGGCGGATATCCCGACCCGGAATCGGATCTTCCCTGGAGACCTCCCCGCGGCCGCGTCCCTGGCTGTCCACAACCTCCAGTCGGTGGCCATCCGTACCGACAAGGATGGATTCATATTGTCTTTCCACTCCGGTCCGGCCGATCATATCGCCCAGACTCCGTTCCGGATAGAGCCCGCTCTTCAGCTCCACGTCGGTCAGCTCCTGCAGGTAGCCGATGACATGGGCCGCCAGGTCCCCGAAAGGATAGTGCCGACGGGGATCGGTCTCGACGACCAGCTCGGGGAGTTCGAGCTGCCGCGCCTCGATCCGGGAAACATCCCTCAACTCCAGGTTATCCATAACGGCGATGGGACGGAAAGTCGGCAGGGATCCGTACCTGGCAATCCGTTTTTGGAGGTCTTCCGGCATGATTCCCAAAAGTCGGCCGATCTCGACGAGCGAGTTTTCGAAGTCGCGGCAATTCTCCCGGATGATGGAAGCCTTGAACGAGGCCGCATTATCCGCCAGGATGACGGCGTCTCTGTCCAGGATCAATCCCCGGGGGGCAGAAATCAGCCCATCCCGCGTCCTGTTGGCTTCCGACAAGGCCCAGTATTTCTTGTGGTCGAGGATCTGGACCTTCCAGTAGAAGAAAAGAAGAACAAGCAGAAGAAAACCGATGACGATGGAGACCTGGCGTATCCTTATCAGGATGAGCGAGAGGTCTTCGTAGATCTTGCCTTTTTCCATCAGCGCAGCCTAGAGGATCTCCCTCCCCCTTTTCCGTTTGAATTGGAAAAATAAGGTGACGAAAACGGCCGTCGACAGAGGCTGGAGGAAGACAAGCCCTCCTCCGCTCGTCCATTTCTCGCCGAAGAGAAAAAGAACCATGAATTTCCAGAGAGTCAGCTCGGCGGCCGCCATGATCAGGACAAAAACAAAGGTTCGGCTGGGGGGGAGGACGTTGATCTTCCTGGAGATGTACCCGGCGCCAAAGCCCAGAAGAGTCTTCGTCAGCCCGCCCACGCCGAAGACTCTCAGGGAAAGGGAATCCTGAAGAAGGCCGCAAGCCGTGCCCATGACCGCCCCGAAAACTTCCTGCCGGGTCAGACCGAAATAGAGGACGACCCAGGAGAACGTGTTGAAAACGATCAGGAGGGACGGAGAGATCTTGCCAAAAACGGTATTGAGCAGGACGGCCAGGATGAGTCCGGCGATGACTTCTGTTGAACGCCTCATTGTCCGTTTACCTCAAGACAGGTCCCTCAGGTCGACGGTGAAGACCGCCACCTGGTCCAGGTCGGATAGGTCGAAATAGGGCTCGACGACGATCTTCTTGAACAGGTCGGTCTCCGAGGTGATGATCGAGTGGATCCGTCCGACGGGAATTCCGGACGGATAGATGCCGTCCAGCCCCGAGGTCAGGATTTCCTCGCCCTCCGCGACCTCCTTGTTCGTCTTGACGATATATTTCAGGATGCATTTGCCTTCGGCGTCTCCTTGCAGGATGCCGATGACCCTGAAGCGCTCGGAATAGACCCCCACGCCGCTGTACCCGTCGGTGATGAGCTGGACGCGCGCCTGCTTGCTGGAAACTGGCTCGACCACCCGGCCGACCAGATGGGCCTTCCGGTCCAGGACCACCATGTCTTTGCGAACGCCGTCGGCCGCTCCTTTGTTCAGCTCGATGGATTTATAGATCTGGCTGGAATCGAGACCGATGACCGAAGCCACCAGGACTGAATGGGAAAGCGTCGAGAGAAGGCCCTGAATGTCCTCTGCGTCTTTAAACTTGAGCAGCAGGTTTTTGAGCGCCAGGTTTTCCTGCCGGAGCTCCAGCGCCTCACTTTCCAGGGAGCGATTCTGCCGCCGAAGGCCGCGGAAATAAAAATAATTCCCCCAGAAATCTTTCATACCCCGGAAAAATGAGACGACGCCGTGCTGCACCGGCGAGAAGACGGCGAAGACCGCACGTTCGAAATAGGCGGGTTCGTTATTCCGGGGCACTTGGATAGAGATAAGCAAGAGGTGGACGAAAACCAGCCCCAACAAGAGAGCAAAACGTCTTTTTTCTTTCAAGCTCCGTCAGTCGAGAGCGATCTTTTTCAGGAGGTCGAGGTCGTCCAGCAACTTGCCCGCTCCGAGGACGACGCTGGTCAGAGGATCGTCGGTGACGAAAACAGGGAGCTGGGTCTCTTCCCGGAGGCGTTTATCCAGGTTCCTGAGGAGCGCCCCTCCCCCGGTCAGGACGATCCCCCGGTCGATGATATCCGCAGAGAGCTCGGGCGGTGTCCTTTCCAGGGCGATGCGCACGGCGTTGACGATCGCCGAGACGACGTCCTCCAGGGCTTCGCGGATCTCCTGGTCGTCGACGACGATCGTCTTGGGGATGCCCTCCCTCAAGTCCCGCCCTTTTATCTCCATGGTCAGGGGTTCATCCAGAGGATAGGCTGAACCGATCTGTAGCTTGACCGCTTCGGCCGTCCGCTCCCCGATGAGCAGGTTGTATTTCTTTTTCAGGTAGGAGATGATCTCCTCGTCCATCTCGTTCCCGGCGATGCGGATGGAATGGTTGAAAACGATCCCGTGGAGAGAGATAACGGCGATGTCGGTGGTGCCGCCGCCGATGTCGACGACCATGTTGCCGGTCGGCTCGGTGATGGGAAGGTCCGCGCCGACCGCCGCCGTCATCGGCTGCTCCACGAGATAGACCTCGGAAGCCTTGGACCTCAAGGCCACATCCTTGACGGCTCTCCGCTCGACCTGGGTGACGCCGGTAGGGATGCCGATGACTATGCGCGGCCTCAGCCAGAACCCGCGGTTGTCGGTGGCCTTCTTGATGAAGTAGTCGAGCATTTTCTCGGCGACCTCGAAATCGGCGATGACCCCGTCGCGCATCGGCTTGATGGTCATGACCGAGGTGGGAGTCTTGCCCAGCATCTCTTTAGCCCGGGCTCCTACGGCTTCGACCTTGCCGCTGATCTTGTTGACGACGACGATCGAGGGTTCCTGGACGATGATCCCTTTCCCCTTGAGGAAGACGAGAGTATTGGCCGTCCCCAGGTCGATCGCCAGGTCACAAAACAATCGGCCCTTGAACCAGCTGATAATGCTCATGATTTTCCTTCGGAGTGCTCTATTGTATTCCAGACGAATCCCGATTTGCAAGTGCCGGGGACGTTCCCCAAGGGGACACCCTTTTGGCACGACGCAGACTCGATTTCAGAAGGGTGTCCCCTTGGGGAACGTCCCCTGATTTATTAGCTTGACTAATGCCGGAAAATTTTAATATACATAGGTAAATTTCATGGTCGACCTTTGGAAAGAAAGGAGCGAGGGATGAGCTACCAGCCGTTTGTTCCCGAGAACACCAACATGAAGGAATTCACCATCAAGGCCCTGATCCTAGGGGTCATCATGACGGTGATCCTGGGCTTTATACTTGTGGCGGCCGTCATTGCGGTGGAAATCAAAAATCTGCTGTCCGCGGTGATCGCGCTCGGCGCGGTCGGCATGGGAGTGAGCATCGCCTTCCTCTTTTTGATGGCCCCCGACCTGGCAATCGTGCAGATCGCGGTGGAGGCCCTGCTCGTCATCTTCCTCATCCGCGCCACGCTCAAACCCGACATCCGGGCCACCCACGCCCATATCAACCCGGTCGGACTCGGAGTGGTCGTTCTCCTCTGCCTGGGACTCATCGTTTTCGGGATTTTCGCGTTTCAGGGCCTGCAATT
>CAYOZW010000116.1:0-1004 GCA_964408495.1 uncultured Eubacteriales bacterium
TCGAATCCGCCGACCTCAAACAGGACCTCCCGCCTGGCCAAGAGAGCCGTGGTCGTATACCAGGGGACCTCTCCCCCACTCATCGCCAAAGGATCGTCTCTCTGCAGGTCGGCCAGCGGCCCCGACTTGACGAGGCCGATGCCGTAAACCCGGCCGTCCTTCTCGAGCGTTATCGTATGGGCCCCGCAGTAATAGACTTTTTCCATCTCCGCTTTCAGGAGCTTGGCTCCGGCGAGCCCGATCTTCAGATCCCTGGCCGCCCTCTCCTGGAGATGATGCAGCCATTCGGGTAAGACGAGGACGTCGTTATCCATTAGAACGATCCGGCTTCCCCTTGAGTAATGGATTCCCTGGTTGCGCTGCCCCGTCGTTCCCGTGCTCTGTTTGTTATAGATGATATGGAGATTTCTGTGGGCATCCTCGAGGGCGGTGATGACATCCCGCGTTTCCCGGCCCGAGCCGACATCGCTCAGGATGATCTCGAAGGGTTCCGTCGTATTGGCGAGGATCGATTCCACGCATCGCTTGGTATCGGCTCCCCTTTCCGCGGAAATGATGACGACCGAGGTCAGCCGGCTGAAATCCGGGCCGTGGGCGGCGCCGTGCTGGTCGAGAGCCGTGGACCGGTCGAGGTCGAGGCTCCTCCCTTCCCTGTCCAAAAAAGAATACCTTTGGTGTACGTCTTTGAGCATCAATCACTCCTTTCCGACGATATCGCACAGCTATTGATGATGTCTCGAGCCGTCTTTTGAAGGTCCAGGGCAAAATCGTCTTTATTATTGATGGCCTCTTCAACGACGGAGAGTGTCTCATAAAAGATATCCCAGCCTGAGCGTTCCTGGGCATAGGTCCGCTCGAGCAGGCTATCTTTTCCGCGAGAAAAAATCAGAGCCCGGCGAAGGCGTTCGGCGCCGTCTTTTATGAAATGGATACCCTGTTTATTTTTCCCCAGGGCGAAGAAGGAGGCGGCATTGAAGGCAAACCGAAGATAGACCACGGTCACG
>CAYOZW010000116.1:1014-6462 GCA_964408495.1 uncultured Eubacteriales bacterium
TGGGAATGAACGATACAAAACAACCGGTGAAGGGATCGATCAGGTCCTTGATCTCCCTCAGGTTGCTCGTCAGGACCCGGGCATAAGCAGAAAAATTGATGATCCGGATATAGTCACCGATCAGTTTTCCTACAAAGGCAGAAGCCATAGCCTCCTGGGCGAAGGCCTCCTTGTCGTGCCGCATGATCAGCCCGTCCTTATGGACATAGGCCAATCTCGGGCCCGGGGGGGTGAGCGCGGATAGGATGTAGGCCTGGTCTTCCGCCCGGCCGATAAAGGACGGTGTGAACGGCCGGTGCCGGCGCAGACTGTCCACCAGGATCCCGTTCGTTCCCCCGGTGACATGGATGCGCTGAAGACAGGATTTCTTTCCGTCCAGGTCTCCCCGGTCATAGCGAGCCATCATTTCCGCTTCCGTCGAAAGCGCCTGAGGCAGGGGGCTGAAAAAGAAGAACTCATCGAAGGACGGCTCATGGTCCGGGAACGGAACATCGCAGCTGAATAATGCCCGGCCAATATCCTTTTCGTTGACCAAGGCGCCGGCGATCATCCCCAATTCTACGGGCTGGCCGTTCGCATCCACCCCCTCCGCTCCCCAGAGCGGTGTCCGGAAAAGCTCGAAAGCAGAACAACCCGTTTCCGCCACGAGTTCTCTCTGGGGGAAGACCTGGTCCAGGTCGATCTTAAACGTCGCCTTGATGCCTGGATCAATGAGGACCTGCCATACCGCGGCGATGGCCTTTAAAAAGCTGTAATGCCGGCCGTATTCTCCATCGACGCCGAACACTTTTTGGATTGCCTCTGGGCTTTTCCTCTGCAGATAGTGAGCTTCGGCCGGCCCGAGGATTTCGGCGACAATCCTTCGCGTGTCGGCTTCCGTGAAAGCGTAGAGGTCGATCATTTTCAGTCCGCCTGACCGGGCCAGCTCTCCCTGGATATAGCTTCTGGCCAGATCCCGGAGGCCCCCGTGGGTGACCGAGACCGAAAGGAGGCAAACGGGCCTGGATCCATGGGGAATGTGGCCCCGCTCGCGCTCGAACTCAAGGGCCTTTTCCAATCCTTTGAGGCCGTAAAGAACCTCGTTTTTCCCCGGTTTGACGCCGACGGGAATCGGGTGGTCATACCAGAAGAGCTGGGGTTTCTGCCTGGTCCCGGACAGTTTTTCTTTGACTTCATCACTCAAGGGAAGCTTGTCTGAGGGTCCCGCTTTAAGGGGCAGGGTCAAAAGGACGTTGGAAGAAAAAAGCAATTCACGGGCGGGCTCGGCAAGCGGAGCGGGATTCAGCCGCGTGATCGTGACCCGCCGTCTGGAGCGCAGTTCTTCGATGCGTTCTTCTCTGTGACTCAGGATCCCGTGCGCTTCGGGGAAAAAAACGGCCCAGAATTCCTCGGCTGTGTTCCTGGCATCGACCAGGTTCTCCTTATGAGAGGCCCAGACGGAGAGCCGGTCGAGCCGGTCGCCAAAGTCGGGGTCTTCCCGAATCGCCTCGCTCATTTCCCGCTGTATGAGATCTTCGCCCTCGGCATAGAATTTCGCCGCTTCTCCCCACTCGGCGGATTCCGTCATATTCTCCAGATAACTCCTGGCTCTTTTGAAACCCGGATGCGAAGCCCCAGCGAGGCTGATCAAAAATGCGGAGTTGAGGGCCTGGGCAACGTAGCCCTTTTCCGGGTCAAAAGAATAGGCAGGATCTTTCTGGCCGGTCCTTTGCATCAGGGCGTGGACAATCGACCCGAGCTTGGAAATCATTTTTCGACCACCGAAACATTACCAAATTGTTGGGAAGCCGGTCAATCTCAAAAGGTTTGAGGAGCAAGTCAATAACTTCTGTTCCTATCGACAGTCTCGGGTTTCCCCGCCAAGGTTGACTGGGACGATGGAGCTGGTTATGATGGGCCATCGAAGAATGCCTTCAAGGAAGGAAGGATGCTCCTGCGGTTGAAACAAATATTGCTCCGGGAAGGACCCGCGGCCCCGGGCTCTGAAGAAAAGGACCATCAGGAAAGAATTCAGATCGCCACCTGCGTTATCCTCCTCGAGGTCGCGAAATCCAATGACGAATTCAGCCGTGTCGAAAAGACGGCCGTGTCGGCCATCCTAAAGAAACAGTTCGACCTTCCGAACGAGGCGATCCAGGAACTGTTGCAGATCGCCCAAAAAAGCCGGGAAGAGAGTGTGGACCTCTGGGAATTCACTGATCTGATCAACGAGAACTACTCAAGGGATGAGAGAAAGGAAATCCTCGAGGCGGCCTGGAGGGTGATCTATGCCGACGATAAACTGGACATGTACGAGGACCATTTCATCCACAAACTGGCCAAATTGCTCCGCTTTGAGCATCGAGATCTTATCGCGGCCAAGCTAAAGGTTAAAGAGGAGCGGAGAAAGCGATCTCCATCCTGAAGAAAAAGCCTGGGCAAGAATCGAGGGGGGGGATCCCAGGCGACAGACTTCAATTCAATAGAAGAGGTTGGATTCCTCGATCTGGCCCTCGTCGTTCCGGAAGATCATCCTGGCACCTTGCTTGATCCCCAGCTTGTCCTGCTTGTAAATCACCACCAAGTCCAATTCCTTCTCTTTTTCAAAATATTCCTTGGCCCTGGCGGTGGCTTCCTCGAGAGAATCGGAGCCCGTGTTTCCCTCGAAGAGCGCGGTGCTCTCGTCTTCCAAGTCGGTTTTGGACTTGTGCCCTTCGATGTAGAATGGACCCTTCATCGGACCTTTCCTTCCTGAGAAATAGCAGTCGAAACAGTCTTCCATACGCTCATTATAAGAAAAAGAGCAGCAAAAGTAAAAGGGTGGGTGGGAAAAAACCGGCTTCCCGCTCGTCCTTAAGGTTATGAAGATTCCTTCGGACAAGGAGGGAGCATGACTAAAAAAATATCCACTGAGGAATTCGTTCGCCTGGCCATTGTGAAGCTGCGGAATGAACCCTACAAGGGAATTCATTCCGTCTACAGCGGGTTCAACGAGGCTTTTAAGAATTATTATAGTGGCCAGGACCCGGTCCAGGCGACAAACCAACTGGCCGAAGACGGGAAGATCGTCATTCGGCCGATGAAGGGCGGCGTTGTCCTCTATCTGCCTGAAGAAGCTCCCCTGATCAAATCCCGGGGCGAAGAAGCCCTCAAGAAAATGGGGCTGATCTAGGGCTCGATGCGGCTGAGAACTTAGGGGGACTTCATAACTTTTGGCGAGTGGGTTATAGTTGGGAAGAGACCATGGGAGGCGAAGATGAAACGTCGCGAAGTTCTGAAAATCCTTCCCCTTACAGCCGCATCGCTGAGGCCATTTGGACGAGAGCCGGCTTCGCCGTTTTGGAAGCGGAATCTCGATAAAGCCATTCGAATCCCGGCGGCTCATACCGGGCGTCCCTGGGACCTTCCGCTCCTCGCCGAGGTCAAATTCCATAACGGAACACCGACCCTATTCCTTAACGACCGTCCCATTTTCCCCAGCATCTATTGGGTATCTGCACCGGAGAGGGACAAGTGGAACTTCGCCGAACAGGCCAGACGCAATGCCGACGCCGGGATTCATATCTATGCCTTCGACGTCGGCAAGGGCCGCGAATGGATCGGGCCTTCAACCGATCCCGCCCATCCCTTTGATTTCTCGACCGTCGAGGAGCGCTTTGGACACATCCTCGAGGCCGACCCTCAAGCCCTCTTCCACCTGCGCATCTACCTAGAGACGGGACACGGCGACTGGTGGGAGAAGACCTACCCCGAAGAATGCGAGCTGACCTCCGAAGGAAAATGCAACGGCATGTCCTTCGCCTCGACGATCTGGCGGGAACAGGCCAAGGAATTCCTCATGTCCTACGCCGAACATTTCAAGCGCACGGGCTTGTCCGAGCACGTCCTCGCCTACCAGGTCGGGACGGGCCACACCGGGGAATGGGTCAAGGGAGAATCCTCGATGTACTGGCTGTGTGGCGATTACAGCGAGCCGATGCGCCGCCACTTCCGGGCCTGGCTGTGTCGCAAATACAATGACGACGCTTCAGCACTCAGATCCGCCTGGGCGGATTCCGCGGCGAGATTCGCTACGGCCGAAGTCCCGAACGCTGAAGCGCAGCTCAACGCCCGCTCTTACACCTTCAGAGATCCCCAGCGGGAGCAGAACGTCATCGATTACTATGAATGCCTGGCCGAACTCTGCGCCGACGGCCTCATCGACCTCTGCCGGACGGCCAAGAGAGCGACCGATGGGACCAAGCTGGCCGGCGCGTTCTACGGGTATCTCCTCGACCTGGCCTGGAACGGCGGATTCTTCCGGGAGCGCCCGGACAGCGACTATTCGACCTACCAACGTTCCGGCCATCTCGGCCTGGGAAAGGTCCTCCGTTCCCCCCATGTGGATTTTCTGGTCAGTCCCTACAGCTACGGATTTCGCGGGATCGGCGGCGACGGCCCCAGCATGCTCCCTGCGGAGTCTGTCCGGCTCCACGGCAAGCTCTGTCTTATCGAAGACGATACTCGCACCCACGTCGATGCCCGGGATCCGAATTACGGCCAGGCCGCCGACCTCTCCGAGAGCATCGCCGTCCTGCGCCGAAATTTCGCCGGCGTCGTGGCTCGCGGCCAGGGCATCTGGTGGGCCACCTGGAAGGTCGACACCGCCAAGGAGCCGGCCTTTCTGCCTCTCCTCAAGGCTTTTCAGAAACTGGGGACGTTCGCCCTCTCTCTCGACCGCCGGCCCGCCTCGGAAATCGCTCTGTTCATCGACGACGAGAGTTTCTTCTACCAATCCGTTCGCAACAGCCTCGACATCCCGCTGATCTTCCAGCAACGGCTTTGGGGTCTGCCGCGCCTGGGCGCACCCTGCGACGTTTACCTGCTCCAGGATCTTCTCGAGGGCCACGTCCCCGCTTATAAGCTCTATATTTTTCTAAACGTCTTCAGACTGGACAAAAAGCGGCGAGCCGCGCTGAAGAGAGAGGTCAGGCGAGAGCGCCGAACGGCCCTCTGGATCTATGCGCCGGGCCTGATCGAGGACGACCTTTCTCCCGACCACATGAGCGACCTGACCGGGTTCCGGTTCGGGACGGGCGAGCAGCCCTGGGGTCCTCTCGTCCACATCACGGACTTCGATCATCCCATCACCCGGGAGTTGGACCAAGATCTCTTCTGGGGAACGAACAGCAAGCTGGCCCCCCTCTTCCATGTCGATGACCCGGAAGCACGAATCCTCGGCCAGGTCGTTTACTCCCAGGGAAACTGCAAGCCGGGACTGGCGGTCCGGTCATTTCCGGGGTGGACGTCGGTTTATTCGGCGGCGCCCAACCTGCCGGCGTCGGTTCTTCGCGGCGTCGCCCGTTTCGCCGGAGTCCATATTTACAGCGAAGCCGGAGATGGACTCCAGGTCGCGGGCCAGCTTCTCGGTGTCCACACGACCGGCGGCGGCAAGCGGACGTTCCGGCTTCCCCTCCCTGTCGAGGTCGT
>CAYOZW010000116.1:6484-9735 GCA_964408495.1 uncultured Eubacteriales bacterium
CGCGGGTTTCGACATCCATTTATTACCCGGGTTACGGGTAAATTATAAAACGACTCTAGGCCAGTGGCATCCTCGAGGAAGCCATCAGAGCAGTTTTTCGATCCTCTGGCCGACGTCCGCGGCGAACCTGGTGATATAGCGACAGACAAATTCTTTGATCTCCAACGAGGGGTCCTCAACGAGAGGAGTCAGGTCCATGGCAAAGATCATCGACGTGGCCACGTCTACGGCATGGCTGGCATAGTAGGTCGCGTGGGCGCGTCGCCGTCCGATTGTCGCCATGTCATATCCCTTTCCCCCGGCCACCTGGGAGTCGAAGACGCTGACCAGCGAGGTTGCCAGGTTCAGGTGTTCGGAAACATCGAGGCCGACCTTGTCCTCGTCCAACATCCAGTCGAGGTCCCGCCAGACCTCGCAGCCGAAGACCCGCTCGGGACGGTGTCCCTTCGGGATCTCCCGGATCGCCTGGATGGTCCTCAACCCCACGGCAACATGGGTGTCGTGCTTGTCAGCCAGGTTATGGGTGTAAACGATCTTCGGCTCGGCCAGCGTGATCAGATCCTTGATGTCGTCCTTGGGGCCTGGATCTGCGGCTTCCTTGACCTCGGCGCTCGTGTAGTTGAGGAAGGCCACCCCGGCGTACTCGCCAACCAAGGCCGCTTTTTTTTGCTCCTTCTTGCGGACGGCTTTCATCTCCTCGTCGCTGTATTTCTTATAAATACCGGCCCGGGGGCTGCCCGCGCCGTCGGTGCAGATCGTCCCGAAAAAGCAGTCCACTTCGCTGGCAAAGCACTTCAGGATGCCATGATAGGCCATGATCTCTAGATCATCCGGATGGGCGGCCACTCCCAGGTACGAAACGCGCTCGACGGCCCCGGGGAGGGGTATCCCATCGGGGATAAAAAGCTCATTCCCGGGTTTTCTCAATTTCAGGTCCATGGTCCTTCCCCTTTTCATTTTTTCTCGATGACCGGCAGGCTGGCCGCGGCCACGGCCTGGCCGATGCGGCGGCTCTGTTCGTCGGGGAGATGCAGCGTCACCCTTCCGAGGAGGTCGGGAAATTCCGCTTTCAAGACATTGCGGGCTCGGTCCAGGATAATCGGCCCGGCTTCTCCCGAGGTCACACGGCCGAGGATGAGGACATGCGCGATGTCATAGTAGTCCGCATAGTGTGCTATCCCATATCCAAGGTAATCGCCGATCGTCAGGAAAATGAGCCGGGCCCTCTCGTCCCCCCCGCAGAGAAGCTCTTGGACGGCCTTGAGCTTATCCACGGCCGAGAGGTCATCGGCCAGGCTGATCCCGGCCTTCCCGGCGAGCCGGAATACGGCTTGCTGGGAAAAGTACTGGACGCCGCAGCCGGCATCCCCCGACCACTCGTCACGGGGAGCGGCAGGGTTCAGATCGACCGGAGCGAAGGCCAACTCGTTGATCCAGCCGGTGATATTGCCCCGGTCATTGACGTAGCCGCCCGCCTGGCTCGAACCCAGGGCGATGCCGAGAACACGGTTGGCGTTGAGAGACATCGACCCGGCGAGGGCCGTGACCTCGCCGTCATTGACCACTTCGAACGGCACCTTCCATCTCTTGCCCAAGCGCAAAAACATCGGCTGGATCTCCTTCCGGAAATCCTCCGCCGGGATGCCGCGGAAAAGAGAGGCGACCATGGCCCGGTTATCAATGTAGATCCCCGCCGCGCTCCCCCCGATGGCTTCGACGCAGGGAAGATGGGAAGCGGCCTGGTGAAGCCCGGACATGATCTGATGATAATGGTAAAGGGGATTGTCATGATGACGCGGATCCCAGGGGACTTCCTCACTAAAGACGGCTTCTCCCTCGATGACGGCGCTGACTTTGCGGTCACTGGCTCCGAGGTCGAACCCGATACGGCAACCATCGAGGTGCCGCCCCAGAGGCCGCGTCTTCTCCAGGGCGGGAGGAACGGAATCGGCCGTTGTGACCTCAACGGAGAATTTCTTCCCATAGGCGGTGGACATCAGGTCGGCGTCGAAAGCCCGCTCGCCCCGGCGGGAGTAGAACCTGCGGATATGCTTTCCGACCGGTGCCGGGCCGCCGACGATCACCCTATGACCGCCCCAAATCCAGAGGAGAGTCTTAACCAGGCGTTCGGAGTAGCGCAGGCTCACTTCGAAGGATGGATGTTCCGGAGGATACGTTGCGGTCTTATAGCGGGAGATCGATCCGTCCGCTCTCACCAAACCCACGACCAGGGACTCGCTCCGGCCGTCGGCCGCGGCCGCAGCCCGGTAGGCCTTATTCCAGAGGACCGCCGGAACAAAATCGGCGTGGAGCGGCGATCTGACCTTGGGTTTTGCTGCCTCATCAATCTCGGTCTTCACGGATGGCATCTAATCTTTCTTTCTCAACATCCAACGGTCAGCGGAAAGAATCTCGTCGTCGCGCGTCTAGAACAAGATTATAGGCGAAGCCCCCCCATCGCGTCAAAAGGTCAACTAAAACAATATCTCACAGGGCAGGCCGTATTTTCTGGCCTCCCGGGCGATCCTCTGGGCCTGGCCGCGGAAGAAACGGTCGGTGGCCGCTTCCGTGAGGCCGAGCTTATGGTAGAGGCCGATGATGGTCTCCAGGTAGTTCATCCGGTCGATCAGGATCCTATCCACCTTGCCGGCGAGGCCGGCGATGAACCTTTCGGGCCCACCAGGGAGGAGGGGCCCGAGAAATGCGAACGTCGGGATACCGAGGGAGTGGATCTTCTCGAGCGCCGCCATCCGCTCGCCGGCCGGCGAGGCACCGGGTTCGAACGTTTTGACAATTTTCTCGTCATCGGTTGTCAGGGTCATGCCGACTTCGATCTCCTCAAACCTTTCGAGGATGTCGAGGTCCCTCAAGATCAGCGTCATCTTAGTTTGGATGGTGACCGGGAACTGCGCCTCGGCCAGGATCTCCAGGCAGCTCCGCGTTAGCCGATATCTCTTCTCGAGCGGTTGGTAGGGATCGCAGACGGAGGAGATCCAGACCCGCCCTTTTTTCATCTTGGCGACCTGCCAGCGGAGGAGTTCGGGGGCGTTGATCTTGACATCAACAAAGCTACCCCAAGGCTCGCTGTGGCCGGAATACCGTCTCATGAACAGCCGGGCATAGCAATAGCGGCAGTTCACAGCGCATGCAGTATAAGGGTTGTGGCAGTAATCGTGGATCTTGGATTTGTTGTGGATGCTCTTGGCCTGATCCTCCCGGACGTGGATCATCTAGATCTATTGTATCAGAAT
>CAYOZW010000117.1:0-545 GCA_964408495.1 uncultured Eubacteriales bacterium
CCTCGTCTCTCGGCCGTGGAGAAACACAATTCGCTTCGGCCGAGGACTGCTCGGCCGCCCTCGGCAACCCGGCTCTCCTCCCTTCCCTGCCGAAGTTCTCGGTCTGCCTCAACGGCTCCTATTCCTACGCCTCCCTTTTTCGTTTTTCGATTGTCAACACGGGCGTCCTGGTCACCGAGAATAATCCCGCGATCGGCCTCCTTGCCTTCGATTTCGCCGGCGTCTCATACAGCTTCAAGGGCTGGGCCGTCGCCCTGACAATCGCCCTTACCGAAAGCTATGATCGCCCGGGGGTATCGGCACAATATGACTTCCAACGACTCCCCTACTACGTCCTCTCCTTCGAACAGTCAGGGTTATTGCGGAATTTCAACCTCGCCGTAGGCCGCAAAATCGGCCGGAACATCCAGGTTGGACTTGGGATCAATTTCGTCCGGGGTGAGCTCAGCCGGGAGGTCATCGACCAGGATTTCGACGCCGACATCACCATCGACCATCTCGTCGATCAAAGGTTCTCCGGTTTCTACCTTAACGCCGGCCTTCTG
>CAYOZW010000117.1:555-3286 GCA_964408495.1 uncultured Eubacteriales bacterium
GCACGGCTCAGCGAACGGCTCGACCTGGGGCTCGTATTCCGGACCCCCTATGACAAGAAAGCGGAAAGCCGGAGCCGGCTCAGTTACCGGGCTCCGCGGGGGCGAACGGATATCCTCATCGAGGCCGCTTCGAACGACCGCTATCGCCAGCCCTGGGCAGCCGGCGTGGGCGTTCGCTATGCGGTTTCGGCGAAGTTCCGGGTGCTGGGCGACCTGACATTTTTCCCCTGGTCAAAATACAGGGCCGAGTTTTTCGGAGAAAACGAGCGGCGGGACTTTCGAAACACCTTTAAAGCCGGCGGAGGAGTCGAATACTCCCTCGCGGTTCGGCTCTTTGGCTATGACGCCGCCATCCCCCTGCGCTTGGGCATTTCCTATGACCTGCAGCCGATGCGGAATCCCGGCTCGGCCTACACGAATGTCTCTTTGGGAACGGGAATCCGCTGGAAGATGATCAGCCTCGATATCGGAGGCCAGCTTGGCCGCGAGTCCGGCTCAGATCATACCCTGAAAATTCTGAGGATCGCTTCATCTCTGGGCATACGGCTCTAAGAGGATGATAAAATGACCAATAAGAACGTGACCCTTAAAGAAAAGTCCAGGATCCCACCCTCTCCCCGACCCTCCCCCGTCGGAGAGGGAGGGAGAACAAGAATCCCGCGCCGCAGCTTGCGATCCTCGCTATATTCGGGACGGTACTTGGGCTGGATAGCTGCGCTCCCAAAGGACGTTCGCAATGACAAAGCCGCACAAGTCATTTCTTTCGTAGTCGCAATATGATTTCGTCAGTGATAGCAGCATGACGGGAAAACAAAGGCATTTCATGAAGAAAGTGTTGGGGGTTGTCACCTTTGGCATCGTTCTCGGAATCTTCTGCGGCCTCGCCGGTCTCCCGGCCGGCCCCGCGTTGCCCGAAAAGAATGAGATCGTCAGCGTCGAAAGGGCGCCGGGCCTCGCCGCCCGATTGCAGACTCTCGGCCTGGACCTGCTTTTCGAATGGGATGGCCGGATCTACATCCTGGTCAGCTCCCGGGACATCCGCCAACTGGACAGGAACCGGATCTCCTATCTCCTCGAATCCCATAGATTCCCCGCTTTGAATCCCCGGTCGCCGCGTCTCCAGGGCGGGATTAACGGCGACTATCATTCCTATTCCGAGCTGGAGGCGGACCTCCAGACCCTCGAGCGCGCCTTCCCGCAGCTGGCCCGGCTCTCCACCATTGGGATCACCTTAGAGAACAGGAATATCTATGCCCTCAAGATCAGCGATAACGTTTCCTTGGACGAGGAGGAAGCCGAGGTCCTCTTTCTCGGCTGTCACCATGCCCGCGAGTGGATCTCGGTCGAGGTGCCCTTTCTTCTGGCCAGGTTCCTGCTCGAAAACTACACGGCCGACGCCGCCATCCGGAGGGCGGTCGACCAGAGCGAGATCTGGATCGTGCCCCTCGTCAACCCCGACGGCCTGGAATACTCGATCCGGTTCTACCGCTACTGGCGCAAGAACAGGCGCCTCAATCCCGACGGGAGTTTCGGCGTGGACATCAACCGGAACTACGGATACAACTGGGGCTGTGACGACCAGGGTTCGAGCCCGGAGCCGGAATCAGAGGTCTACCGCGGCGCCGGGCCATTTTCCGAGCCCGAAACCCGGGCCGTCCGCGATTTCTTCCTCCAGCGGCACTTCCAGGCCCTGATCACCTATCACAGCTACTCCCAGGTCATCCTTTATCCCTGGGGATTCGCCGCGGACCCCACCGATAAAGATGCCCTTTTCGAATCCCAGGGCTCCTCGATGTCCAACCTGATGCAGGCTGTGAATGGCCGAGTTTACGGGTACGGCCGGTCGGGCGATTCCCTTTACCTCACCAACGGTGACACGACCGACTGGGCCTTCGGCATCTCGGGAATCCCCGCTTTCACCGTGGAGCTCCCTCCTGTCGACCAGCTCGGGGGGGGATTCTTCAACGCCGAGGCGGATATCGACCCCATCTTTAGGGAAAACCTGCCGGCCGCCCTCTATCTCATCGACTGGTCGATCCTGAACTTCGGCGCAGCCTCGAACCTGCCCAGGGAAACAAAAACCCGAACCGTCAGAGATAGAAACAAGGCCCCCGCCTTCCTTCGCCCCGGGAGGGATTGACAAACGGGCCCGTTCAGGCTAAAGAAGAGGTCATAAACGGAGCCGCGCGGAGGGATATATTGCAGCTCATCGCTATCCAGGCCATGCCTTCTCTCGAGAAGGAAGGCCTTCCTTACTGGATATTCTGGTTCATGCTCCTGATCATCGTTCTGCTTATCCTCTTCATCTTCCTCCGGGACAAGCGTCTTCGTCTGCGCTTGAGTTCTTTTCTCGCCGGTGCCAGGAGGAGGTCTGTAATCTTCCAACTGAAGTTCAGGCTCAAGCGGGAGCGGCAGAAAAAAGGGACCGTCCTCAAACTCATGGGTGAGAAAGCCTGGGATGCTGACATACATCTCGAGGGTGCAGAAAATATCCGGGCCGCTCTGGCCGCTCTGGTCAAGCGGCGGGACGCCGATCAGATGGATGCGAAGAATGCGCTGTCCGAGCTGGAACGCCTTCACAAGAGGCTGGAAGAATCGCAAACGCGAACTGGGGAGAGACTTGAAGAACTCAGATCCGAAAAGCGGCCGTTTGACGAGAAACTGATAACGCTGAAAGAACAAAAGAGGGCCCTCAAAAAGCTGACCGAAAAGAAGGATAGCCAACCTCAGT
>CAYOZW010000117.1:3296-9219 GCA_964408495.1 uncultured Eubacteriales bacterium
GCTCGAAGAGGAGCTCAAGTACAACCTCAGGAGAGTCGACCGCTTCGAGCGTTCGATCAAAGAGCTGGAAGGGGAAGCCAAAGACCAGCATCACGAATTTACCCGGGAGATCCATTACTGGGAGAGAAAGAAAAAGAAAGCCCAGGACCGCATCAAGGAGATAGAGAGCCATCAGGAAGAGCTCTATATCTCTTTCGGCCGGATCCTGGAGAAAAAGAGAGTGAAAAACCCGGACCTCCGCGGGCTTTACGGCGAGATCGACCTGGTCAATCAGCGTATCGACACTCTGCAGCACCGCATCCAGCTCCTCAGCGGCGGCTAACAACTTAGGGGACGTTCCCCTACCTCTGATGCCCCCCTCCTCCGAGGGGACATTCTAGCTTGGCAGTAGAGGGGGACACTATTGCTAGGCTATCACAGCCCATTTCCTCCCCCCTTTACCCGCCCCGTCTTCGCGGCTAGAATAGAGAGTCATGCCCAAGCCGAGGTTGCTGGTCCACATCTGCTGCGCGCCCGACGCCGCCTACGTAATCGGCCTCCTCAGGGATACTCATGAGGTGATCGGATTCTTCTCCAACTCGAACATCCATCCCGCCGCCGAATACGAGCGGCGGCTCGAGGAAACGCGAAAGGTGGCGGTGCTCCTGGACATCCGGCTCATCGAGGACGATTATGACCCTTCCCTGTGGTTGAAGCTCACCCACAAGCTCAGAGAAGAGCCGGAAAAGGGGCGGCGCTGCGATGTCTGCTACGCTTTCCGGCTGGAACGGACGGCCCGGACCGCTGCGGCCCGCGGGTTCGACGGATTCACTACCATCATGAGCCTGAGCCCCTGGAAGAAGGCGTCGGCGCTCAACCGCATCGGTAAAATGCTCGGCCGGCGCCACGGCGTGGGATTTCTGGAGGCGGACTTCAAGAAAAAGGACGGTTTCCGGAAGAGCGTCGCCTTGAGCAAAGAGTTCAGCCTGTACCGCCAGGATTATTGCGGATGCCTTTACAGCCGGCGGGACCAACAGACACGATTGCTTAAACATGCCCCCTCTCCTCCATCCTCCCCCTCCCTGGGGGGAGGAGAAAGGAAAGCAGCCAAATTCCCCCCCCTTGTCCGGGCGAGAGAAACACAGAAAGAAAAAACAAAAAAGAGGGAGTAAACTCAAATTTCCGAGTCGTTAAGGGAGTGAAGTGAAGAAAAGGGCGCTCCGAGTCACCGTGGCGGGAGTCGTCCAGGGCGTCGGTTTCCGGCCTTTTCTCTTCCGGCTGGCGGACCGCTGGGGCTACCGGGGCTGGGTCAGGAACATCGGGTCCGGTGTCGAAATCCATATCGAATCGGATAAGCCAACGGATTTTGGGCCTTTCCTCCAGGCCCTGGAAAAAAAGAAACCGCCCCTGGCCCGGATCGAGAGACTGGACGCCCGGCCGGCTTCACCCCAGGGGTGCGCCGGGTTCAGGATCATTCCTTCCAAGCCCGGTGAAAGCTTCGTCTTCATCTCGCCCGACATCGCCACCTGCGAGCCCTGCCGGGAAGAAATATCCAGCCCTGAAGAACGCCGGTTTCTTTATCCGTTCACCAATTGCACCGATTGCGGCCCCCGCTACACCATCGTCCGCTCCCTCCCCTATGACCGGCCCAAGACGACCATGTCAGGGTTCGAGATGTGCCCCGACTGCCGGCGCGAGTACGGCGACCCCAAAGACCGGCGCTATCATGCCCAGCCCATCGCCTGCCCCGCCTGCGGGCCCCGGGTGACCCTCAAAGATTCTCGGACGGGTAAAAGTATCCCCGGTGGTGTCGAAAAGGCCGCGACGCTCATCCGGAGAGGCCGCATCCTGGCCGTCAAAGGCCTGGGCGGATTTCACCTCGTCTGCGACCCGAACCGTCCGGCGGCGGTCAAGCGGCTCAGGATGATCAAAGAACGAGAGAGAAAACCGCTCGCCCTGATGGCCCGTGACCTCGCCACGGTGGAACGCTTCGCCTTCGTCAGCGCCGCCGAGCGGCGCGCGCTCATCTCGGTCAGCCGGCCGATCGTCCTCCTCCGGAAAAAGAGGGACATCCCCGGGATCGCCCCCCATCTTAATGAGATCGGCTTCATGCTCCCCTATACCCCGCTCCACCATCTCCTGCTCAGAAACCTCGCCCTTATCGTGGCCACGAGTTCGAATCCCAAAGACGCCCCGATCGCCAAGGACGAAAGCGAAGGGATAGAGAAGATCTGCGACGTCATCCTCGATCACAACCGGCCGATCCAGACGCGGGCCGACGATTCGGTCCTCAAGCTGGCCGGGACATCCCCTCTCTTCCTGAGACGCGCCCGCGGCTATGTCCCGTATCCTCAGCACGTCCCCGCATACATCCAGGTTCCCGAACATATCCTCGCTCTAGGCGGGGAGCTCAAGGATACCGTCTCGGTCTATAAAAACGGCACCATCATCACCAGCCAGTTTTTGGGAGACCTCGATGAATACCGGAACTTCCGCTACTTCGAAGAGACCGTCGCCCATCTCAAACGTCTCTTCGATGTCCGGCCGAAGGTGGTTGTTTCCGACCTCCATCCCCACTTCCGTACGACCCGCTATGCCCACCGCCTCGGCCTGCCCCATTTCCAGGTCCAGCACCACTACGCCCACGTGCTCGCCGTCCTCCTCGAGCATCAGGTTCCCGCCGATAAGAAGGTTTTGGGAGTCGCGCTCGATGGATACGGCTACGGCCAGGATGGCGGAGCCTGGGGAGGAGAGTTTCTCCTGGCAGACTATTCATCTTATCTTCGGGCCGCCCATTTCAAACCCGTGCCTCTCCCCGGGGGCGACCTGGCGGCGCGCCAGCCCTGGCGGATGGCTATCGCCTATCTCCGGGAAGCCTACGGCGAGAAGATTCCGGCTCTGAGTTCCCTCGACAAGATCGACTGGAAACGCCGCGAGGCTGTCCTGAAGATGATCGAATCCGGTCTCCACAGCCCCCCGACCTCGAGCTGCGGCCGCTTGTTCGACGCGGTCTCTTTCCTTTCCGGGGTGGCTCCGGCCGAGGTCGAGTTCGAGGCGGAGGCGCCGATGCGGCTGGAGGCGGTCTCGGGCCAAAACTTACGGACCGGCTATCCCTTTGATCTCCTGGATGCCCAGGAGCCATGGCAGCTCTCTTTCGGCGCGACCATCCGCGCGGTCGTCGGGGACATCAACAGGAAAACCCCCGCTGAGAAAATCGGCGCCGCCTTTCACCGCACCCTGGCCCAAGCCATCGCCGCGGTCGCAGAAAGAGCTCGTTTGGCTTACGGCGTCGACACGGTCGCACTGGTGGGTGGAGTCTTCCTGAATAGGACGCTGCTGATGCTGGCTTCCCGGGCCCTCGAAAAAGCGGGGTTCAAGGTCCTCCGTCCCCTTCTGTATTCCCCGAACGATGAATCGATCTCGGTTGGGCAGGTGGCCTATGCGTTGGCGCGATTGAAGGGTCGCGCCTAGAAAGATTCTCTATTCTCTTCTTCGCTTTCTTCGGTCTGATCGAGAGTCAACCGGAATCCGCCCAGGATCGAGGAGATGGCGTTAAAAAGCTGGCCTCCGAGATAGCCGACGACTCCCAGGAAAACAAAACCCAGAAGGCCGCCCATAACCGCATAGATGATCCCGCCCATCAACGTCCCGTGCAGCGTGCTCAGGAAATCGGGCAGGGACTTGGCCATCTCGGGGAGGAAACCGGAGGCGCCGATGACGGCGCCGAGGATGATTCCCAGGACCAGGCCGGTCCCGCCGCTGAAAATGAACAGCGAGCCCGGGTTCAACCGGCGAAGGACGGAATTGTCGGCAGCGGTTTTGAAGAGAACCTCTTCCGCGGCCGGCGAGTTCTCGGCGCCCCGGCTGCAGGCCGGACACTTCTGGAAGGGATTTTCCAACGGTGTGCCGCAGCGAGGACAGGCCGTTTCCTTGACCTTCAGGGGTTCGCCGCATCGACCGCAGATCTCCGCGCCGGCGGTACTCTCCCGTCCGCAGCTCGGACATTTTACCTTGGGCGCCTCTTCCTCAGGGGGGGCGGATTGAACCCATTCCCGCCCGTCGAAGAAGTACCATTTGCCGCTCTGGGCTCCAATCATCCAGAAGCGACCCTGGCTGTC
Organism: uncultured Eubacteriales bacterium; assembly: GCA_964408495.1. Lineage (GTDB taxonomy): Bacteria > Acidobacteriota > Aminicenantia > Aminicenantales > UBA8522 > UBA8522. Next base: position 7,394 of record CAYOZW010000117.1, read on the forward strand.
CCGGAGCCTCAGTTTCTTGAGCTGGTCGATGAACTCCCGGCGGGAGATCTCGTTAGACCTGAATTTTCGGCGCAGGGTCAGGAAGGACGTTTCCACTTCGCCGAACGATTTGTTCATGCTGGCATCACAATTCTATTATTATCAACAATATATAAAATTTCCGCGGCGGCCGCCTGTCCTTTGACGAGATCTTGTGCAAAACGCCATATCCTCAATAAAAATCCAAACTTGCAGGTTGGGAACAGGTGGTTTTTCCACAGCATTTCCACACTTTCTGTGAAAAAATACGGCCCCTTTTTTTCGCTCCGTTTTTTCATTTTAAAAAATCCATTGCCGAACGAACTCCAGCAGGCTGTATCCCTCGATCGGCGCCGGAATGAAGGACAGGATAAAGATCAGAACAATAACCGCGGCCAGCAGCCGGCGTCCCGGCGACAGGCTTTCCTGATGAGCTCTGAGTTGAGGATGTTTAAAACCCAGGAGCAGGATCACCAGGGCCCAGACGATCCAGCCGACCCAAAAGAATATCCCCATGATGATGAACACACCGATGAAGAGACGGGACAGGGGCTTGGACTTCTCTCCCAGCAATGCATAGGAAACATGCCCGCCGTCGAGCTGACCCACAGGGAAAAGGTTGAAGGCGGTGACCAGGATGCCCACCCAGCCGGCGAATCCGATCGGATGAAGCAAGAGCTCACTTTGAGCCGGGGCATTCCGGAACATCAGGCCGCCGATCAATTTCAGGATGAGCGGGTCTCCGAAAACAAATCCCTCCTCCCTCGGGATAGCCGGTACAACCTTGGACATGGACAATCCGTAAATAAGGGCCGGCAGGGCCAGCACAAAGCCGGTCAAGGGCCCGGCGACCCCGATGTCGAAGAGCTGTTTTCTTCGAGTGATCGGCGCCTTGATCTTGATGAAGGCTCCCAGCGTGCCGATCAATGTGGGCGCCGGGATGAAAAAAGGGAGGGTGGCATCGATCCGGTAGAAACGGCAGGCAAGATAATGTCCCATTTCATGTCCAAGAAGGATGGCGATCAGGACGGCCACATAGACGAGCCCAAGGCCGAGGATCCGGGGATCAGTGAAGGCCTTAAGGCCGAGGACAAACTGGGGGTCTTGGATCAATTGATCTGAATAGACATAGCCGACGCTCCAGGTCAGGCCAAAAAAGAAGGTTGAAAAACAGGTGACGACGAAAAGAACGATATTGAGCCAGTATCTCTGCGCCGCTCTCCGCTCTTCCATCAATCCCAGACGGTCGAAGAAGCGAAGAACTCGCTCCTCCCTGCCGACTGAACAGCTAGAGGCTCAGCTCCTCCCGGTGAGCTTATGGAACTTGGCCATCAGCTCTTCCCGCGTCTCTTTGTGATCCGGGTCGGGGACGCAGCAGTCGACGGGACAGACGGCGGCGCACTGGGAAGCATCGTGGTGACCCACGCATTCCGTGCATTTCTCCGGATCGATGAGGTAGATGTCATCGCCGGCCGTGATCGCCTGGTTCGGGCATTCAGGTTCACAAGCTCCGCAGTTGATGCATTCGTCCGTGATCTTGTAGGCCATACTAATCCTCCTGAATGAATTCGAAGGGGCTATTATATCGATTTTCGTTCAATTTACAAGGAGCGTCATTTAGCGGCTTCGATCTTGCGCGCCTTCTCCGCCGCGTCGTAGCCGAAGTAGGACTGCGGATAGTCTTCCTGGATCTTCTTGTAAAGAGCCAGCGCTTCCGGCTTGTCCCCTTTGGCCTCGAGGGCTTCCGCCTTGTGGAAGAGCACGACATCGAGAGAATAAGCCTCTGGCTTGGCCACTTCGATCTCTGT
>CAYOZW010000117.1:9229-9648 GCA_964408495.1 uncultured Eubacteriales bacterium
TGAACACGGCGATGGCCTGATCATAGTTCTTCTGGAGGGCGTTGATCTGGGCGAGCAGGTCCTGGCCCTGGAAGTAGATGAAGTCCTTGGGCGTTGAAGGAAGCTTGCCCAGGGATTCCTTGGCCTTTTCCAGGTCGTTATTCTCGACCCAGTGGGTCGCGATAAGGACATAGCCCAGGCGGGCGTATTTCCCGTTACCGGCGAGCTTCTCCAGGGAGGCCAGGTTCTCCGGCTTGGAGCTCAAGGTGGAACGGAGCTCGAGGAGCTGACTGAGCAGCCGGCTCTGCTTTTTGACCTGCTGAGCCTGGATGAAGCGGACGCCGGTGTAGAGCAGGAAGACGGCGGCGATGGCGGCGAGACCGATCAGGATTTCCTTCGTCCGGGTCTGGAAAAAGTGCATGACCTTGTTCATCGTGCTG
>CAYOZW010000118.1:0-9640 GCA_964408495.1 uncultured Eubacteriales bacterium
TTTATTTAAAAGAAGTAAAGGGCGAAAGGCCTTGATTCGCCGTGGGGAAAAAGCATAAAGAAGAAAATTGCAATTGGCAATAATATCTACTATTACTATAGTATTAGTAGAATTATGGAAGGAGGAATATTTTCCATGAAAATATCCGCGATGTTCGCACTCGCTTTGGTCCTCGCCATTTCGACGGCCTTTGCATCCGTACCTCAGCAATCCCAGCAGGACCAGCAGAAAGCCATGGAAGCCTACATGAAGATGATGGCCACCAACGAAAATCATGCCCACCTCGCCAAGTTCGCCGGCGATTGGAGAGTGACCACGACGGCCTGGATGCAGCCGGGCGACCCGCCGCAAAAAAGCCAGGGCACATTTCAATCCGAGATGATCCTGGGGGGCCGCTTCCTTAAAATGCATTTCAAGGGGATGATGCTCGGGAAGCCGTTCGAAGGGATGCAGATCGTTGGTTACGACAACATGAAGAAGAAATTTGTCACCTTCTGGATCGACAGCACCAGCACGGCCTTCTTCCTGACCGAAGGCGCTCTCGATGCGGCCGGAAAAACGATGACCGAAACAGGACTCTGGCCCGACCCGATGACCGGAGGAACTATAGGCGTTAAAGGGGTCACCAAGATGATCAGCACCGATGAGTACACTTACACGATGTTCATGATCGGACCCGACGGCCAGGAATTCAAATCCATGGAGTACCACGCCCTCCGCAAGAAATAATCCACTCCTCCCGGTTCGTTCTGAAAGTCCCTTAAGCAGCCCCCGCGGCCATTTCGGAGGACCGAGGCAAAGTCGACCTCGTCACTTTCCAAGTGTCCGGCTGTTGAGGGCCACAACCACGCTGGTGAGTTATTCCGCCAGGACTCCTCTGACCGGGCTGATCACGATGCCCTTCTGAGATGGGCCTCCCGCTGCCAATGGTGCCTATTACAGACATTTTACTTGACATACCATAGGGGGGTATGGTATATTCAAGCTGAGAAGAGAAGTGAAACTATTGATAAAAAAGAAGCTTATATTAGGAGGTAAATAAAATGTGGGGAGGACATTGGATGTTTGGCGGTTTCATGTGGATATTTTGGTTCGCCGGGCTGGTGGCCCTGTTTTTCTTTGTCAGATGGATTGTCCAACAAAAGTCGGACAGCCAGAAGCCTGAGGAAAGTGCGCTCGAGATATTGAAAAAGAGATATGCAAGTGGGGAAATTGAAAGAGAGGAATTCGAGCAGAAGCGGAAGGATTTGTGACCATGAACGCGGCGGCAGAAGACCCGATCGTCAAGAAAAGGAAATTTGGCCTCGGAAAAATCCCCGAGGCAGCGGACATCCGGAGGATGGAAGCCAGCTTGAGAAGGATGAACGGTGTCATGGCTGCAGAGGTCGACCCGAAACGATCGACCCTCCGCTTGGAATATGACCTGAGGCAAGTGAGGTTCGAGGATATCGAGAAAGCAATCGAAAGATCGGGGCTGGAACTGTCCCGGAAGCGGTTTCAGCGGTGGAAAAGAGGAATGGCCAAATTCACGGAACAGAATGAACTGGATAATCTCAATGCTCCAGCATCGTCATGTTGTAAAGACCCTAAAGGAAATGCCAATGGTTGCAGTAGTTGCTTATCCCGAGGAAGGACTTCTGAATAGGAAAGAATAATCCCCGGCGGACATCCGGTCCCACTGAAAAGGATGCCCAAGAGTTGAAAGCGCCGGATGCGCTAATAGAGCCAATTCCATGCTGGGCTTATCTTCTGTGGGCGGAAAAAAATCAAGTTTTAAGTTTTAGAAACTTTGCATTAATGGCCACAATAACCGTGCTGGCCGACATCAGAGCCGCCCCCATCGCCGGACTCAATAGGATGTTGTAGGCGTAGAGGACTCCGGCGGCAAGGGGAATGGCGAAGGCATTGTAGCCGGTCGCCCAGGCGAGATTTTGGATCATTTTTCTGTAGGTCGCGCGGGCCAGCCCCAGGATGGAGACAACGTCGAGCGGATTGCTTTTCACCAGGACGATATCAGCGGTCTCAATGGCAACATCAGTTCCCGCTCCGATGGCGATTCCCACATCCGCTTGGGCGAGTGCGGGGGCGTCGTTGATGCCATCTCCCGTCATGGCCACGATAAGCCCCCTGGACTGAACCTCCTTGACCTTCAGCGCTTTCTCGTCGGGCAGGACTTCGGCAAAATATTCATCGATCCCGACTTCCTCAGCGACCCACCTGGCGACTTGTTTATTGTCTCCAGTCAGCATCATCGGTTTGACTCCCATCGCTTTCAGCTTGGCGATGGCTGTTTTGGACTCTTCCCTGATGATGTCGGCCAGAGCGATGGCCCCCTTGATTTTTCCGTCAATAAGGACATAGACGATCGTCTTTCCCTCGGAGGAGATCTGTTTCAATCTCCCGTCCTCCGCCGATAGATTTTGCTCCCGAAGGTACCCAGGGCTGACCACCTTCACCTCCCGACCGTTAATCCTCCCCTCCACGCCTTTTCCGGTGATGGCTTTAAATCCCTCAACAGGATATTTTTCTTCCGTGGAAGAGGCGATCCCCCGGGCGATCGGATGCTCGGAATGCGACTCGAGGGAAGCAGCATATTTCAATAAATCCTTTTCATCAAAATCGTCGGAAAGGACGACCGTGTCCGTGATGCCGAATTTTCCAAGGGTCAGGGTGCCTGTTTTATCAAAAATGATAGCCTGGATATTTCTGGCCCGTTCGAAGGCGGCCCGGTTTCTGATCAAGAGGCCCCGTTTGGCGGAGAGCGCAGTGGAGACAGCCACCACCAGTGGCACGGCCAGGCCGAGGGCATGAGGACAGGTGATGACCATCACGGTCACCATTCTCTCGAGACTGAACGCAAAGTCCCTTTTGAAAACGGCCAACCAGACCAGAAGGGTTATGGCTCCCGCTGCCAAGGCTATGAGTGTCAGCCACTTGGCGGCCCGATTGGCCAGGTCTTGTGTTTTCGATTTGCTTTCCTGGGCCTGTTTGACAAGCTCGATGACCTGGGAAATGAAGGAGTCTTTTCCCGTTTTCTTGATTTCAACCGTGACCGATCCCTCTCCATTGATCGAACCGCCGATGACGTTTGCGCCGATCTGTTTTGATATCGGCCGTGATTCTCCCGTAAGCATAGCCTCGTTGACCGATGTCTCGCCCTCAATGATTTCTCCGTCAGCCGGAATCTTTTCTCCGGGTTTGATTAGGACCTTATCGCCTCCGGCGAGGCTTTCGACAGGAACATCTTTGACCTCTCCGCCCGGCAAAACCTTGTGAGCCTCTGAAGGCATGAGGCGGGCCAGCTCCTCGAGGGCCCTGGACGCTCCCATGACGGATTTCATTTCAATCCAGTGTCCCAAGAGCATGATATCGATCAGGGTAACCAGTTCCCAAAAAAAGACCTTTCCCTTCAACCCGAAGACGACACTCGCGCTGTAAATATAAGCTGTGGCGATGGCCAGGGCAATCAGAGTCATCATCCCCGGATTCCCTTTTTTCAGCTCATCGACGATCCCTTTGAGGAAAGGGTACCCTCCGTAGAGAAAGACAAAAGTAGAAAGGAAAAAGAGCACATACAGATCACCGGGGAATCTCAACGCCTCTCTTATTCCCAGAAATTTCTGGATCATGGGCGAGAGGAGGAGGACCGGTGCCGAAATGGCCAGGGAAACCCAGAAGCGTCTCCGAAAGTCCGTCACCATATGGGCATGATGATCTTCATGCCGCATTTTATGTTCGTGGTTATGGCCCTTGGGCTCAATGGCCCCGTGACGAGACGCATCCCTTCGATGGTTCATTTTCATGGTTACACTTGTTTCTGCCCTGTCCTGATTTTGATGGCTTCCTCAACAGCGGTGACATAAATTATGCCGTCGCCGGGCGAGCCCGTGTAGGCGGCTTCCCGCAGGGTTTTAACGATTTGCGCGACTATATCATCGTCGCAGACAATTTCCAGCTTGGCGACTTTTGCGTATTTTTCGACGATCTCGATGGACAACTTCAGACTTTTCGGGTCCGCTTGCCTGCCGACTTCCATGACATCCAAGATGGTCATGTCCAAAACGCCGATCTTTTCCAGGGCATGAACGGTTTCCCCCACTTTTATTTTGCGGATATAGGCTTTGATTTCTCTCATCACTCACCTCCCAGATTCTTATCCTTGGCCCGCCGTCTTCTCTTCCTTCTCATCGTTTTCGCCGGCACTGAGTTTCCGACCCTTCCAAAGATAGTAAATGGCCGGGATAACGACGAGCGTCAGGACCGTGGATGTGATCAATCCTCCGACCATCGGCGCCGCGATGCGTTTCATCACCTGCGAACCCGTGCCGCTGCTCCACATGATCGGCAACAACCCGGCGATGGTGGTTGTGACGGTCATGAGTTTCGGCCGCACTCTTTCCACAGCCCCATGCACGACCGCGGCATGAAGGTCTTTTCGCGTCTTCATCTGCCCATGCAGGAGACGGTCCTTATAAGCGTTGTCGATGTAGAGAAGCATCACGACTCCCGTCTCCGCGGCCACACCGGCCAGGGCGATGAACCCGACGCCGACGGCGACGCTCATATTGTAGCCGCTCAGCCACATCAGCCAGATCCCCCCGACCAGGGCGAACGGGAGCGAGAGCATGATGATCAGGCTTTCCGTAATGTTGCGGAAATTGAAATAGAGCAATAAGAAAATGATCAGGAGCGTTACGGGAAGAACCAAACGCAGCCGCTGCTGGGCGCGCTGCATGTATTCAAACTGGCCGCTCCAGACGATGCTGTAGCCCGAGGGAAAACTGACCGAAGTGTCGACGACTCTTTTGGCCATTTTGACATAAGTTCCGACATCGATGTCCCTGACATCGACATACAGCCAGGCCGTTCTTCGGGCATTCTCGCTCTTGATGGCCGGAGGTCCTTTCTTGATCTGGAGGTCGGCAACCTGGCCGAGTGGCACCTGCACTCCTGCGGGTGTTGGGACCAACACCCGCCTCAACGCCGTCAGGTTATCGCGCAGTTCCCGGCTGTAGCGCACGTTGACGGGGTAGCGCTCCAATCCCTCGACGGTCGTGGTGACGTTCATTCCGCCGACGGCGGACATGATGATCTCCTCGACATCGCCGACCGTCAGCCCATAGCGAGCGGAGGCTTCTCGGTCGATGACGAAATCAAGATAATTCCCCCCCGTCACCCGCTCCGATATCACGCTGGCCGTCCCCGGGACCTGACGGATCACGGCTTCGATCCTCTCGCCCAGGTCGCTCAGAGTCTGCAAGTCTGGGCCCAGGAGTTTAATCCCCACCGGGGTCTTGATCCCGGTGCTGAGCATGTCGATCCGGGTCTTGATAGGCATGGTCCAGGCGTTGGTCAGACCGGGAAATTGAACGGCGTCGTTCAGTTCCTGGACGAGCTTCTCCATGGTCATACCAGGGCGCCAGGCCTTTTCGTCCTTGAGCTGGATCGTGGTTTCAATCATCGTCAGCGGAGCCGGGTCTGTGGCCGTGTCGGCCCGGCCGATCTTTCCCAGGACCGACTCGACTTCAGGGAAGGTGGCGATGATTTTGTCCGTCTGCTGAAGAAGTTCCTTGGCCTTAGCAATCGAGATTCCGGGCAACGTCGTCGGCATGTAGAGCAGGTCACCCTCATCCAACGGCGGCATGAACTCGGAACCGATGCGGGAGAGAGGAAAGATACTGATGACAACGATGAGGACGGCGACGAGGATTGTCATCATTTTATGCTTCAGGACGAGCTCGATGACGGGCCTGTAAGCCCTAATGAGGACCCGGCTGAGAGGATGTCTTTTCTCAGACCGGATTTTTCCCCGGATGAAATATCCCATGAGGACCGGCACGACCGTGATGGCCAGGATCGCCGAAGCGGCCATGGCATAGGTCTTGGTGAAGGCCAGCGGCTTGAAAAGCCGTCCTTCCTGTTGCTGCAGCGTGAAGACCGGCATAAAAGAAAAAGTGATGATGAGGAGCGAATAAAACAAGGCCGGGCCCACTTCCTTGGAGGCTTTGACGATCAGGCTCCAGCGATCGCTGCGACTGCCGATCGTCTCCCGCTCCATGTGTTTATGGGCGTTCTCGATCATGACGATGGCGGCGTCGACCATAGCGCCGATGGCGATGGCTATCCCCCCCAGGGACATGATGTTGGCGTTCAAGCCCTGAAGCCTCATGACCACGAAGGCGAGCAACACCGCCAGCGGCAAAGTCAGTACGGCCACAAACGAACTTGACAGGTTGAGAAGGAAGATCATGATGACCAGAGCCACAACGATGGTTTCTTCGAGCAGTTTCTCTTTCAGAGTGGCGATAGCGCGCTTGATCAAAGAAGACCGGTCATAGGCCGTTTTTATGGTCACGCCTTCCGGCAGGCCTTTTTTCAGGTCCTCGAGCTTTTGCTTGACGCCATCGATGACCTTCAGAGCGTTTTCGCCATAGCGCATGATGATGATGCCGCCGACGGTTTCCCCCTCTCCGTTCCAGTCGGCAAGGCCGCGACGCAGCTCCGGCCCGATATGGATACGAGCCACATCCTTGAGCAGGACCGGGGCATTATTCGTTCCCATCCCGACCGGGACCTTCTCCAGGTCCGCCAACGACTTGATATAGCCGAGGCCCCTGACCATGAATTCCGTTTCCCCCATCTCGATCAGCCGGCCGCCGACGTCGTTATTGCTGCGCTTGATGGCGGCGCGCACCAGCTGAAGGGGGATGTGAAAGGCCTGCAATTTCAGCGGGTCGACTTCGACCTGATATTGCTTGACAAACCCGCCGATGCTGGCCACCTCACTGACGCCCGGCTGGCTGGCCAGCTCATAACGCAGGTACCAATCCTGGATCGACCTCAATTGCTGCAGATCGTACTTGTCCCCGCCTTCAAGGACATACTCATAGACCCAGCCGACACCGGTGGCATCCGGGCCCAACTGAGGGATCACGCCCTGGGGAAGGCGGCTGGCGGCGTAGTTCAAGTATTCCAAAACCCGGCTGCGGGCCCAATAGAGGTCCGTTCCGTCTTCGAATATGATATAAACCAGGGAAAAGCCGAAGAAGGAATAACCCCGGACCACCTTGGCGTAGGGCACAGAGAGCATCGCCGTGGTCAGAGGATAGGTGACCTGGTCTTCGACCACATTGGGTCCTTGCCCCGGGAATTCCGTGAAAATAATGACCTGGACATCGCTGAGGTCGGGGATAGCGTCGACGGGCGTTGTCCGGATCGCGACGAATCCGGCCAGGACGATGGCCAATATGAAAACAAACACCAGGAAGCGATTATTGACCGACCATTCAATGACTTTTTCTAGCATCTCTTTCTCCGCATATCGGCTGGCTGCATAGTCTTCAGCTCACTGAGACATGGGGGCGGACCCCCTGGATTATTTTTTCTTGACTTTCTCCACATTCATGCCGCACTCGGGACATTTTCCGTCGGGATCGGTCGTCAGGAATTCCGGATGCATGGAGCAGGTGTAGAACTCGGCCTTATCGAGATTGACCTTATCACCAAGCTGTTTGGCGGGAACGACAGCCATCCCGCAATCCGGACAGCTCGCTTTCGGGTCTGTCGTTATAAAATCGGGATGCATCGGACAAGCGTAGAGCTTGGAGACATCCATATGGAGCTTAATCTGTTCTTCCCTCTGGCTGGTTTTTTCAGGAGGCTGGGGCATGGGCATTTCCATCGGAACTTCCTGAGTCCCGGGCTTGGATTCTGGAGCTTCCATCGAGGATTCCCGAGCCTTCTTCGCGCTAGCGGCCCTCATCTTGGCTATGGCCTCCCTGGTCCGGGTTTCCGAATCCAACAGAAACTGTCCGGACACCACCACCTTCTCTCCGTCGAGCAATCCGGAAACGATCTGAACAAATCCATCATTGGACTCAGCGCCCGTTTTTACCTCGCGGGGCTCGAATGTCCCTTCTCCCTTGGCGACGAACACAATGTCCCTGGTCCCAGAATGGAGGACGGCTTCGGAAGGAACGGCCAGGGCAGCGTTGATCGTCGGGGCAAAGATGCGAACCGTGGCATACATGTCCGGTTTTAAAATCCCCTCGGAGTTTTTGAAAATCAGCCTGACATTGTTCGCCTGCAATTGCTTGTCAAGATAGGGATAGATAAAATCCACCTCGCCCTCGAGCTTGTACTCCGGCCGATAATCCAGTTCGAGTTCCGCTTTTTGCCCGAGCCGCAGGAGCGGTATTTCCGATTCATAGACAGCCGCTTCCACCCAAACCTTGCTCAGGTCGGCGATGTGGAGCAAGTCCATTCCCGGTCCGACTTTATCGCCTTCGACTACAGCCTTGTGAGTAACGATCCCGGTTACCTGCGATGTCAAGAGAATTGTCCGTCGAACCCGGCCGGATTTTTCAATCTCGTTGATCTCGGGCTCGGAAATATCCCAGTAGGTCAAGCGATCCCGAGAGGCGCTCACCATCCGGGCCGCATTCTGGCGGATATTCTCATAGGGACTCGCTGCCAGCTTCTCATAGCTCCTTAGGGCCAACAGATACTCTTCCTGAGTAGAAACCAGCTCTGGCGAGTATATTTCCAACAACGGGTCGCCTTGACGGACACTCTGCCCGACGGTGTTGATGTATAATTTTTCTATCCAGCCGCCGATTTTTGTGTTGACGGAAAATTCCCTATCCTGGGCATAAGTGACCCTGCCGTATGACCGAATGACAACGGAGATATCCCGGCGCTCGACCGGCGCTGTTCGCAGGTTCATGTTTTGCTGGACCGCGGAGTTTATGGTGATGCTCCCCGCACCTCCGGCCTCTTCGCCTTCATAAACAGGTATCAAGTCCATGCCCATCTTGGACTTCCCCGGACGGTCGTAGATCTCAGTCGGGTCCATCGGGGCCCGCCAGTAAAGAACCTTGCCCTGCTTTTGTTGAGCCCCCGCGACCGTTTCTGATTGGCCCGGGGCGGTGCTTTTAATGGGCGTGAGTTTCATCCCGCAAATCGGACAATTCCCGGGCTTATCAGAAATAACTTCCGGATGCATGCCGCAGGAATAGAGCTGCTTCCCCTGCTCCACGGAAGCGGTTTCGCTCGTTCTTGGCTTCGGCATTAAGAAATATATAGCCGTTGCTCCGATGAGAATTCCTGCCGCCAGAATGATCAGTGATTTAGCTCTCATTTCCAACTCCCTTAAGTCGTGTTTTCACTCCGCTCTTTCCCCGCCCACGGCCAGCTCATAACCGGCCAGGGCTTTATGGTAATCGGCCAAGGCAAAGAAATACTGGAGCTCGTAGTTTTCGACCATCATCCAATTGCTGATGAGAGTCAAGAAATCAACCTTGCCCACTTGATATCCCGCCAGAGCCGACTCCAGCGATTGTCGAGCCTGGATGAGTATGCCTCCTTGATAGAGTTCAACCCTCTTTTTATTCCGTTCAAGGTCCGCTTTCAGGCTTTCTATCTCGGCCAGGACCCCGGCCCGCGCATTTTCGTATTCAGCGGCCACGGCGGCCTCGTCCAATTCTTTCTCCGCCACCTTAGCCCCCTGCTTGCGCTTGTAGTAAAGGGGGATGTTCAAGGAAACCGTGACGGAAAAAAAGTCGTGCATGATCATCCCGTTGGCCAGGTTATCCCGCTGGCTGTAGCTTGTTCCCAGAGTGAAATTGGGCCAATAATCGCG
>CAYOZW010000119.1:0-9482 GCA_964408495.1 uncultured Eubacteriales bacterium
AGGGGAGCGGAAAAGACCAGAGACAGCTTGTCTTCCTCTTTTCCCGAGATCCGCCAGGAATGGGAAGTCCAGCCTTCGAAATCTCTCTTCTCTCTATCAAAGAAGGCCTCTTTGTCCTTGAGTTCCTGTTCCAGTTGGGGCTCCAGTCCGGCATAGCTTTCCGGGCTCAGATGGATGACAAAAAGAGGAGACCCGTCTTCTTCCCGAAGCTCCCTGACCGATTCAGGGGGGATGCCGGAGGAGTCCAGAAACCGGCGGATCGAATCGGCCAGAGGCGGGCGGGCCGGAAGAGTCTCTGTCAGGGGAGCCCGAGGAGCAAATAAGTAAGCCTTCTCTCCTCGGCGTGACGCTAGATTGTCCAGGCCCAGAACCGACAGGAGCGCCAGCACGGTGAGGACCAGGAATAACCGTCCCGCATGGGGATCCGGCCTTCTATCCTTGATGTTCGGGCCTAGCTTCATCGATCAGGATACGGACAGGAGGGGCTGCGTTTTTTTGAGAAAGGAGAGGAATCCCTGGTCGTCTGCTCCCACCGGAATGTCAGGCTCGACGCCCTGCCCCCAGAGCTTGACGCCGGAGTTCAGACAAAAAATCCCAGAGGTCAGGAGTACGGAGGTCCCGTCCTCGAGCGGGAAAAACTCATACTTGGCCGCCAGGCCGGGCGTTTCCAGACCGACAACCTTGGCGCGTTTGAATTCCTTGAGGACGGCAACCGCGGCTTCGGCCGGGCCAAGAGTCCCCTGGTTGATCCAGACGATAAGGGGGAGCTGGGCCAGCGGAGGATCATCCGGCGAGGCCAGAATTTCTTTTTCCTTCCCTCTCTTCTCGATATAGCCGATATTCTGCGCTTTAAGAAAGAGGTTGATGAAGTTCTGAGCTTCCTCGAAGCTTCCTTCCGGGCAGTTTCTTAGGTCGATGATCAGCGGTCCTTTTCCTTTGCCGAGCTCCGGCAGGACCCTCGTTTTGATTTGGGAAACGCACGGCGAAGAGATCCGGCTGATCCTCAGGATCCCTGACGTGCCTTTATGCGCCTCGAAGCTGACCGAGTCGGGGTGGAGAAGGGCCCTTTCCAGCTTGAATTCGATCGTCTTTTCACCCCGGAGCACTTTGAGGTCAACAGGCTTCACCTCCCTGTCTGTGAGGAGGAGGTTCACTTCCATCAGACTGAGGGCCGGCGTTGCCAGGCCGTCGATCTCGGTGATCAGGTCGCCGAACTCCAAACCTTGCTTTTCGGCCGGGGAGTTCTCGACAATCCCGGTGATTTGGGGGAACGCCCCGTATCTCTTGAAAACCACCACGCCCGTTTCTTGGAGAGGCCCGGCCTGGCTGTCAAGATACCGGGACGTGCTCTTGGCGTCGAGATAGCTGCTGAGGCTGTCGAGTGAATTGACCAGCCCTTTGAACGAGCCGTCCGCTATCCGGAGGGGGTCTTTTTCCTCCAGGTAGTCGTTTCGGATGAGCCGGATGACCGCTTCCATAAGATAAAGGTTTTTCGGTGTCCCCGACTGGGAGGAGATGCCCCGGAGATAGGTCATTTCGAGAAGAAAAAGAAGAGAGATGCCGACAAGCACGGTCATTACGATGAATCGTGTCCTCTTCATTGTGGTTCTTTCTCCTCGAGTGAACCTCCATTCTATCATCTTCGTTTGAGCCATTGCAAGGGATCGAGCGGCTTGGTCTTATAACGGATCTCAAGATAGAGGCTGATGCCTTTGAGCGAACCGATATCCCCGGCCAGCGCGATCGGCTGGCCCTCCCGGATGAATTCACCCTTGCGGACCATGAACTCGTCGCAATGACCGTAAAGGGTGTAGTAGTTCATCCCGTGGTCGATGATCAGCAGGTTCCCGTAGCCTTGGAAAAAATCGGCGAAAACGACCTTCCCCGGATGGATGGACCGGACGATGATGTCTTCCTTGGAAGGCGCGATCTCGATCCCGTTGTTCATTGTGCTGGTGTTGAGGTGATGTTCGATGCCGAAGCGGGTGATCACCCGGCCGGCGAGCGGCCAGGGCAGCTTCCCCTTGCGCTCGTAGAGGGGAACAAACCGGAAGGGGAGGACGATCTCTTGGCTGGCCAGCTTGTCCATCAGGGATTGCAGATGCTCTGCCCTATCTTGTTGTTCTTGGAGAGCCTGTTCGTAGCTCTTCCTGTTCTTCCGGATCTCTTGGACGAGCGATCTGTTCTTGGCCTCTTGAGCTTCGAGTTCCCGCTTTTTTTCATCGGCCTCGCCGATCAGAGCGGCCACCTCCGCACTCTGTTTTGCCTGGGCTTCCTCTGCATTCCGGAGATCGTCCATGGTCTTGAGATAGACGGTGATGACATCCTGCTGATGGCGGGCCAAGACCGCCAGATGCCGGCTCTCCGAAAAGACAGCGTTCATGCTCTCCGCTTCGAGCAAGAACTGAAAGAAATTGAACTTCCCGTACTTGTAAAGTGTGACCAGCGTCTTTTCGATCGACCGCTGCTCCCGGGCCAGCTTCTGGCGAAGGGAAGCGATGGTACCGCGTGTCGCCGCCAGTTCCTCGGACAGCTTTTGCTGCCTGAGGGCGAGAGCGGCGAGCTCGCTACGGATCATTTTTTTGGTGAGCGCGGTCCGGCCGAGTTGGGCGGTAAGGCTCGATTCCTGCTTGGTCATCTCTTCGATCCGGCCGCGGAGAACACGGATGTCCTGGTGGATTTTGGCCAGGCGTTTTTCGAATTCGGAGATGTCCTCCTGGGCGGAAGCGCGCCCTGCCTGGGCCGAAACAAGAATGAGTGCTACCGAAGCCGCTATCCGGAAGAAGCCCCGGCGGAGGGATATCCGCCGGGATGCCGTGAGGATCATCGGAGGTAGATTAGCCTAAAACTGACGGCGATTCAACGGCGCCTTTTCCGCGAGACATAGATCGTTCCCCCGATGAGCCCGAGCACGAGGTTGAAGGCGACATCAACCAGGGAAAAGGAGACGGCAGTCTGGGGGAGGATCCCATAATATTTGAAGATTTCGATGTAGGACCCCTCCCTCAGCCCCAGGCCGTTGATGGTGACCGGGATGATCTGGATGACCAGGACGATGGGGATGAAGATAAAGTAGTCGATGAACTGGATGTCCAGATGAAGGGCCTGGCCGATCAGGAAATAGTACAGGATGACGTTGATTTGCAGAAGCAGGGCCCAGAAAGTGGCCCGGAAAAACGGCCGTTTTTGGGTCCGGTAGTGGAGGATGGTTTCGCGAAAGATCAGGATCTTCGTCCTGGCCTTGTCGGGGAATCCGTGCAACCGCGCGGCGCCGAGGAGACGGGCGAAGACGGGAAGGAAGAAGGCGGCGATAAGAAGAAGTCCCACCAGGCCGAGAAGGAGAGCCACCCAGATGACGGGCACTTGGCGGGCCATGTCGAGCCGGAAGAGCGAAGCGACCACGGCCAGGAGAAAAAGGACGATGATGCCGGTGAAACGTTCCACCAGGACGATGGCCGAGGATTTGACCAAAGACTTGGAATAGAGCGAGCCGTCCCAGATCCGGACGACATCGCCGCCGAACCGGGTGGGCAGGAAATTGTTGAAGAAGGTCCCGACTAAATAGGACTTCGCCAGAAAAACGAGGGGGACCTCATCCCCCTGGGCCCGAGCCAGGATCTGCCATCTGTAGGCGCTGATATACAGTCCCCAGGCGTGGAGGGAAAAAGCAAGCAGAAGCCAATAGGGGTTGACGTTCCGGAGGACGCTCCCGATCTTGCCGAACGATGTCTGGGTGGTGAAAATGAAAACCAGGATAGCCAGGCTGAAGCCCAGCTTGAGCACAAAGAGAACGGCGCTTTTTTTTGTGGCCATCTGAGTCAGGGCATTTTTACCATAAAAGACCTCTAATAAAAAGAGGGGACGTTCCCCAAAGGGACACCCTTGTTGCCGTCACCTAGATTAACTATCCGCTATATGCCATAATATTTTTTTCACCAAGGAGAATGACCATGCCTGTGCGCGAGATCAAACCCGGCATCTTCTGGATCGGCGTCAACGACCGGACGACCGACCTCTTTGAAGGGTTCTGGCCGATCACTCAAGAGGGCGTGGCCTACAACTCCTACTTGGTCAGGGGAGAAAAGACGGCCATCATCGACCTGGCCAAGTCGATCAAGGGAGATGAGTTTCTGGCCCAGATCGAGGAGATCACCGAAGTCTCTAAAATCGATTACATCGTTATCAACCATATGGAGCCCGACCACACCGGGCTCCTCCGGATGTTCCGGAGATTGGCCCCCCAGACCGTCATCCTCGGGTCTGCCAAGACCAGGGATATGCTGCGGGGTTTTTTCTCGGTCACGGAGAACGTCCGAGCGGTCGCCGACGGCGAAATCCTTTCCCTGGGAGGGTCCACACTGAAGTTCCTGTCCACTCCTTTCCTTCACTGGCCGGAGACGATTATGACCTACGAGGAGTCCCAGAAGGTTCTGTTCTCCTGTGACGCCTTTGGCGGTTACGGCGCTATCCGGGGGGGGATTTTTGACGACGAATGTGCGCATCCCGAATTCTACGAGCGGGAAGCGCTGCGCTACTATGCCAATATCGTGGCCAATTACAGCTCCCGGGTCCTGGATGCCATCGGCAAGGCGGCGACCCTGCCCGTGGAGACCGTCGCTCCTTCTCATGGACTGGTTTGGCGGCGGGACCCGCAGCGGATCGTCAATCTCTACCGCAAATGGGCAGAATGCGCCTCCGGAAAGACCGGGCCGGCCGTAACCCTTATATACGGCTCTATGTACGGAAACACGGAGAGGATGATGAACGCCGTGGCCACGGGCATCTCGCAGGCGGGAGTGCCCCTCGAGATATTCGATGTGGCCAGGACGAACGTGAGCTACATCCTCCCTTCCTTGTGGACCAATACCGGAGTCATGATCGGCGCGCCCACCTACGAGGTCAAAGTCTTCCCCCCGATGGCCGGGGTCCTGACCATGGCCGTCAACAAGAGGGTTTTCAACCGAAAAGCTGCCTTCTTCGGCAGCTACGGCTGGAGCGGAGGAGCTCTCAAAGAGGTCAAGAAGATCATCGAACCGGCCAAGTGGGAGTTGAGCGAGACCTTTGAATTCATCGGCAGCCCGAGGGCGGAAGACCTGAAGAAAGGGGAGGCGTTCGGCCGGAAGTTCGCCGAATCCATCAAAGCCGCAAGCTGAGCGCGGATTATTATTGATTTTGTTCTTTTTTTTGTTATAATAAAATCAAGTTTTCTTGTGCCGGCTGGAGAAAACTTCTGCCCACCTAAATACATTTTTCCCTTTTCTGCTGAAAACAGCCGGCAGAATCTTATCCACAAAAAAGTTGACCCGGCAGCGCACCCGGCTTTATAAAAGGAAGAAATGAAAAACGCCCTGCTCGTCCGCTTCGGAGGATTAGGAGACCTTCTTATTACCTTGCCTTCCATCCGTTTCCTTCGGGCGAAATTCCAGGAGGCGCGGTTGACCCTGGTCTGCCGGAAACAATACGGTACGCTTTTTCTGGAGACAGGAGTCGTTGATGAGGTTATTCCAGAAGATAGCCTGCTGCTCCTGCCGCTTTTTGATGCGAGGGCATCGTCGGGCGGCGATTTCGCCGCCTGGCTGGGATCTTTCGACTCTGTTATAGTCTGGACGCAGGAAAATCCGGAGTCTTTTCTTCTCAAAACTTCGGGAATCCAAGCCGGCAGCACCCGGCCCTATATTCTCCAGGCAAATCCGGGGGAGCAGGAGCTGTTGAGCCGGGTTTTCTTCAGGAAAACAGTCGAATCAACGGGCGTGACCGACTTCCCCCCAGTCGAGGAATGGCCAAAACTGCCGCTCAAGTGCTTATCGAAAGAGCCCGGCCCCAGAATAGTTGTCCACCCGGGAAGCGGGAGCGAAACCAAACGCTGGCCGCTCCAGAATTTCTTAAAGATCATCGAAGAGCTAGGTGAAAATGACATTCCCGGCGCGCTGGTCACGGGCGAGGCGGAAGAAAAAATGGCCGCAGCGATCGAAAAGATGGCTCTGCCCTTTAGCTGGACTTGGATCCGGTGCCCTTCCATCTTGGGACTTGCCAGGCTCCTAAGCGCCGCCGATCTCTACCTGGGGAACGATTCCGGAGTGACTCATCTCGCTGCCGCCTGCGGCGCCGAAGTCGTCGCTCTTTTTCGCACCGAATTTGCGTCCGCTTGGCGTCCTCTCGGCCGAGTTGAACTGCTCAGTGCGGCTTCTATTAATGAAATAAGTCTGGAAGCGGTTCATAAAATTGTTTTCTCAAGGATTAAAAATTAAAAAATTTTTCCGTTTGAAATCTGACCAGTTTATGTGCAAGTAGCCAGAACCTTTAGGTTTTCAGCAAGTTAGGAAAGATAATCACAGGGGTTTAGGGGGGATATTCACAGTCCTGTTAAAATGACGTTCTATCTTGCTCAAAAGGGTCAGGTTAGAGGGGGTGAGATGTTTTTTCGTGTTGAGGAAATCTTGATCGTTTTATATTCTTAAGGATTGTGTTATTATTTTGACACCGCGAGGACAAGAAGAATGAGCTCCGACGATTGGAAAGACCGCTTGCGGATGTTCATCGAAAGTGTCAGTGTCCTGGAGCGGTGCAAGCACGAAACCAGGGAGAACTTCAAGCAATTTTGCGAATTCATCGCCGAGACGGCCTTCGAGGCGCTGGCCGAGGAGATGAAAGAGTACAAGATCAAGGCCAAATTCTGGACGGAAACCGGAAAATCCACCGGAATCAAGCTGGATTTCCCTAACTCCCGAGTGCCGAGCTTTCACTACATCATTTCCCTGCCGCAGAATTCCGTAGAGATGAAATTACGGCTTCAGGTCAAAGGCCGGACGTCTCCAGAGGGAGTTTCTCAGGATATGGAGAGACCATTTATGGAGGGCGTCCCGCCCGATAGGGTCCTAAAGATAGGGAAAGAGAAACTCCTTGACGATATCATCGAGCACTTCAAGAACTATATCTTTGCGGCCCTGACTTCGGCCAGGTAGGATTTTCCCGCTGGACTGACTCTCGCGCTACCTTCCGCTGTTGACGAGTTGCAGGACTTTCTCCATGTATTCCCAGCCCGGCCGGTCCCAGGTGTTCTGACCGATATACTTGAACCGGACGATTCCCTGCTTGTCGAGGACAAATACGCTGGGGATGAGCTGTTCGGCCTTGCTTCCGCTCCAATCCGTCGTGAACAGGCCCAGTCCCTTGGTCAGCTTCCGGTCCTCATCGATAAGGAGGGGGAAGGGGACGGGGACATTTCCCTTTTCAAAGCTGAGGTCCTTGGGGAATCCTTTGCGGACCATTTCCAACCTGGCCTTGCCCTTCTCATCCAGTTTTTCGGGCTCCGGGGGATTTTTCCAGGTCTTGATCTTGTCCATCTGCTCGGGCAGAACATCAACCCACTGCTTGACAACGTCCTTGCTGTAGGGGAAGACATAGAGGATCTCGAGATTGTATTTCTCCCTGAGATGGCCTGTCTTTTCCATGTCCACAAGCTCGCCGTATTTATAGTTACAGATTGTGCACCAGCGTCCTTCCGCGGCGAATCCCCGGGGGAAGACGATCATGACGTTCTTTCCCTTGAGCTTGGAGAGCGTCACCTCTCCGCCCTGGTAGGAGGGGAGGGTGAAATCCGGCATTTCCTCTTCCAGCATTACCGGCCTGACCTGCGTTTCTTGCGCTTGAGCGGGCAGGCTCAAGAAGAGTGTCGCCGAGGCGATGCATAGAAAAAATATAACCGCGATGATAATCGGAAATCCTTTTCTCATGGAAACCTCCATCCAAGCGATGTCCCTATTCTAGCAGAAAGGCCCTATTTTTGCGCGGCTTCACGGATCAGCCGCCCGGCGGCAGCACAATCCGGCTCCCCGACCACAAGGAACGCCCTGTCGCCCGCCGAGCTGAACAGGAACCATCGACCGACGGCGTTCTTCCCCCCGAGAAGCCCGTCCCTAACGGCGACATCCTCGAGATATTCCGAAAAGAGTTTTTTCACCTCTTCGGCTAGATGGGGGACAGGGGCCCTTAGGACGACGATAAGAAGCTTCGATAGAGAAGGCTGGTACTTGGCCGAGACGGCGACGGTGCCCTTATCGAAGCCCCAGAACTCCCGGTCAAGGAGGAGCGATTCCCCCTCCGCGGCCAGCCTTCCCCGGATGTACCGTTCGCTTCCTATAACGCGGCCCAAAGAAGGGAGCAGGGAGAGCTCATCCGGGAGCGAGGGAGGGGCTTCTATTTTTTTAGCGACGGCAGCCGCAAAGGCCTCCATCTCCTGCTCGGCCGTGTTCATCCCGTTGATGTTGATGTAGAAGTTCCCCTTCGTCAGGCTTGCCTGGGAAGCGCTCAGCCAGTGCGTGGAGTTGATTTCCGGAGAGACAAGCTCGTCACCCTCTCTTTTCAGGGAGAAAATGCCGAAGGCGTCAGGGGCGGAGTCCATCCGGTAGACCTCGACGGTGATCTCTTTTTCCGCGGACGGGTCGGATTCTTTGCCATAGCGGGTGATGAACAATTCCTCGAATCCGTACTGGAGGAAGATTTCCGCTCCGCCGTCAATGTAACCGAAGAGGCCATCCTTTTTAAAAACCTCGGGCGGCCCGGCCGTCTTCCAGGCGCCGACGGAAAGGCGGTTCAGGTCTGGGGCGGCTTCTTGAGCGAAGGAGAAAACGGACAGGCAGAGAAAGAAGACGAAAACAAAGCTGCCCGCCTTTTCTTTCTTGAAAATCGCCGGACTCCTCTCCCTCAAGCGAGATTGATATCTTTGACCTTGATCTTTTCCGGATCGGCTACGCCGAGCCCGAACCCGGCCGCGATCTCGAGGAAAGCGCGGCGCTTCTTGTCGTCGAGCTGTTGGACGCCCCGGTTCATCCTCTCTTTAACGATGAACTCGTGGCCGACCGCGTCGACCGCCACCGGGTCGGTGCCGAAAAGCATCAGGTTGGCGTCCCAGATGTACTTGGCGTCGGCGCCAGGGCCGCCTTCGTAGCAGGATTGGAGGCCGTCGACGATGTTGATGACGACCTTGTCCCGGAGGGCGGGAAAGGCGCAGGGTTCGGCCACGGACTTCATCCAGAGCCGGTGGAGCCTCGAGGTGTTGCTCAGCGCTCCGTAGGAGAGATTCTTCAGGCAGAGGGTGACCGTCGGCCCGGCGTTCTTGAGGATGGGGACGTTGATGACCTTGGTGCATCGCTGGGTCAGGATCTTGGTGAAATAGGATTCCTTGCCTTCGTTGATCATGTAGGGCAGGGTCTCCTTGTCGTACTTGCCCTCGACGTCGGCGAAATAGAACGGCGCTTCGCGGTCGATGTTGTCCTTGCTCCAGAGCTCGCCCTTGTCGTCGTAGAACTCGCCGTTCGGCCCGTGCATCTCCGTGCCCAGGATCTCGATTCCCGGGAAGCGCTCGTTCGTGAATCCGGCCTCCCGGAGTTGGAAGAGCCGGCGGTCCCAGATGATGATGTTCTTCTTAGGAACCCCAGCCTGGAGGAGGCCGTCGACGATGACCTCGACCACTTCGGGCTTGG
>CAYOZW010000120.1:0-9438 GCA_964408495.1 uncultured Eubacteriales bacterium
CTCAATTCCCTCTGGATCACTTTTTTCCTGGTGACGAGATTGCCAGAGATAAGCAAACTCTGGATCCTGACGAGTTGGCCTTCCTGGATATTGAAAACGACCTTGAATAGGCCGTTTCCCACTGCCTCGATCCGGGAATCGATTCTTGTCCCCCGGACAGCCTGGTTGAGATAGAGCGCGTTCAACTTTTCGACTTCTCTCTGGACGGCCGGCCGGAAAAAAGGTCCGCCTTCGGAAATGCTCAACTGCGCCCGGATCGTCGCGGGATCGACCAGGGCGGCCCCGGCAATATCGATGGTTTCGATGCGCTGTTGCGACCCCTCTTGGATCGAATAGACAGCCTGGAGATGATCCCCCTCTTGGAGAAACTGGAATCCGACCTGCGCGTCGGGAAACCCCTGGATCTCGTAAAGCACTTTGATTTCTCTGGGCAATTCATAAATCTTCTTCCCATCCAGGACGCTAAAAAAAAGACCTCCTTTGGCAATCCCCAGCGCCGCCTTGATCTCATC
Organism: uncultured Eubacteriales bacterium; assembly: GCA_964408495.1. GTDB lineage: Bacteria > Acidobacteriota > Aminicenantia > Aminicenantales > UBA8522 > UBA8522. The sequence continues at coordinate 513 of CAYOZW010000120.1, forward strand.
GGCCGAGAAATGATGGTTGCCTTCGAAACGGATGTCCTGGATCTTGAGCTTTTGTCTCGGGTCGACCCGGTGGATCACCCGGATGCCCCGATCCGTCCGCTCGATGACGGAATCGACCGTGGCCAGAAGGTATCCCCGAGCCCGGAGGTAGTCCAGGATCCTCGCTTCTCCTTCGCTGAGCCCCCAATCCTCAAAGATTTTCTCCTCCCAGATTGGCCGGACGAGACTGGGAGAGACGTCAGCACCGGTAATCACGATTTCGATCCGTTCATCCGGGTTGACCCTGATCAGCAGGAACACTGTGCCGTTCTCAGGGAAAAATTCCTCGGCGATGAGGTCCACTTCGGCCCGCGGGTATCGCTGTTTTATATAGAGCTCGCGCAGCCGGACAAGGTCCTGGTCCAATCGGCTGAGAATATAGAGGTCTCCCACCTGCATCTTCATCGTGGCTCTCAGGTCGTTCACGGAAATTCCGGCGTTCCCTTCAAACCGAATGTCGGAAATCGCATAGCGGGCTCCCGCTTGAATGTCAAAGACGATGTCGACCAGGGGAGCTCCCTTTACCCGTCCTGCCGATGCCTGGATGCGGGGCTGAAAGTATCCTTCGTCGTTGAGGGCAATCTTCAGCTCTTCGGCCGCCCTTTTGAGACTTTCTTCGGAAAAGTAACCATCCTCCTGCAAAGAATAAAGAGCGTTCCTCAGTTTCTGCCTGGAGATCCCCTTCTCACCCCGGAAATGGATTTTCCGGATGACCAGCCTCCGCGTCAGCACGAACTTCAGCCCGATCTTTTCGACTCCGCTCCGGATGACCTCGATGTCAGAAAAAAGCCCGCTCTGGAAAATCTGTTTGATGGCCAGGCTGACGGCGGCCAGGGCATAGCGGTCTCCGGGGCGGATGGAAATCAGCGTGTCCAGGTTTTCTGTGTCGGGCGAACCATCCACCCAGACTTCCACATTGGACACGACCGAGACTTCCGCCTCTTGAGGAACGACGGCCGAAACAAAAACGCCCAGAACAGACAAAACTAGACAAAGCCCTAGGGCCGGAAAGGTAAAACGCAGGCGTCCGACCTTAAAACCTTTTCCGGACCTTGACATCGAGGCTGAGTCTCCCTATTTCGTTGCGTGTACCCACGATCGAGAACTCATTGCTCAGATCCCATTCCAGCCGGATGATCTCTTCGGTCTGCCTGGTCAGGTTGGTGGAATAATAAACATAGAAGTCCCTGGAAACCTTTTTCCCGACCGTCAGCCGGGCGGTCATCTCGGCCGAGGAACCCAAGAGAAACGGATCGACACGGAAACGGTCCAGGCTGAACAGCTTTTCCGCTCTTTTCTGAGCCGCTTCGGTCAAGGTAAAGGAAAAAAGCGAGGCTGTCCCAAGTTGCGAGCTTGTTTCCGACCGGTACTGCCTTTTGTAGGCCTCCCCCAGGGCCAGCAAGGCCAGAACATCCTGGGGCGGCAGAGGAGGCGAAGAGCTGAACTGAGGATTGAGCTGTCTGGCCAAACCGGTCAGGGTGATCGTGACCCGGTAGTCTTTGACGAAAGTCTCTGCCCTAAAATCCAGGTAGGGCTCGATCAACGAAGGATTGAAAAAATTGATCCTACCGCGAAGGATTTGGAATCTCCTGTCTTGGAAGTAGGCCTCGCCGCTGATGGTCTCGATGGACCCGAGAAGGATCGGGGCCTTGATGCTGCCGGTGACGGTCAGGTCGAAGCGCCCGCGAAACCGGCCCAGGGAATTCTCCAGCCAGGCATTATCATCGGCTTTCAGCCGCAGGTCCAGGGTAAGGTCGTCGAAGAAACCCGGCTTCTGCCGGGCGACCTGGTAGGGTTGTGACGAGAAGGAGAATTTCTCCTGGATCTCCCGCCTCCAGGAGAGACGACGCACGCCGAAATCGCCTTCCAGGACAAAACGCTTATTGTCTTTTATCAGCCTCAGCGAAGCATCCGTTAAAACCCTGGTCCGTTCCAAAGGCGACAGGCTCAGGTCCTTGCCCTCGATGACGCAGTTGATGCCGACCTCTCCTCCTCGGCCCAGAGTGACCTCGCCGCTTCCCTGGATGTCCCCTCCCCCGAGCTTGCCTTTGAGCGACCGGATGGAGAATTGGCCGCCTTCGAAATTGACCCGGCCGGAATAATCGGTTACGGCCTGGGGGAATTGGGGGAAAGGGAGAAGCGGCCCTTGGAACTCGAGGACTCCGCTGAGTCGAGGGGAAGAGGGATCTCCACGGATCTGAGCTTGATAGTTCACCCTCCCTTTGGCTCCGCGCCAGGGCAGCAGAAGATCAAGGTTGCTGAACCCACCCTTGATATCGATGGAGAGGCCGTTCGGCACAAGCGGGATCTTGGCATCCACGGAAAAATCGTTCTCTCCCGGAGAAAGAGACCCCTTGGCAGTGAGGCCAAGACTCTCTCTGGACATCCGGAGCTGGAGTTCTCCTCGCGAAGAAACCTGGGGGAACGGGCTCCACCTAAGGTTATCGATGATGAAACCGCCGCTGGAGATCTCAGCCTCTCCCAGGCGGCTGCGGCCCTTGAGAGTGAAACTGAGCTCGCCGGCAAGGTTCGGTTCCAGAGAGCTCAGGTTAAGCTTCTCTCCGACGGCGTCTATCTCCATCTCCTCGTTGCTTACACCCAGGCGCCAGGAGCCTTTAATCCGCCCTCCCCAGATGTCGAAAGTGAGTTCCGGAAAGGCGATCGAGCTGCCGTCCCAGGTGAGCCTTCCGGTAACAGCACGCAGTTCCTGGGACTTAAACAGGATCAGGGGGCTCGAAAAAGCCCCGTCCACGTTGATAGCCCCGTCCCTGCGCTGAACCCGAAAATTGCCGGAGCCCATTCCGCGGAGAGGCAGACTGAGGTTAAGGCCCGGAAGGATCCTCTCCAGGTCTCCTTCCGCCAATTCAATCCCGACGTCCAGGCCCTCGGGCGAGTTCAGGAGAGAGATCTCTCCCCGGATGTGGGGATCATTAAGCCGGAACTGCCCGGAAACAGTGCCCTTCTGGATATTGACCAAGCCCTCGGCGGCTTCGACATCATAGCTATCGAAACCGGCGGGAGAGAGGGCGAATTCTATCCTGACCCGAACATCGGAGATGGGGCCGCCGATTGTGACCGAGGCGATACCGCTCCCCCGGATCTCGGGAAAGGTCAGGTCCTGGCGAAGGATAAGAGAGCTGAATTCTCGGGCGCTCTTGACATCGCTGACCTCTCCGCTGATGGTTATGTCGACAGTCTGGTTGAGGACGAACCGGCCGTCAAGATCCAGCCTCGCGAAACCGCTCTCCAGCCGGGGTGAGGAAAACCTGAATTCATCCTTCCGGTCCCAGCTGAAACGCACTGGGCCGGCGAATGGATATTTTCCAGGGGGGACAGGAGAATCCGTCGGCCGAAACACGAAATCGGCCACGAGCCCAAGGTCATCCAGGCTGAATTTTCCCCAGGCGGGCGAGCTCACCGGCCAGGGGAGCGAGGTGAGAGCGAGGATCGGCTCAAGATGGACACCTCTAACCGCTCCCTCCACTCTTCCGGAAGCCGCCTCGATCAAAACCGACTCCGGACCTGAGTTTTTCTGGAGATCCAGCTGAACCCGCACACCCCGCTGCGTCGAATACTCTACTCTGCCTCGTATCTTTTCCAATGGAACTCGGTTAAGGAAAAGGCTTCCGCCGCCGAGGTCGCCGACAAAGCGGATTTCGTCCCGGGTCCGGCTCAGCTCCCCATTTCCTTCGATCCGGCCTCCCCAATCAAACGGAATACCCAGAATTTTGGCGATAGAATCCATATCCGCCCGGACCGAAACCTGGAGCGTTCCCTGGGGGTCCATTCGTCCGAAAAGGCTCCCCTTGGCCTTGATCCAGGCGTCCCGCCCGGAAAGGACGAATTTGTTCAGCCGCAGGCGGCTCCCCCGACTCTCCAGCCATATCTCTAATTTTCCTTCTAGAGGCTTTCTGCCTGGCTCTAGCAACAGAGTGCTCTCGGCCGCCTCGGCCCTGACTACAAAGGCGTTGTCTTTAAGGGCGAGGCTGGCTTTGAGGCCTTTCATCTGGAAGGTTTCCTTGCCGCCGACAAAGCTAAACTCCCCTCCCCGAATCAGGCCTCTTTCGATGGCAAAGGGAAGGGCGAGAGAAAGGCTGGGCTTTTCTTTGCTCTCGGCCCCCTCCGGAGGGGCGATGATCCTGATTACGGGCTGGTCGATAAAAACGGCGAGCGGCTTTTCGTTTTTGAAAAGAGAGCGGAATGGAAGGACGAAGGATACACGCTTGGCCGAGAAAAAGGGAGAGGGCGAGACTGTCCGGACATCCTCAAGAACGATGCTCGGAGGAAAAATGTGGAGGTGAATGCCTGCGTAGGAAACGACAGACTCGATCTTCTTCCTGACTTGGCTGCGCAGGAAATTCCGCAAATAAATGCCGCCGCCGAGGAGGACCGCCACCAGGACGGCGAAGGCGATCAGCGAGCCGATCCTTTTTTTTGTCATCCGCGGAAGAAATTCAATATACCACTATTCGGAGCGACTTCAAAACAGGAGGCTCGGGATGTATGGCTCGAAGGCCCGAGCCCTATTCGATACTGAACAGAATCGATCCGGCCTCGACATAATCTCCGGCCTTAAAATTGACCTGGATGATCCGGCCGGAGTGCGGCGTCTTTATCTCGTTCTGCATTTTCATAGCCTCGAGGACGAGGACAGGCTGTCCCTCCTGGACTTCGTCTCCAGCGGTTTTGAGCACCTGGATGACGCGTCCCGGCATGGTGGTTTTCACATCTCTCCTTCGTTGCCGGGCTTTTTCCTCCCTAAGGATCTTCAGTGCCGATCGTTTTTCAACCCGGAAAACCCGACCGTTGACAAAGACCGAATGGGACAGGGAATTGGAGTGGATGATGACGTTAAAGATTCGGCCGTCGACGTTGAGAAGGATTTCCTCCCGGCCGATGAATTCGGCGGAGACATCATAAGCCTTGCCATTGACCGATATCCGGAGGCGTCTGTTTGCGGCCATATCCAGACCGACGCTCGCTTCCTTCTGTCCGATCCAGAAGAGATAGTTCATCCTAGAGCCTATTGGTGAAATTTTCCAGCCTTCCTTGGATCTTCCAATTATTGGCCTTCCCTTTTAGGGCCGGGGCCATCACCGTCCGGGCTTCGCGTCCGCTCTTGATTCCGGCGGCAATCAGGGCGACAATCTCCTCGGCCGGATCCACGCGGTCCGGCTCCTTCTCCATCTCGGCGATGAAATGAGTGTTATAGGTGCCGGCCAGGAACTGGGGATGGAGGAGGATCCTCTGGAAGAAGGGAATCGTCGTCTTGATCCCATAGACCTGATATTCGGAAAGGGCCCGCATCATCCTCCGAATGGCCTCCCCCCTCGTTTTTCCCCAGGTGACGAGCTTGGAAAGAAGAGGGTCGTAGTCCAGAGGTACCTCAAATCCCTCATAGATGCCGCTGTCATCCCTCACTCCTAGCCCGCCCGGAGTATGGAGATAGACGATCTTTCCCGGGGAGGGCATAAAATTGTTGAAGGGATCCTCGGCCATGACCCGGCACTCTACGGAATGGCCTTGCGGCTTGATTTCATCCTGATGAAAAGGAAGGGGACGGCCGGCGGCGATCTCGATTTGACACTTGACCAGGTCGATCCCCGTCACCATCTCAGTGATGGGGTGCTCGACCTGGAGGCGGGCGTTGACCTCCAGGAAATAGAACCTCCGGTCCTTGTCGACGATGAACTCGACCGTCCCTGCATTCCGGTAGCCGATGCTGGAGGCCGCCTTGACGGCCACTTCTCCCATCGCTCTCCTCGTGGCTTCATCAAGAAATGGCGAAGGCGTTTCCTCCAAGACTTTCTGGTAACGCCTCTGGATCGAACATTCCCTTTCACCAAGGTAAACGACTTCGCCGAGATGATCGGCCAAAATTTGGATCTCGATATGATGGGGTTCGTCGATGTATTTCTCGATGTAAACGGCCGGGTCGGCGAAGCTGGAGAGGGCTTCCGAACGGGCCATCTTGAAGGCCGGAAGGAGGTCGGCTTCTTTGGTAACCAGCCTCAGCCCCTTGCCGCCGCCCCCGGCCGAAGCCTTGAGAAGGAGCGGAAAACCGACTTCCCGAGCGGCGCTGCTCAATTCTCCCTCATCCGCGACGGATTGCAGAGTGCCCGGGATGATGGGGACTCCGGCCTCGGCCATCTTTCTCCGGGCCGAAGTTTTCTCCCCCATCAATTCCAGGGGACCTGAGGGCGGCCCGATAAAGACGATTCCTTCTTCCTCACAGCGCTTGACCAGCCTAGGATTCTCGGCGAGAAAACCATAGCCGGGATGGATAGCCTCGGCGCCACATTCTTTAGCCGAGGCAATGATTTTCTCGACATGGAGATAGCTTTCAGACGGTTTGGCCTCACCGATAAAATAGGCCTCTTCGGCCAGACGCACATGGAGGGCCTTGCGGTCGGCCTCGGAATAGACGGCCACCGGCACAATTTCCATTTCCCGGCAGGCCCGGATGACCCGGACGGCGATTTCTCCCCGGTTCGCAATCAGGATTTTATTAAACATTTAGAGTGGAATATTCCCATGTTTCCGAGGAGGGTTTTTGTCCCTTTTATTTTCGAGCATTTGTAAGGCGGCGATGAGCTTGGGCCGGATCAAACGCGGCTCGATGACCTCGTCCAGATATCCTTTTTCGCAGGCGATATAGGGATTGGCGAACTTCTCCCGGAATTCAGTGATTTTGGCGTCCCGGAGATCAGCTGATTTTTCCCTGCCGTTGAGCTCCCGCTTATAGACGATATTGACCGCTCCTTCCGGTCCCATGACCGCGATTTCGGCTGTCGGAAACGCCAAGTTGATATCCGCCCGGATATGTTTTGAAGCCATGACGCAGTAGGCGCCGCCATAAGCCTTGCGGGTGATCACGGTGATTTTGGGAACCGTCGCTTCGGCAAAAGCATAAAGGAGTTTGGCCCCGTGGCGGATGATGCCGCCGTGTTCCTGGGCGACACCGGGAAGGAATCCGGGCACGTCCTCGAAGGTGATGAGGGGGATGTTGAAGGCATCGCAGAAGCGGACGAACCGGGCCCCTTTATCGGAAGCGTTGATATCCAGGGCCCCGGCCAGATGGTCGGGCTGGTTGGCCACGGCACCGACCGGCTTCCCCGCCAGGCGGCCGAACCCGATGACGATATTCTTGGCATAATCTGCCTGGACCTCGAAGAAATAGTTGTCGTCGACCGCTTCCCGGATAACCTGCCGGATGTCATAAGGCTGATATGGATCGGCCGGAACCAATCGATTGGCTTCCTTTCCCATCCGGTCCCAAGGGTCGGAGGTTTCCTTTTCCGGCGGGTCTTCCAAATTATTGCTGGGCATGAAGGAAAGGAGCTCCCGGATGAGGGCCAGGGCCTGCTGTTCGTTTTCGGCGGCGAAATGAGCCACCCCGCTCAAGGCGTTATGTGTTTCGGCCCCTCCCAGCTCCTCCATGCTGACCTCTTCGTGGGTGACGGCCCTGATGACGTCGGGTCCGGTGATGAACATATTGCTGATCTCTTTGGTCATGATGATGAAGTCGGTGATAGCGGGCGAGTAGACAGCCCCGCCGGCGCAAGGCCCCATGACCGCCGAGATCTGAGGAACGACTCCGGACGCCAAGACGTTCCGGAGGAAGATATCCGCATATCCCCCTAGGCTGGCGACTCCTTCCTGGATGCGAGCCCCGCCCGAGTCATTGAGCCCGATAATCGGCGCCCCGACTTTCAAGGCCAAATCCATGAGTTTGACGATCTTGGCGGCGTTGGCGCCGCTCAAAGAGCCGCCGAAGACCGTAAAATCCTGGCCGAACACGAAGACTTGGCGGCCGTCGATCCGGCCGTAGCCCGAGACGACCCCGTCCCCTGGGATGCGCTTCTTCTCCATCCCAAAATCGTGACTGTGATGGACGACGAGCTTATCCATCTCCTGGAAAGAACCTTCGTCAAGCAGAAGTGAGACGCGTTCTCGGGCCGTCAGTTTCCCCGACTTGTGCTGTTTTTCGATCCGCTCGGCGCCCCCTCCTAATTCGGCCTGATGGTTCTTTTTCTTGAGGTCATCGATTTTCTTATGGATGTTCATGACGACCCCTCCTTCCGAGGGTCCATTCACTTCTTGGCCTTTCCCCAATCCTTCAGGAATTTTTCGATCCCGATATCCGTGAGGGGATGACTGACCAGCTTGGCGATGACAGAAAAAGGGATAGTGGCGATATGGGCGCCGAGCAGGGCGGCGTCGACGACATGGCGGGGGTGCCGGATGCTGGCGACAATAACCTCCGTCTCGAAACCATAGTTATCGAATATCACCATGATCTGTTCGACAAGCTCCATCCCCTCCTGGGAGATATCGTCGAGACGGCCGATGAATGGGCTGACGAAGCGCGAGCCCGCCTTGGCCGCTAGAAGCGCCTGGCTGGGAGAGAAGATTAGCGTGGTATTGATCTTGACCCCTTCGCCAGCAAGGATTCTGGTCGCCTTCAGCCCTTCGAGACCTATGGGAATCTTGACCGCAACATTCGGCGCGAGGCCGGCTAGTCGTCGGCCTTCTTTGATGAGTTCGTCCGCCCCGGAGGAGACGCATTCAACACTGACCGGCCCCGCACAGATCCCGCAGATCTCCTTGATCAGCTTTTCAAAGGGGACGTTCTCCTTGGCGACGAGCGACGGGTTGGTGGTGACTCCATCCAGGATCCCCCAGCCAGCCACCTCCTTGATCTCGACCAGGTTGGCCGTGTCCAGGAAGAATTTCATTCTGCCCTCCATTCCTCAAATCTGGACTTCATAGGTCCTAAGTGCTGCACACTTCAGGATTCTCGTCTTCTAACCATATTGGAAAGTGTCCCGATGCTCTCGATCTGGATATCCACCCTGTCTCCCGGAGACATCGGGCCGACTCCATC
>CAYOZW010000121.1:0-9415 GCA_964408495.1 uncultured Eubacteriales bacterium
AATGCTTTTCGAGGGAACCCCGCGTTTCGGGCGGCGAGGATGTCTGAGCACGCCAATCGATAGCGGAGATGCCAAATGCGCGCAAGCGCCCGTCAATATGAAAAGGAAGTTCTGATTTTGCGAGTTTCGCAGCCGCCGAGAAAAGCGTTGAGGGGACGGCGTTAAGAACCCGATTGGGAGCGAGGCCGATGGTGGCTGATCAAAGTCCCTAAGGGCTATCGCCTATCCCACTTTTCGTCATTGAGTCATGGGCGGATTGACTGGGAAAAGCAACTGGTATAAGATAGCGCCGCCGTAGAAAAGAGGAGGCCGTCATGGCGCTAGACCCCGAGCTTCTCAAGATCCTGGCCTGTCCTCTCTGCAAGACCGAGGTCAAACTGACCAAGGACGAGAAGGGTTTGAAATGCCTTCACTGCCACCGCGTCTACCGCATCGAGGACGACATTCCGGTCATGCTGATCGACGAGGCCGCCATTGAACCGGAAAGACCAACCCAAGACTAGCCTGCCTTCACCCCAAAAGATCCTCCTCATCCGTCTCCGCCGTATCGGGGACATCGTCATGACGACTCCGGCGATCGCTGCCCTGAAGCGCGCCCTGCCCCGGTCGTCGCTCACCTATGTGGTCGAGGAGCCTTTCCTCCGGCTGGTTGAGGGAAATCCGGACTTGGACGAGGTTCTGGTCGTTCCTCCCCACCAGGGATTCATCTCCTTCCTGCGATTTATCCGCCGGCTCCGCCGCGAGAGGTACGATCTGGCGATCGATTTTCACGGCGGTCCGCGGGCCTCCCGGATCACCTGGCTCAGCCGGGCCAAACTCAAAGCCGGCTATGAGCTGAAACACAAAGGTTTCCTGTACGACGTCCGCGTGCCCCGCAGCCTCCATGGCACCCCGGTCCACAGCGTCGAGAACCACCTCAACCTGATCAGGGCGGCCGGCCTCACCGTCGAAGAACCCTTGCCACCGCTGTCTTTTCCTCCGGCGAGAAAAAAAGAAGCGGAGCGGATCCAAGGAATCTGGACGGATCATGGCCTTTCTGGAACCAAGGTCGTCGTTCTTCACGTCGGCGCCGGAAACGAGTTCCGCGATTGGGGCGCCGAAAACCTCGCCGCGCTGGCCGATCGCCTGGCCGGGCTGCAGGATGTCCGGGTGATCCTAATAGGCGACGTCCAGGATATGTCCAGAGCTGAAGACATCCGGAAAACCCGGCCGGAAAAGATGCTCCCGCTCGCCGGGAAGATCAACCTCATCGAACTCCGCGAGGTCATCGCCCGGGCCGCCCTATTCGTCGGCCCGGACAGCGGCCCGATGCACATCGCGGCGACGACAAGAACGCCGATCGTCGCCCTCTTCGGTCCGACCCTGCCGGCCAACTTCGCGCCCTGGAAGGCCGAGGCAACCCTGATTGAAAAGCCTATGGACTGCCGTCCCTGCAAGCAGAGGCAATGTCTAACCGAGGATTTCCGCTGCCTCCGCGGCATCACCGTCGACGAGGTCTTCACCGCCTGCACACAATACCTCTAGCCAAATGGAAAACCGGCCGGGCCGTCTTGAATCGCTGTCCACGATGGGCTAAGCTAGTCTCTTGATTTCCATGGAACTCCTTAATAATCAGAGGGAAAAGAGCCCCTGGCAGATGCTTTTGGCGTTTTCGCTAGCCGGAGCCGTTCTTTTTTCCCTGATCTCTATCACCCTGATGGAGAGCTTTCTCGCCCTCGCCTTTGTCTTCTGGCTGACCGGTCTGCTCAAAGGCGAACTGAGGTTTTCGGCCCCCGGATTTTTCTGGCCCCTGCTCGCCTATGCGGCGCTCTCGCTCATCGTCTGCTTTTTCTCGGTGAATCCGGCAGTGAGCTTCAAGGACGCCCGGGAGCTTCTTCTCTATCTCGTCGTACCGCTCACCATGGGCGGCCTGGCGGCCCGGCGGGGACGTGTTTGGACGACCCATGCCCTTCTGGCCTCGGGCCTCCTGAGCTCTGCCTACTCCCTGGTCTACTTCGTCTTTAAAGCCAAGCCGGGGGAGCGAATCCAGGGGTTCATGGGCCATTACATGACGCAGGCGGGGCTCCTCCTTCTCTTCCTCTGCGCGGCCATATCCTTCCTGCTGTTCTTCCGGAATAAATCACGGTGGATCTGGGGAATCGCCCTCCTCCTGGGAGCCTTTTCTCTGGCTCTGACCCTCACCCGGAGCGCCTGGATCGGGTTCGCCGTCGCCCTTGCTTTCCTCCTTTTTCTTTACCGGCCCAAGGCCCTGATCCTTGTTCCCGTCGTCATCGGCCTCTTCTTTCTCGTCAGCCCCCGGCCGATGAAGCAGCGCGCCCTCAGCATTTTCAGCCTCCAGAGCTACGCCAACAAGTCCCGCATCGAATACCTGAAGGCCGGTTGGCGGATCGTCCGCGAATACCCCCTTCACGGCACCGGCCCGGATACGGTGGACATGGTCTTTCAGAACCCGAAGTACGGGCTGTCCGCGGTCAGCCGGCAGAACGTCCACCTCCACAACAACATCGTCCAGATCGCCGCCGAACGGGGCATCCCGACCCTCTTGGCCTGGACGGTCTTCATCGTTTGGGCCTTCTTGGCCCTTCTCAAGCTCCTGAAAGACCGCGACGCCGCCGTCTTCCCTGCCGCAGCGGCCGCCGCTGCCGCCCTTCTTGCCTTGTTCACTGCAGGCCTGTTCGAATACAACTTCGCCGATTCGGAGATCGCCGTCCTCTTCCTCTATCTCATCACGGCTCCCTTTGCCTCCCTCAAGAAGGAGACACCGTGAAGATGAGACCATGGAAAAGGCGGGCCATCGCTATCGCCGCTTCTCTTCTCTGCATTTACGTCCTCTGGCTAGGCTACATTCTTATCCGGCACCGCCCTCATGGAGAGAGTCCTGCTCCCAGGCAGTCTTCCTATTTCGAAGTCCGGGGGGCATATCATATGCATTCGAAGCATTCCGACGGTCTCTGGCCGGTGCGGAAAATCGCCTCTGCGGCTTCCAAGCAACACTTGGACTTCATCATCCTGACCGACCACGGCAATCCCAACCGGCCGTCCCTGGCCGAACAGGGATGGAAGGAAAACGTCCTCGTCCTCGCCGGAAGCGAGCTCTCGGTAAGCCGGGGACACATGGTCGCCTTGGATTTTGAAAAGCCCGAAGGGACGTTCGCTCAGGACGCCGAGTTGGCGGCCCAGCAGGTCGCGGCTGCCGGAGGGTTTTCGATTATCGCTCATCCTTACTCCAAAACCCGCTGGTCCTGGGGAGGCGCCATCGCTCCCGATGGGATCGAGATCGTCGATTCCGATTCCATGATCAAGAAGAACTTTCTCTCCGCCCTCCCCTATCTTCCGGCCCTTCTATTTAATCCCCGGTTGTTTCTGCTCAAAACGCTGGAACGGCCCATCCAAACTCTCCGGAAATGGGACGAGTTGAGCGCTACACGGAATGTCTACGGCTACTTCAGCGCCGACGCCCATTTGGCCTACGGGCCTCTCTTCTCCTGCTTCGGGCTTCATCTTCTTCTCAAAGAGCCTCTGGCCAAAACATTCGATGAGGCCAGAAATCAAGTTTTCTCCGCGCTCCGGCAGGGCCGCTTTTACTGCGCCGTCGATGCCGCCCGGCCTGCGGGGGGTTTTCTTTTCTGGGCGGAGGACGGGTCAACCCGTTTCCCGATGGGCAGTGCCCTTTCTCTCACCGCAGCCCCGCACTTGCGGCTTCGCGCCGAAGCAGAATTCGCCTCACCCCTGGAAATCCGGCTGCTCAGGAACGGAGAGACCGTGCTGCGCTCGGAAAGCGGTGGGATCTCCTTCGCGCCGAAAGAGCCCGGGACATACAGGATAGAGGTCTATCTCCGGGGCAAAACCCCTTTGGCCGGGGACTTCCCCTGGATCATTTCCAACCCGATTTTTTGGCGGGAGGATGAACCATGAAAATGACCACCCCTGACCGCGACCGACTTGTCCGCTTGATCCGAAAATTCAAGACCCAGAAAGTTTTCGTCCTGGGGGACCTGATGCTCGACCGCTATATCTGGGGAGCCGTCTCGCGGATATCCCCGGAAGCTCCCGTGCCCGTGGTGGAAGTCCAGAAAGACTCTCTCTGCCTGGGCGGAGCCGGTAACGTTTCTCAGAACCTGGACAGCCTGGGAGCGAAGAGCCTCCTCACCGGTATTGTCGGCGACGATCCGGAGGGACGCTGGATCCGGGACAACGCCGCCGGGAACAAGGGTATCTTCGTCGACCGCTCGAGGCCGACGACGGTCAAGACCAGAATCATCGCCCACCATCAACAGGTCGTCCGCGTGGACCTCGAAAAAAAGGGGGCCCTGCCGGCCGGGATGGAGGCAAAAATCATGGATTATCTCCGTCTCAAGAAGTTCGACGGCCTGCTCATCTCCGATTACAACAAGGGCATCGTCAACCCCTCCCTGATGGCCAAGACGCTGTCCCTGGCCGAGAAACGGCGCATCCCGGTTTTTGTCGATCCCAAGGTCCCTCATTTCCGGCTCTTCTCGCCCGTGACCCTGATTGCGCCGAACCATTTCGAGGCCGAAAAGATCGTCGGCCACGACTGTCGCACCGATGCTGAAGTCGAAAAGGCCGGGGCGGAGATCCTCTCCCTGATCTCGAGCCGCTACCTCATCATCAAGCGGGGAGAACAGGGCCTGGCGGTCTTCGAGCGGAGCCATAAACCCATCCACATCCCGACGGTGGCGCAGGAGGTCTTCGACGTCACCGGGGCCGGCGACACCGTCATCGCCGCCGCCGGCCTGGCCCTCCTCTGCGGGGCGACCATCCGGGAAGCCGCCTTGATCGCCAATGCCGCGGCCGGGATCGTCGTGGGGAAGATCGGCACGGCCACGGCGACGCCCCGAGAATTGATCGCCGCCCTGGCCGGAGATTGAGCTAAATACATATTAATATTATAATAATTATCAGAAATGTGCGGCGTCATCGGTCTATACGGCAACGCGGACGTATTCCCTGACCTCTACCAGGGATTGCTGGCCATCCAGCACCGAGGCCAGGATTCCGCCGGCATCATTACCTACAACGGCCGCTTTCACACAAAAAAGGGGAACGGCCTCGTCCAGGACATCTTCACTTCTGAAAACGCCCGGCGTCTGACGGGCCATGTCGGGATCGGCCACACCCGTTATCCCACCATCGGCGGCGGCCAGGGCGACGACGCCCAGCCGTTCATGGTCAACTCGCCCTACGGCATCATCATGGCCCACAACGGCAATGTTATTAACTACAAACAGCTCAAGAAAGACCTTTTCGAAAAACATCACCGGATTCTCACGTCCGATAATGACGTCGAGGTCGTCCTCAACGTCTTCGCCCAGGAACTGGCCGCCCGGCGCAACAAAAACCTCACCCCGAATACCGTCTTCAAGGCCGTCGAAGGGGTTTTCGGTCAGGTCAAGGGAAGCTACTCGGTCGTCGCCTACATCGCCGGGCAGGGCATGGTCGCCTTCCGCGACCCCTTCGGCATAAAACCCCTGGCCTATGGACTCCGCAACGACGGTCTCTTGCCCTCGAGCGCCTTCGCCTCGGAAAGCGTCTCCCTGAACATCATGGGCTTTACCCAGATCCGCGACGTCGAGGCCGGTGGCGCCATGTTCCTCGATCGTAACCGGACTCTCCACACCCGCCGGATCGCCGATTGCCCCCATTCGCCCTGCCTCTTCGAGTGGGTCTATTTCGCCCGGCCTGATTCTTTCATCGATAACGTCAATGTCTATCTCTGCCGGGTTGAACTCGGCCGCCTCCTGGCCGAGGAGATCAAGAAGCAAAACCTCAAAATCGACGTCGTCGTGCCGGTGCCAGATTCAGCCCGCGACGCCGCCATCGAGATCGCCCGCGCCCTCAACCTCAAGTACCGGGAAGCTCTGGTCAAGAACCGCTACATCGGCCGCACTTTCATCATGCCGACCGATAAAAAACGTCAAAGCTCCGTGCGCACGAAGCTCAATCCCATCGCTTCCGAGTTCAAGGGAAAGAACGTCCTGCTCGTCGATGACAGCATCGTTCGCGGCAACACCTCCCGGGCCATCATCGACCTGGTCAGGGAATGCGGCGCCAAGAAAGTTTATTTCGCCGTCTATTCCCCTCCCCTCCGCTTTCCCTGCGTCTACGGGATCGACATGCAAACCCGGACGGAATTCGTCGCCCGCGACGCCTCCCACGACCAGATCGCGCACAAGATCGGGGCCGACAAGGTCATCTATCAACCCCTGGAGAACCTGAAAAGTGCCGTTCAAACGGGCAACCCCGGGCTGACCCACTTCTGCGCTGCCTGTTTCGACGGCCTCTATCCGACGGGTGACGTCACCGCGGAAGTCCTCCAGGAGATCGAGAAGGAAAGACAGGACAAGCAGCTGGAGCTCAGCATCTAACGGTGCGGCTCTGCGGAGGAAGGCGCTACGGCCAAAGCGAAAGCGCAGAAAATTAGGGGGTTTGTTCCGTAAGACGCCCCTTTTCAGGGCCTTCCGGATCTGGATCGAGTTCGCTGGTCCAGCATATTCAATAGGTTTTCCTTGGTCATGAGTTTCAGGCCGGAAGTGTTTTCGACAAACGGACGAGTGTCTTCAACCGCCTTTTCCCAATGAATATCCTTGAGCCTCTTGGCTACAATAACGGTCCAGTTTGATGTGGCGATTTCAGGTCCTTTCCAATTTGTCTGAATGAGAGCGTTGTTGAGAAATCCGACGTTCGGCTCCGGCCAGGATGGGTCCGACAGATACCAGAACAGGTCATACAGGTCACGACCCTTTATATAGGGACGGGCGAGGATGGCATGCAGTTTGCCGCTCAAAAGAGATGCCTTATCGTAGTGCAACACATTCAGCAGCATATAGCGGCGAATAACCGACGTTTCCGTTGTCCCCCCGGCAGGAGGATCGCTGTCCACTTCAAGCTTGACAGAAAGCGCTTCTGATTTGTGCGGAGAAAGACTCATTTCGTATAGCAGCCCGGGGAAGCGGATAAAAGCAGATTTGCCCACTCTCCTGTCGCTGATTTTTGTGTCTATTCTGTAGGCTTCGGCTTCGAATGACTGACTAACGTTGGCGATGATCCCAGCAAAATTCATGGCCGTCTTGGTGCTTTCCAGGGCGAAATCAAGGTCCTCAGAATACCGAGGAAGCATATAGAGAAAGCGAAGCGCTGTTCCGCCATGAAAAATCCACGAACGGAAACTTCCGCTTTCCTGGAGAAACTGGAGGATTCTTGCCTGGCAGTATTCTCGCACCCGGCTTCTTGCCAGCAGTCGGTTGGCCGTTTCGGCGATAATCTGTTTGATCTGCTCTTTCATGATGCCTCTTGTTCAGACATGAGGGCCGCCAACTTTCGAGCGGCTCGCAACAATTTTCTACTCCTGCTTCTTTCGGCCAATTCAACCAGAAGACCTGCACTCAGGATTTCGGTATTTTGCAGCCTGAGTTCCCGCAAGTAATCAAGGTTGTCAGAGCCGGGTGTGAGATAGAGCAGGTCCAGAAGCGCCTTTTCCGGCGTTGCGACAAAGGCGGACTGGCCTTCACCGAGGTCAATGGACTTATAGCCTGAGAAAAGGTCCTTTTTGATGTGCTTGTAGATGAATGTGCCCAAGGGAGTTAAAAGTTCTTCTGGCCGGCCTGTCGTTATGCTGGTAACGGAAGGAACATATTCGGGGATGAGGTCATGAAAGCCCAAAGCCGATTGAAGACTCACATAGGAAGCTCGCTTAAGCCGATTGGCCATAAGAAACGGATGCGGTCTTGTCTTCTGATGGCGTTCGGATAGTGCATAAAGACTCCGGCGAAGCTGAATAAGGTTGCTTGATTTGACCCAGCGGGACAGTTGTCTTCCCACGTCGACAGGATCCACCCCACCCGCCATCAGGATGCTCGAATGAAAGACAGGCTCTCTTCCGACAATTTCGAGAAGCTCGTTCCATTTCATGGCATTAATATGCCATAAGTGGTTTATTATTGCAACGGGAATTATCTATCAGACTCATCGGAATTAAGGTGAATTAAGGTGACAGTTACCTTAATTCAGAAGGGCGATGAATCCCAGCTGGAATTAAGGTAACTGTCACCTTAATTCGAGGCCTACTCCCCCGGGATGACGGCGGTGCCGGGGTCTCCACGACCTCCGCAGGGGCCTCAGCTTTTTCAGCGGGCAGTGTTAGGACATGCCGCTCAAATTCCGTTATGGACTGCTTCCGGCCCTCATCAAAAACAACAAAATCGTCCTTGGTGAGGTCGCAGTTATATCAATTCCAAGGTAAGGCTTTATCAGAACACAGAAGAATACCTGGTGCCTAAAAGTGGCTTTTTCATTCCCCTAATAACTCCACTTCATTGTATTCCTGGTTCAGCCCCCAGTCAAGACGATCAGCAGATTAGGAAGCCTATCCCGGACGCTTGAATTATGCGAATGATGGGGACGCTAAGGACGGATGCGCCAATAGTCCAGGATATCGGCCAGGGTGCGCTCAAGGGGGATAAGCGGCTCCCAGCCGGTCTCCGACCGGATTTTCCGGTTGTCGCCAACGAGATGGGGGATATCCACCTTCCTGAGCTTTTCCGGGTCCTGCTCGACGCTCACATCCTTCGAAGCAGAAGAAAGAAGGATCCCGAGGATCTCGCGCAGCGCGGTGCCCCGGCCGGAACAGACATTATAGACCTCTCCCGCTTTCCCCTTTTCCAACAGCAGGACATAGGCGGAGACGGCATCGCGGACGTCGGTGAAATCCCTCAGCACCTCGGTGTTCCCCACCCGGATAACCGGCTCCTGGCTGCCCCGTTCGATCTGGATGACCTGCCGCGCCCAATCCGAACAGACGAAATCGGGGCTCTGCCCCGGACCCGTGTGGGGAAAGGGCCGGGCGATGACTACATCCAACCCTTCCGAGCGACGGTAAAATCCGGCCATGAGCTCCCCCCCGAACTTGCTCAGGGCGTAGGGGCTGACCAGATGAAACGGGTCGTCTTCGGATAGCGGCCTGGGCACGGCTCCTTCCGTCCCCGGAACAACACCATAGACATCGGAAGAGCTGATGAAGAGAATCCGGGCTCCGGGGGAGAATTTCTTGACGGCTTCAAACAGGAAGAAGGACCCCATGATGTTTGTTTCCATGGTTTCCCTCTTCTTCTCCCAGGATTGCCGGACGTTGGAGACCGCGGCCAGGTGAAAGACCCAGTCCGGCCGGGCGGACTTGACGGCATCAAAGACGTCCCTCTCAGAGCGGAGGTCGAGATGGCGGATGTTCTTCTCGTCGGGATGGGGAGGTTGGGGATAGGTGGTGCCGCAGACGGAGTTCCCGGATGACGCCAAGGCATTCATCAACTGGCGCCCGGCGAAACCCGTGGCGCCGGTAATGAAGATCCTTCTCTTGGCCATCTCCTCAAACGCGCTCCCTCCAGTAGTCGAGCAGGTCGCG
>CAYOZW010000122.1:0-6474 GCA_964408495.1 uncultured Eubacteriales bacterium
CATCTTCAGAACCCTGGCCGGCGAGGGCGTCCAGTTCTCGGAGGGTGTCTTCAAGACCCTGAGCAATCTCTACCTCACGACCGCCCAGGAGACGATCGTTCGTTACCAGAACGATGCCGAGATCAACTGCCTTCATTTCGACCGCCACGCCGAGTCGACCGCTGTAGAGTCGTTTTCCGAAGCCTTGAAGATCGCCGGGCAGGCCTTCTGGCAGAACCCTTATGAGATTCTGCTGATCCCGAGTTGGCACAGGGTCATCGCCGCTCTCCCCGATGTCTATAATCAGCTCCTGGAGGCGATTGGTCAGAAGTAGGATTAAAGACGTCGTCGAAAAAACTCGAGGGGGTCCAGGCAGAACCTGTTGAGCTCCTCCATCGTCATGCTGGAGGCGCTGGCCCATCCCCCGTCATCCAGGCTCTTCCGGATTTCAAGGTGGAGGTGGTTGGCCGTCCCGAAGTCGGCTTTTTTGAGCTGCTCCCTGTTGAAAAGGCGAGCCAGGGGAGTTTTCTCGGTTACCGCGTCTCCCTCCTCGACCCGGATATCCTCGAGGTGGACGTACATGGAATAGAAGATGCTCCCGTCGGGAAGAGTGTGCTTGACGACAACGCTCTTGTGAGGGAAATCCCGGAAGACGAGGTAGACGAAGCCCCGTCCCACAGGATAGACAGTTTCCTCGAAATCGCCCCTAAGGTCGATGCCGGCGTGGAGGTGCCCGGGCTTGTAGCTTCTCCGGTAATCCCCGTAGCGGCCGCTGAGCCGGCGCCGGATCAGCCGGAGGCTTTTCCGGTCGGTCTCGAGGAAGGGAGAGAAGAATTCCCGGCAGGTAAACCGGGGGTCATCCTGACTCTGTGCGGGCCGGCCGGAGGATCCTTCCTCGCTGCCGGACCTGACTGCCTGGCTAGGTCTGGCCACAAAAGTCAGCAAGCCAAAACCGCTTATCAAGGTGATAATTAAGGTGACACCTAACATAATTCCCGCGCGCATCATTTTTCTTTTTATCACTATCAGGTTTAGTGTCACCATAATAACCGGGGCGCGCCGACGGCGCTTCTCTATTTTCGGAAGCGGCGCCGCATCCAGAGGGTAAAGACGATGACCAGGATGACGATGCCGACCATCAGCAGGGCGACGGACAGCGAAAATCCTGTCTTGCCGACGGCCTGTTCGCTCGACTTGACCGCCCTCTCCGCCTTCGTGCCGACAACAGGCAGGCTAATGTAGGAAGCCATCTTTTTGCCCCTGTAAACGGTCACCGTCGGAGGCGGATCCTGGGAGACGGGCAGCGCGTTGTCCACGTCCGCGCCGACGACGGTTAATCGCAGCCTGTTCCTCGCGTCGAAGAGATTTGAGGTCGGCTGAAGGTCGAAGACGAGTTCCACGGGTTTGCCCTGTTTCAGTGGCTGTGCATCTCCGGCATGGCTCCGATGAAAGGGGAGTCCCAGGTTGTCATAATAGGGTTCAGTCAACGCCCGGTGAGACGCCTTGATGGCCCCTTCCGTTACGTAGTGCGATAAGCCCTGCGCGTCCACCTCCTCGAGGTAGATGAAGAAGTCCCCGTCCTCGGCCGTACTGCTCACCCACAAATGGGCCACAGGGTGTCCGGTGACATCGAGGTCCTCTTCGAACGGCGGGGTCGTGTAGGTCAGGGCTTTCCGGTCGTTCTCCGTCATGTCCCCGTAGTCGAAGCCGCCGCCCACGGCGTTGTCCCACCGCGATGTCTTCCCGGAGGTCGTTGCGTAGTCGATCCGGTATTCGTCCCGGCCGGCGTCGTTTGTGGGCGGTATCGTCTCCAGCACGCCGTCATTCGCCGAGGGGACGCTCCCCGAAGGGCCGCCGCCGAAATAGTAGGGGACCTGAACCGCATCCGCGACCGGCCACTCCGCCGCCGTCCGCCACTCGTTCTGCTTGGGACCCTTCATCAGCTGGTATTGCACCGGCGGCTCGTCCATGATCCCGTTCTCGATCCCCTTGAGCCAGCGGTCGAACCATCTCAGTGCTTCGGTGATGGCCAATGTGTATTCCTCCCGCCCGACCTCCGGATCCCTGGGGCTGTGGGACCAGGCCCCCATGACCAGCCTCTTCGGGACGGCGAAATTCCGGTAGATGAGGATGCAGTCCTTGGTGAAGGAGTCGAACCAGCCGCCCCAGACGTACATCGGAATGCCGCTTTCATTGATTTCTTTGATGGCGCCGGCCGGCTGCCAATCGTAGTAAGGACGTGCGCCCGTCGCCTCGTCACGGCTGTCCCGGAAGCGGAGCGGCGTAAAGATATCGATCAGACGGCGGTTGCCCGCATGTTCCTTGAGTGCAGCGTTGAGCAAATCTTGACCGTCCTCTCCGTCTACCGGCGCAACGCCGGGCGTCTTGTCCAGTTCCATGGTCAGGTCACTCCAGGTGCGGATGAAGTCATCGAAGAAAACGCCGTTGTGGTAAGTGATGCCATAGAGGTCGAAGAGGGCGACGACGGGGAATATTGCCTTGAGGTGAGGGGGGCGGGTGGAGGCGGCCATAAGCTGGGTGATCCCCAAGTAGGATCCTCCGAACATGCCCAAGTTCCCGTCGCACCAGGGCTGGGAGGCGAGCCATTCGGTGATCTCGTAGGCGTCCCGGGATTCCTCGGGTGTGAAGATACCCGTCCACGTTCCGAAGGAGGCCCCCGACCCGCGGACGTCGGCGTTGGCCAGAATATAGCCGGATCTGATGAAGGACTGGTAGAGGGGTGAATCCACGACGCTGTAGATCTTCCCGTCGTGCAGGGAGGCGCGCCGGTAGCGGTTGTGACTCCAGATGACGGGAAGCTTCTCCTCGGCTGCCTGGCCACCTTTAGCGGGACGGATGACGTCGATGGCGATCCGGACGCCGTCCCGCATGGTCAGGTACTGAGATGTCCGGACCCAGGAGTCGTACGCCGGCTCCGAGTAGCCTTTGTATTCGCCGAACCGGGAGATTTTGTCTTCGTCCTGCGAGGGGATGGGAGAGGCAGGAGAGGACAGCGGAGATATGATTAGCCAGATGAACGCGGCCGCCAGGCCTCCGCTCAATCTCTGTTTGCCGTTCAAAAACATGTCATTCCTCCGAAAAAGTGTGAGTGGGCATTGTACCCCAAAAAAGCGGAAAGGTGATATAAATTGGCGACAGCATTTTATTTCCCCTTTTTCGGACTTCGCCCGCCGGTCGGCTAATCCGGAAAATAATATACCGCGCCCAAAATTATTCGGTAGCGAGATAATGAGGGACGGTCCTATTTTTGGAACAAAGTGGGGATGCTGCTGTCAGTTCCCCTCTCCCTTGACGGGAGAGGGCGGAGGGAGAGGGTGAGGAAATTAGAACCATCATGGTTTTTCAGTCTTTTCATCTCCCCAGATTTATCTGATGTTGACCCGATCGCACAACAATATTAGGATTTCCTGGGAGATCCAGGTGGAATTCGAGAACAAAGTCAAGGGTGTGATCAAGGCGATCCCCCTTGGAAAAGTGGTCACTTACGCCCAGGTCGCCGCCCTCGCAGGGAACCACCGGGCCGCCCGCCAGGTCGTGCGGGTGCTCCATGCCTCCTCCGCTAAGGAAGGCCTCCCCTGGCACCGGGTCATCAACAGCCGCGGCGGAATCTCTCTACAGCGAGGCCGGGGCTTCGAAGAGCAGAAGCGCCTCCTCATCCGGGAAGGTGTGCGTGTCGACAGCCGCGGCCGTATCGAGCTTAACGAGTTCCAGTGGGAACCGGAAGGCCGAAAGTCCGGAGCAGCCAAAAAATTCCTGCGGGAGCTCTCCCGCCCAAAATAGGACCGTCCCCAATTATTCCTGACTTCACTCGTACCGCAGGCAGTCGGCGGGATTGACCCGGGCTGTTTTCAGGACCTGGAAGCTCACCGTCGCCAGGGCGATGGCGAATGTGAGCGAAGCGGCGATCAGGAAGACGAGGGGATCGACCGCCGTCCTGTAGACGAAGAGGTTCAAGAACTGCCTCGTGACAAAATAGGAAACCGGGACGGCGATGATGTTAGCGGCAAGAACGGTCAGAGCGAACTTCCGGGAGAGGAGCGCGAGAATTCCCGAAGCCGAGGCCCCCAGGACCTTCCGGATCCCCACCTCTTTTCTCCGCTGCTCGGTGAGCAGCGAAGCCAGTCCAAAAAGCCCGAGGCAGGAAATGAAAAGAGCGAGCCCGGTGAAGGCGTCGAGGATGCCGTTGATGAACCGGAGGGGGCTGTAAATCTGGTTAAATAGGTCGTCGATAAAGTTGTAGTCAAAGGGAAAGCCGGGAGAGACTTCCTTGAAGACGTTCTTGATATAAGCCAGGGTCTGGGGCATCTCTTCCGGGGCGATCTTCACCAGGAGGTCGAAATACCAGTCCGGCCTGACGGCCATGACAAGCGGGGAGATCTCGAAGATCAACGGCTTGAAGTTGAAGTCCTTGACCACTCCGATGATCCGTCCCTCCCGGCCGGCCAGGGTGAGCCTCTTCCCCAAAGGCTCCTTGAAACCGAGTAGGGGAAGGGCGGATTCGTTGACAACGAAGGCCTCGCTCGAGTCCGTCAGAAAGTCCTTAGAGAAATCCCGGCCCTTGACGATTTCCAGGCCAAACGTCTCGGTGTAATCGTGGTCGACGTAGAGGAAATTGACCTCGACCGGATTTTCCGAATCCATCCCTTCCCATTCCAAATCGTTGACGTTGAAGAGGAGATGCGGGAGGGCGGAGGCGGCCGTCACGTTGAGGACCCGCGGATTCCGGAGCAGCCGCTCCTTGAAAAGATCGTACTTTTCGCGGAGGACATCGTTGACCTGGAAGCGGACGATCCTCTCCCGGTCGAACCCCAAGTCGGCGTTGCGGATGTAGCTGAATTGTCTTCGGGCGAAGACCGCCAGGATAATCATGACGATGGCGATGGCGAACTGGCTGATGACGAGGGCCGTCCGCAGGGCGGCCGACCGTCCTCCCTTCTGGAACCGGTTTTTAAGGACACTCACGGGCTTGAAGGAGGAGAGGAGGAGGGCCGGGTAGCTCCCCGCGGCGAATCCCGTAACGAGGGCGACGGCCGCGAGGAATAAAAGGACGGGTAGACTTCCCGCACCGAGGAAGACGATCTCCTTCCCCTGGCTCTTGTTGTAGAGGGGGACGAGCAGGTCGACGATGACGACGGCGAGGAGGAGCGAGATGATGGCAAGCCCCACGGCTTCCCCGAGGAACTGGCGGACGATTTCCGGCCGCCGGGCCCCGACCACTTTTCTCACTCCGACCTCAAGAGCCCGGATCGAGGAACGGGCCGTAGTGATGTTGGTGAAATTGACGCAAGCCATGATGAGGATGGCCGCGGCGATGATGATGAAAATCAAGATGACCCGCCGGTCGTTGCTCCCGCCGTGGGAGAACGTCAGATGGGCGTCCCGGAGGGGCTGCAGCGAGACCCTGTAGGCGTCATCGGGATGATGCTTCAAGATGATTTCCGAGATTTTGGGTTCGAGCTCTTCCCGGGAGGAGCCGGGACGGACGAGGACATAGGCGGAGGCTTCCCGCCACCAGGTCGAGAGTTTCTCCCTGCCGCAGAGGTCGATGGAAGCCACGAAATCGAACTGGAGATGGGAGTTGGCGGGGGAGGTGTCGATGACTCCGGAAACGACAAGGTCTTCACTCTCGTTCCAGCGGAGGGTTTTTCCCATGGGGTCGGCCGCGCCGAAGTACTTGGCCGCCGTTTCGCGGGTGATGACGACGGCCCGGGGATCCGCCAGGGCCGTTGCCGGGTCGCCCTTCAGAAAGTCGTATGAAAACAGGGTGAAGAAGGATGCGTCGGCCATGAAAAACCGGTCTTCGTAAAACGATCTGTCGCCGTAGCGGACGGCGCTGGGGTAGGCACGGTCGCGGACCCGGACGGTCTCTTCGATTTCGGGGAATTCGTTCTTTAAGATCTGGGGAAGGATATAGGGCGCGCTCGGAAAGCCCGGGTCGGCGGGATCGTCGGCCTTGTGCAGGACGAGACGGAAGAGGCGGCCGGAATTCGCGTGGAAGGAGTCGTAATGAGTTTCGTCGTAGACCCAGAGCGAGATGAGGATGAAGCAAGCCATTCCCACGGTCAGCCCGGAGATGTTGATCAGGGAATTGCTCTTGTGCTTCTTGAGGTTTCTGAGCGCGACTTTCAGGTAGTTCCAGAACATGGTAGCTCCAGGATCAATGCATTCCGTTCTTCGGGGAGAAATATGTGGCAAGATTTGTGCCAGGGTAGGCCCTGACGGAGGGGCCTCAGGGGGGAGGAGGAGCTCGGCCCTGGGCGTCAGTGAGGTCAGCCTCGGCCCCCAGGAGGGGGTTCCTGTCCGTTTCTGCACACGACCTGTCCGCCCCCGGACATTTAAATTGGCGACGAAAAAAATGGGGACGGCCCAATTTTTTCTCATAATCCCTCTCCTTTGACGGGGGAGGGTTTGGGAGAGGGTGAAATAAATAGGACTATCCTCGATTTCGGGTGAGATTCTTTTGCGGCCGAATCG
>CAYOZW010000122.1:6484-7924 GCA_964408495.1 uncultured Eubacteriales bacterium
GGCTAACAAAGTGTTCACGAATCACCAAGGGGAATTTTTCCGTTGACATAGTGGCTCAAATATGGCCATAGTAAGACATAGTAAGACTCAAGAGGAGCTGTTTATGGGAAGGACTAGCAAGACCTTGACTGTCTCTCTTCCGCCCCAGATTTATGAGGAAATCGAAAGGCTGGCCAAGCTGGAAAGAAAAACTAAGAGCGAGCTTTTCCGTGATATGGTCAAGCTCTATGAAGATCATCTCGACGAAGAGCGCTGGAAAAGGCTCCGCCGCCTCGGCCGGGCGGCGGCGAGAAAGTATCGACTGTCTTCCGAAAGTGATATTGAAAAGTTGGTCCATGAGGCCCGTGGAATTCGAGATTGAGCGGCCGGCGCGTTGTCTTTGATAAAAATATCTTCCTTTCGGCGTTTATCTTTGGCGGGAAACCCGGAGTTGTTTTTGAGATGGCCCGGGCCGGCAGAATTCAGCTGATCGTTTCCACTTCCATCCTGAGCGAGCTGGCCTCGATCCTAAAAAGCAAATTTGTGTGGGATGACGAGGACATCCGCGAAGCCCTGATGGTCGTTGGCCGACATGCTGAGCTCGTCAAGCCGGGAATACGGCTGCGAGTCCTTGAGGATGACGCCGATAATCGGGTGCTGGAATGCGCTGTTGAAGGCCACGCGGAGTGGATCATCTCAGGCGACCATCATCTCTTAAGCCTGAAAGAATTTCGGGGAATTCCGATCGTCCGGGTTTCCGACTTCCTCTCGCGGCATACTTGATTCTTGATTAAAAAAATAGAATTTCGCCCGACAGACTTCTACTGGAATAAATTGGTGACAGTATATCTTTTCCTATTTTCGTCCCCTTATTCCCTAATCGGGAAATTTGGAAATTGACACACTATCCCCGAATTTTCTGCGTGCGATTCAAGGACGGATTATCTATAATTATAGGCAGCATCAGGAAATTATAAGAATCGCAAGGACAAAAGGAGGCCATCATGAAAAAACTCAGCCTTTGCTTCTGCTTCATCCTGCTCTTCGCGGCCCTCTCCTGGAGTAAGGTCGGCGACGTGCTCAAAATCATTAAAACGCCGGGTCCGCGTCCGACCGGCCTGGCTTTTGACGGGAAGCATCTCTGGCTGGCCGACGATTTCACCGACAAGATCTACAAAGTCGACCCCGAAACCGGCCGCGTCCTCTTGAGCTTCGAATCGCCGGGCCACCACCCCGAGGGACTGGCCTGGGACGGCGAATTCCTCTGGCACATCGATTCGGGCGAAAAGCTGATGTACAAGCTCGATCCGGAAACAGGAAAGGCGCTGTCCGTCCTCGAGTCCAACAGCCCCAACCCCCGTGACCTGGCCTGGGACGGCGAATACATCTGGATTGTGGATTTCCGGAGCGACACTCTCCTCAAGGTTTCGACTGTGGACGGGATGATGGTCCAGACGTTTG
>CAYOZW010000122.1:7934-9390 GCA_964408495.1 uncultured Eubacteriales bacterium
TGCAAAGACTAAAAATCTAATGGTTATACTTATACTTTTCACTGGTGTAAATGTTTTCGCGTATACCGGAGAAATAATTGGCTCGTATAAAAACCCTGCTAAATTTGCTACAGGGCTCACTTTTGATGGAAAATATCTCTGGGTGACGGACCGGAACGAAGACCGGATTTACCTCGTCGATCCCGCAGACGGGCTCTGCCTTTCTTCTTTGCGTTCGTATGGTCCTTTTCCCTCTGGCTTAGCCTGGGGTGGAGATGTCCTCTGGAACGTCGATTATGAAAACGACGAGATCTATAAGATCAAGGTCTTCGACGCCGACATCCTGACAAAATGGGACGAGAAGAAGCTCTCGCTCCAGTTCTTCAAGGAATTCCGGAATTACGGCCCTGGGACGGTCACGACACTCGATATCTACCTGCCGTTCCCCGAAAACCGGGACAACCAGACGCTTCTCGGCCCCGTTGAGTTCGAACCCAAGCCCAACGAAATGATCGAAGACAGCTGGGGGCAGAAAATCGCCCATTTCGCCTATAAGGATCTCAAGGGCTATTCGGTCGTCCGCCCTTGCTGGAAGGTGGATGCCACGATCTGCGCGGTCGAGTATTTCATCTATCCCGATAAAGTCGGCACTCTTGAAGATATCCCTCCGGATATCAGACAAAAATTCACCCAAGACGGTGATAAATACCGGATGAGCGATCCCTTTATCCAAGAGCTCGCCCGGAAGATCGCCGGCAAGGAGAAAAATCCGTACTGGATTGTCCGCCGGGTCTATGAATACCTGGCTGATCATCTGAGCTACAACCTCAAGCCCGTGGGCGGCTGGAATCCCGCTCCGACGGTGCTCAGAAGAGGGACGTCCTCCTGTTCCGAGTATTCTTATTCGATGATCGCCCTCTGCCGCTCCCTGGGGGTTCCGATCCGCTACGTCGGGGCCGTCAGCCTGCGGGGCGATGACGCCAGCATCGATGATGTTTTCCATCGTTGGACGGAGGTCTACCTGCCGCCCTACGGCTGGATCCCTTTCGACGTCAACAAGGGCGATCGAGGGGAGGGGGCTCCGCCCGGAGATAAAGTCCTGGGCATCGGAAACGTCGCCGCCCGCTACATAATCACGACAGAGAATGGGGGCGGGGATAAATACCTGTGGTTCGGCTACAATTATGGCTTCTCGTGGACTTCCGAAGGCAAGTGCCGTGTTCAGGAGGAGAGCTATGGACTTTGGTCACGCCTCGGCGAGAAGAAGTATCACAAGCCCCTGAGATAAATCGGAAAATGGGGACATGATATACTGTCCCCTATTTGTGCCTTCCCGAGATCACGCGCAAAAAATAAGACCGTCCCCATTTTTTTCATGCTAAGGGGACAAACGCCGGAACGTTAGCTAAAGCGCTATTTCCCTGCTTCGACCGTCTCCACTCGTCCGCCCAGGTGTTTGCCCAGGAACTTCTCCATC
>CAYOZW010000123.1:0-9348 GCA_964408495.1 uncultured Eubacteriales bacterium
CGTCTTTATTCTTAATCCGGCGGTTGAATATGGACGGGCGAAATCGAGAGTTTGGCGTTTCTACGGCGTTTTTTGAGGGAAACCGTGCTGCGTCTGTCGACGTAGGCGAAGGGCTTGGATGAGGAAGTCCGTCGACGACTGAGCGGGCACGGTTTCTCTCCGGAGGAGAGAAGAGCGAAGGAGGAGTTCGGAGAGAGCTTCCTCGCTGGGGAAGCGAGCGGGCTGACGAATCTCAAGCCCGAGCCTCTTTGGTTTGACAATCATTTGGTCCGGCATAGAATATGGGCGCATGTTCAGGAACAGGCTCACCTACATTGTCCTGTCCGCCGCTGTCTCCGCCGTTCTTCTCCGGCTTTTATTCAGGCAAATCGACTTTACAGAACTCTCCCTCGCTTTTTCCCGGATACTCCTGCCGGCTCTGGCCGTCTACGCAGCAGTAGCGCTCCTCGCCGCCTGGCTCCGCGCCTACCGCTACAAACTGTTGCTGCGTCCTCAGTCGATCGGCTGGGGAAACATCCTCCTCGTCACTTTCATCCGAAACAGCCTGATCGACCTTCTCCCCGCCAGGATCGGTTCCCTTTCTTATATCTACGTATTGAACAAGCGGCTGGGCTTCCGTTTCGAAACGGCGGCATCGAGCTTCATCGCGGCCTTCGTTCTCGATTTCCTGACCCTCAGCCCTTTTATCGTCGTTTCTCTTTTCGTCGTTGGGATGGGCGCCAACGCCGTTTCGACTCCACTTCTTCTTTTCATCTCTGCCGCCTTTTTTCTCCTGATCGGGCTCGTCTATTGGCGGATCGTCCCGATCGCCAGGCTCATTCTGGCCGTCTTCCGGAGGTTTCTCCGCTCCGCCGGGCTGGCGGAGAAAAGCGCCGCTCGGACGGCCGCCGAGAAGTTCGAGCTGACCATCCGGAGCCTGGAGGCTATTCAACAGATGGGAAACGCAGTCCCTATCTTCCTCCTCTCTCTGCTGATCCGCCTGGCCAAGTATTTATCCATCTATGCTCTTTTTTTTGCCTTCCTCAGAAGCTACGGATATTCAGTTCACAGCCTTAACTTCTGGATATTCATCCTCGGCCTCAGCGGAGCCGAGTTGACTTCCGCCCTGCCGCTCAAAGGGCTGGCCGGGTTCGGCACCTGGGAAGCGGCCTGGGCGCTGACTTTCTCGCGGCTGGCCTTCGACCCCAAACTGGCCGTCATCTCGGGCCTCGGCGTCCATTTCGTGACCAACCTCTTCGAATACTCGCTGGGCGTCGCCGCCATCCTGATCCTGGTCGGACCATACCTCTGGAGAAGGAGAAGAAGATGATTTCCCTCGAGATCCCCTTCCGTCTAGACGACACCGAACGAAAAAAGGTCCTTGAGCTGGCCCTGTCCCGCGGCGGCGAGTTCGCCGAGATCTTTGCCGAATACCGCCTCTATAACTTCATCAATATGGAAGAAGACATCATCAAAGAAACGGCCGAAAGCGTCAGCCTCGGCCTGGGGTTACGGGTGATCGCGGGTGAAAAAACAGGCTACGCCTACACGAATGATCCATCCTTCGAGAAGATCAAGAAGGCGGCCCTGACCGCCGCCTCGATCGCCGACTCCGGGAAGGCATTTTCAATCCTTCCCTTCCGGAAGACGCCCGGGCGCAGCAACATCTTCCCGCTGAGCCGGCCCGCCCATCAGGCTCCACTCGAGGAAAAGATCGAGCTCGTCCGGCGGGCCTACCTGGCCGCTCAGCAACTCGATTCAAGAATCAAGAAAGTGAAGGTCCTTTTCCAGGACCATATCCAGTCCGTATTTATAGCCAACTCCGAGGGCCAAACCGCCGAGGACACGCGGCCCCAGGTCAAACTGATTTGCACGGCCGTCGCCGAGAAAGGCGGGCGGAGGGAGTTCGGGTTTTCCGGAGGAGGCGGCCGCGTCGGCCTGGAATATTTTGAAGGGGTGCTGACTCCAGAAATGATCGGCCGGGACGCGGCCGATGAAGCCGTACGTCTTCTCGAAGCCGTCGAGGCTCCCGCCGGAGAGATGGCCGTCGTCCTGGCCCCCGGTCACGCCGGCGTGCTCGTCCATGAGGCTGTCGGACATCTGGTCGAAGCGGATTTCAATCGCAAGAGAACCTCGATCTTCTGGGACAAACTCGGCCAAAAGGTCGGCTCATCCTTGCTCACAATCTACGACGATCCTACCCGACCGTCTTTCCGCGGATCCTACAGCATCGATGACGAGGGGACTCCGCCGGCAAAGACCCTGCTCATCGACCGCGGGGTTGTCCATTCTTTCCTCCAAGATAAACTCTCGGCCAGACTAATGGGCCGAGAACTCACCGGACATGGGCGGAGACAGGACTATACCTGCATCCCTATCCCCCGCATGTCCAACACCTACGTCGACAGGGGGCAGGACGACCCCGAAGATATCCTCAGGTCCGTCGCCAAGGGCATCTATGCGGAGAGGTTTGAAGGCGGGCAGGTCGAGGACTCCGGCAAATTCACTTTTTCGATCAGCGCCGGTCATCTCATCGAGGGCGGTCGTCTGACCGCGCCCATCAAACAGGCCACCCTTATCGGCACGAATATCGACATCCTCCGGAAAATCGATATGGTCGGCTCCGACCTGGAATTCGGACTCCAGACAGGGACCTGCAGCAAGGAGGGTCAGGATGTGCCGGTAACGGATGGCTGTCCGACGATCAAGATATCCAAGATGACCGTGGGAGGCCAGAGATGAAGAAGAAAATGCCCCCCCGTTCGCTCCTGAGACGGGCCGAACAATTCGTCGATTTTGGGAAGACCTGCGGAGCGGATGAGGTCGAGATCAGCCTCGTTGATGGCTGCGAATTCAGCGTGGACGTCCGTTTTGGCCAGGTTGAAAACCTGATCGAAGCGGGATCCTTGTCCCTGAGCTTCCGGGTCATTAAGGATCGAAAAACAGCCTACGCGACGACTTCGGACCTGGCTGAAGAAACCGTCCGCCGGCTGATCCGCAACGCCGTCGTTCGGGCCGGGCTGGCCAGCCGCGACGAATGCGCCGGGATTCCCTCAGGGGATTTTAAGGAGCCGGATATCCCCTCCCTGCGTCTTTTTGATGCCGAGATCTCCCGGCTCGACCCCGCCAAAAAGATCAAGCTTGCACTGGAGACGGAGCGGATTGCCCTCGAAGACAACCGGATCACCAACTCCCATGGAGCCAGCTATGTCAGCGCCGAGGTTTCGACCATCCTGGCCAACTCGGACGGCTTTCTCGGCTCCTATGACCAAACCTTCTGCAGCCTCAGCGTCGGTCTCCAGGCGGGAGGAACGAACGACAAGGTCGATGGCCACTGGGCCTCGGTGAATCGGTTTTTCCGGGAGCTGGAGACTCCAGAGAGCATCGCCAAGAAGGCCGTTGATAGAACGGTCAGACAGCTCAATCCGCGAAAGGTCCGGACTCAGGCCGTTCCTGTCATCTTCGAGCCAGGGATGACACATTGGCTTCTTGGCTTCTTATTCGCCTGTGTTTCCGGCGTCGCCGTCTATCAGAAGGCCAGCTTTTTGGCAGAAAGACTGGGAACCCGTATCGGCGGGAAAAATATCACCATTGTCGATGACGGCTTGATTCCCGGAAGGCTCGGCTCGCGGCCTTTCGATACCGAGGGCGTCCCCTGCGGTAAGACCCCTGTCATCGAAAACGGCGTCCTTAGCCATTTCCTCTGCAACAGCTACGCCGGTCGCAAACTGGGACTTCTCTCGACGGGAAACGCGGACGGAACCGGGGTCAGCCCGAACAATTTTTTTCTCCTCCCCGGAGAAGCGACGCCCCAGGAGATCATCGCCTCCACAGACCGTGGCCTGCTCCTCACCCGGACCATAGGACATGGATTGAACCCGGTCACAGGAGATCTGTCGAGGGGTGCTTTCGGACTGTGGGTGGAGGGCGGCGAGGTTGCTTTCCCTGTTTCTGAAGTCACCATCGCGGGGAACCTTGAAGAGATCTTGAATCGAGTCGAAGCGCTCGGAAACGACCTGGATTTCCGGGCTCCGGTCTGCGGCCCGACCATCAAGATCGGTGAACTGATGGTGGCCGGCGAGTGAGCTCAGCCAAAGCGGTTGAAATGGCAGACCGAGGGAAGAGGCCTTTTGGGGACATGGAGCACTCCCTCCGCATCCTGCCAGTATTTTAAGGACTCCGTCATCTCTTCGGCTATCGGGCTCTCGGCCGGAAAGCCCAGCGCCAGAACACTGTCGATCCTGTAAGCGGGCGGGACTTCGAGGATAGCGGCGATCTTATCCCGCTCGATGGAGAGCAGCCAGCAGCTCCCCAACCCCGCATCGTGGGCGGCCAGGATCATGTTTTCCATAGCCGCACCGACGTCGTATTCAAAACTCTTCTGCCTAATGCCGAAGTTGACAAGCGTGATGACATAAGCCACCGGCTCCCGGCCTGGCCTGGGATTTCCCCGGGGAGAGATGTAGGCGGCCCAACGCAGGCAGGGGAAGACCTGCCGGCAGACCTTCTCATCATCGACGATCACGAATTCGAGGGGCTGAAGGTTAGAGGCCGAGGGAGCCAGGCGTCCCGCATTTACCACCTCCTGGAGAATCGAGCGCTCGACGGGCAGCGGCTTGAACTGACGAATCGTCCGCCGCGACAGAATAACATCACGGACTCTCATCTGTTCAGCCCCGGGCCAGTATGGATTCGAGCTTCGCCGCATACATGCGGCTCGTCCCATCGCCCGTCACAAGATCGATTTTTTCAGGCGAAGTGACCCCGAGTCTCAGTTCGACCGCCCGGCTGATCTGTTCTTGTTCAAAGATTTTCCGGTTCATGATGGCTTCGTTGGAGCCGAGTTCCTTGAGGACAGCGACACCGACCGCGTCGACGGCGATACGGTCCGTGCCGGCGATAATGACTTCGGCCGGAACAACGGCCAAGCCGGAAAGCGATTTCTTGAGGAAATTTCGCCGCTTCATGATCTCACCTCATTCCGGAATTCTATCATTCTCGAGAGCGCCCGGCAATCCGTTCAGGGACCTCGGCGCGGCGGGTGCTTTGAAGGCAAAGACCGTCGCAAAAACCAAAAGAATGGATCCGGCTAAGATATACATCGTCCGGTAGCCGGAAAAGTCGGAAACCCAGCCGAAGAAAGGCGATCCTAGACCCATCCCGACATCAAACAGCGACAGGTATAGACTAAGGGCCAGGCCTTTGTTTTCGTGGCCCAGGATGTCGATGATATAGGCGCTCAACGCCGGAAAGATCAGGCCCTGTCCGAAACCGCCGATAAAGCCCGCCAGAATGAACATGGCTTGGCTTTGAACCGACGAAATCAGGACGCAATTCAAGCCGATGATACAGGCGGCGGGGAAGATGACCTGTTTTCGGCCATAGCGGTCCGAGATATCTCCGATCCAGAGGCGGGTTATAATGGCCGCGGCCGAGAAGCTGAAAAAAAACGGCCCCACCCGGCTCACGGGTATCGAGCGTCCGAAAACGGCGATGAAATAGACAACCGCGCTGCGGACGGCACCATGGAAGACCGGCAGGGCCGCGATCACCAGGATCGTCAGAATCGAGAAGCGCCTCCTCAGGTCGAGACGCTTTTTCCTTACTGGGGAGACGATCCGGGGCGCTTCCCGGGTGGTCAGCATGCAGATGAATGCCGCCACCAGAAAAGCCGAGCTTGCCAGGAACAGACCCGTAAACCCGAAGCGGGCCAGCGACTCTTCAGCCACAAGAGGTCCCAAAGCGCTGGCGACGAGACCGGCCACTCCGACAATACCCATGGAATGGGCGAGCTTTTCGATAGGCGCCAGGTCGGAGCAAATAGTGATGGTGGCCGTCATGCTGATCCCCCAGCCAAGCCCGGTCAGGGCCCTCAAGGTCAGCGGCAATATGCCGGCATCGCGGACGAAATGGAACAGCGGCACGATGATAAGCAGCAATCCGATGCCGGATAGGGAAACGACCTTCCTTCCCCGCAGGTCGATCAGCCTTCCAAAGAAAGGACGGATAAAGATGGCCATCAGGCTGTGAATCCCCATGATCAGCCCGACTCGAGTCTCCGACGTATGGAGCGGTTTGAAGAAAAGAGGATAGAGGAAGAACAGGCTGATGCTCATAAAAAGAAAGAAATAGCCGAGCAAGGCCAGGATGAAATCCTTGCTCCAAAAGGTCCTGTTCTCTAGGGCAGTCAAGACAGCGATTCCAGCAAAGCCTTGGTCTTTTCGGTCAGCCCGTCCCAGTCCTCGGCGGCGATGAGCTCCTGATCCAGGAGAGCCGTTCCGATAGCTACGCAGCAGGCTCCGCTGCGGATAAACTCTCCGGCGTTTTCGATATTCACTCCGCCTGTCGGCATCAAGAGGACCTGCGGAAGCGGACCCAGGAGGTCACGGAAATACTTGGGCCCGACCGAAGTCGCCGGAAAAACCTTGACCACATCAGCGCCTTTTTCCCAGGCCGACAGGATTTCTGTCGGGGTGAGAGCCCCAGGAGCCACAAAAGTGTCGTTCCTCTTGCAGGTTGAGATCATCTCGGTGTTCGTGACCGGAGAGACGACGAAT
Organism: uncultured Eubacteriales bacterium; assembly: GCA_964408495.1. GTDB lineage: Bacteria > Acidobacteriota > Aminicenantia > Aminicenantales > UBA8522 > UBA8522. The sequence continues at coordinate 6,537 of CAYOZW010000123.1, forward strand.
TCGGCACCCGCTAGGATGACCTGCTCGGCCGTCCGGGCGTCCAGGACCGTTCCCGCTCCAATGAGTGTTTCGGCGCTCCCCGTGACAGCCATTTCCCCAATGATCTCGAGAGCGGAGGGCGTCGTCATGGTGATCTCGATGGCGCGCACGCCCCCCTTCTCGATCGCTTCGACGACCCGGAACAGCCTCTTGACGTCCGCCATCCTGATGACGGCGATGACCTTCGTCGCCAGGATGATATCGAGAACTTCCTTGGCTCGCATGTCTTCTCCTCCGAGCGTGCCTCCTTCCTATCTTTGGATTCGGCCAGATTTCTCACCCTGCATCAGAGCCAGGATCTCCTTCTCTGTGAAGATATTGAAGTCGCCCGGGAGCGAGTGCTTCAGGCAGGAGGCGGCGACGGCGAAATCCAGCGCACTTTTCTCGTCTCCGAATACATCCAGCCCGTGGATCAGGCCGGCCGCAAAAGCATCGCCGCTGCCTATCCGGTCGACAATATCGGCGATGGCGTAACGAGGACCTTGATGGATCGTCTTTTTGTTCCTGAGGACGGCCGACCAGATATTGTCGTCGGCGCTGAGGCTTTCCCGCAGCGTGATGGCTACGAGCCGGAGGTTGGCAAACCGGTCCATGACGGCGGCGGTCAGCTTTGTATAGGCGGCTGACGGCAGCGACCCGGATCCGACATCGGCTTCGACGGTCATTCCCAGCGACTTTTGGCAGTCTTCCTCGTTGCCCATGACCACATCGACCAGGGGAACGATCTCCGCCATCACCTCAGGGGCTGTCTTGCCGTAGTTCCAGAGCTTGGACCGGAAGTTAAGGTCCAGCGACACGCTTATCCTCTTTTCTCTAGCCTTCCGAACGGCCTGGGTGATCAACTCGGACGCCGTCGCACTGAGAGCCGGGGTAATGCCTGTCGTATGAAACCAATCGACGTCCGCCAGGGCGGCGTCCCAGTCGATATCGCCGACCGCAGCTCCGGCCATCCCCGAGTCCTCCCGGTCGTAGATAACTTTTCCGGGCCTCTGGTTTGACCCGCTCTCGGCAAAATATATTCCCAGTCTCTTCCCCTTCCTGAGGACGTGGTCCGTCTCAACTCCCCATTTGCGGAGATCGGCGACGGCGGCATCTCCAATCTCGCCGGCTGGACAGACAGAGATAAAGCGGACTCGGTGTCCGAGAGCGGCCAACGAAACGGCCACATTGGCCTCTCCTCCCCCGAAGCGGGCAGTGAACGCCGGAGATTGAAAAAGCTTTTCATGTCCAGGCGGAGAAAGACGGAGCATGATTTCCCCGAAAGTGGCGATTGTCTTCATGGTCTCACCCGATCTTCAGTATAGGAAGTTTTATTTACCACAGATAAAACCCAATAGCAAAAGCTTGACCACCGGACCGTTCTGGTCTACATTCTAGGTGGTGGATTGTTATAAGCTAATGGACAGGAAAAGTATCCTCCCGGCCGCGGCCCTGATATTATTGATCATCCCCTCTCTGTATTCCAGCGTCGGCCCGGGGGATGCCGCCGACATCAAGCAGGTCCGGGTCATCTCTGAAAGAGCGAGCATTTATATCGAGCCGAGGCGCGGCAGCACCCGAATCGACATCGTCGGTAAAGGCACCCTGCTCAACCTCCTTCAGACGAAAAAGATCAATGACATCTGGTATTATGTGAGCTATTCGTCTTCGCGCTATGGCACCCGGGTCTCCGGATTCGTCCTGGATTCCGCTGTCGAACTCGCCGATGTGAGTATCCCGCCCGTCCCCGAGACCGAAAAGGGCGCGGCAAAGGCCGAGCCTCGACCGCCCACCCCGCCATCTCTGGCTCCCCCACCCCCCAAGGAGGCAGCCAAACCGGAGCCCCAGCCGGCTCCAACAGTCAAAGTTGAGCCTGAACCGCCAGTCCCTGTCGAATGGAGCGAAGCACTCGTTTTCACCGCCCTTCCCAAGAACAACAGCTACCCGTCACCGTTCAAAGCAGCGCCTTTCCGGGACGCTGTTTGGCAGGTGATTCCTCCCGCCGCCGAAATTCCCAAGAAACCGGAAAAAGTCGAGACCATTGCGCAGCCGGACAAGAGAAAAGAAGCGGAAGCCCGGGAGGTCCCTCCCCCCACTCCGCCAACGGAAAAAAAGAAACCCGAAACGCTCAAGCCGGTGGCGGAACCGGTCAAGCCTCAGGTCATCAAGCCGATCCGGGGCCAGACTCCAAAAAGGACCTTGGGGCGTCTCGCCTTTGGGTTCGGCTATGGCGCCTCCTTTGGGGGTGCCGGAGCTAGCCTTCAGCTCAACACCGGGATGGGAATGGCCTTTCACGCGGGTGCGGGGATTTTCCCAACAACGCTTATCTACTCGGACTCGGATTGGGTCCAGAACAAGCCGCTCTGGAGCATCGGCGTAAAATACTATCTTCCTGTGAATTCTCCCCTCTTCTACCCCTATGTGGATATCCAATACGGCGGCCTGCGTGTGGAAGCCGCACAAGTGATCATCGGCATCTGGGATTATGACTACGTTTACAGCCAGGAGCAGAAGTCTCTCTGGGGGCCCTCGTTCCTCGCCGGCGTCGAGGTCCGCAAGGGGAGGTTCGGGATCTGTGGCGCCCTGGGAATTTCCTACGTAACAACATCCTGGGATTTTCTCGAGAAGAGAGTTTCGCTGTCGTTTGACACCAGCTTCGTGATTCACTTTTGATGAAAAGAAAAGCCCTCGTTCTGGTCCTCGTCTACGGGTGGCTCTTCGCCGCCGCCGCCCTCACTGGAGCCAACGGACAGGTCTCGGGCGTCTCGCCGAGCCGGAAGGAAACGACCGTCCG
>CAYOZW010000124.1:0-6659 GCA_964408495.1 uncultured Eubacteriales bacterium
ATGATTCGGGAAGAATCTGGCATTTTTTTTCCCCTCAGTTTCAGGTCCGATACGGACTCGGTCCCAACTCCTTAATCTTGCCGATGAACTCCCGTGCGACCTGGGCAAATTTTGGCCCTTCAGAAGCCGACACCCACTCCAGCCGGAACCGGGCCTCTTCCAAGCCAAAATCTTCCAGCATGAGGTTGATCGCTTCAGCCCTTTTCTCAGCCCTGAGATTTCCGTCCTCGTAATGACAGTCCCCGGGATGACAACCGCAGACCAGCACACCATCCGCTCCCTTGGTAAAAGCATCCATCACCAAATTGGGATGAACCATTCCCGAGCACATCACCCTGACGATCCTGATGTTGGTGGGATACTGCAATCGGGAAACCCCGGCGAGGTCCGCTCCCGCATAGGAACACCAATTGCAGCAAAAACTCACGATCAAAGGTTCAAATGCGTCGTCCATCAACCGGCTCCTAAAGCAGCATTCACCTGTGCGCCCAACTGTTCAAGGGTAAAGCCTTTGACATAGATCCCTTTCTTTGGACAAGTCGCCATACAACACCCGCACCCTTTGCAGGCGGTTTCATCTACCTCGACCGTCTTTTTCACGGATCCCTTGCTCATGTATTCGATCAGCGTAATCGCATGATAGGGACATGGTTCAACGCAATAGGCACAGCCGTCGCAGTTCTCGTCGACGACCCAAGAAATGTTCGCCTCCAGCTCGATCTCGTCTTTAGAGAGCACGGTCGACGCCCGCGAAGCCGTGGCCTGGGCCTGGATGATGCTCTCTTCGATGGCCTTGGCCGAATGGGCCAGGCCGCATAAGTAGACACCATCTGTGGCGAAATCAACCGGCCGCAACTTCATGTGGGCTTCCAGGAAAAACTTTTCCCTGGTGAGCGGGACCTTCAGGAATTTGGCGATCTCCTCGTTCCCTTCATCGGCCACGATTCCCGCAGACAACACCACGAGGTCCGCGGGCAGCTCCAAGGGCATCTTGAGGCTCTGGTCGAAGACGGCCACCTTCAACCCCTTCCCATTCTGTGAAACCACGGGTTTTTTGTCTTCTTCAAACCTGGCGAAGATGACGCCCTGACGCCTGGCCTTGGTATAATAGGCTTCTCTAAATCCGTATGTTCTGATGTCCCGGAACAATACATACACATTGGTCTCGGGAGAGATTTCTTTGATCTTCAGGGCGTTCTTCACGGCTTCGGTGCAACAAACTCGGGAGCAATAGGGCCTTTCCTCGTCCCGGGAGCCGACGCACTGGATCATCACGACGTTCTTGGGGGGGCCGTTTTCCCCGCCCTTTGACCACTCTCCCTCGGGAGCGAGGCGCCGCTCAAGCTCCAGCTGGGTGATGACTCCATCATGCTGTCCGTAGAGATACTCTTTGGGTTTATATTGCTGAGCTCCGGTGGCAACGATGACCACGCCATGCTTGAATTCTTTGGATTCTCCTCCCGTCGTGATCGTCGTCTGAAAATTCCCGATCGTGCCTTCAAGCTTTTCGATTTTGGCATCCGTGTAGAGATGGATTTTCTCCGTGCTCTTCACTTGGTCGACATATTCCCTAAGTTTTTCCTGGGCGTTTTCTCCGCTGATCAAGTAGTGGAGATGTCTCAGATTCCCGCCCAGCTCTTTTTCTTTCTCAACCAAATAGACATCAAAGTCCTGCTTAGCCAACTCGATGGCCGCTGTCATGCCGGAAAGCCCAGCGCCGATCACCAGGGCGGACTTGACGATGGGGACAGCCCTTTTCTGGAGAGGGTTCAGCAACCGGGCCTTAGCGACAGCCATTCTCACCAGGTCTTTGGATTTCTCAGATGCTTTTTCCGGCTCCTGCATATGCACCCAAGAGCATTGATCCCTGATATTGGCCATCTCAAAAAGATAGGGATTGAGCCCGGCTTCCCTGACCGTGTTCCTGAAGAGAGGCTCATGAGTTCGCGGCGTGCAAGAGGCCACGACCACGCGGTTGAGATTGTGTTCTTTAATTTTTTCTTTGATTCTTTCTTGGGTGTCGTTCGAACAGGTATACAAGTTGTTCTCGACATAAACAACATCAGGAAGTGTTTTGCCATACTCGACCACACTGGGGACATTGACCACTCCGGCGATATTCGTTCCGCAGTGACAGACGAACACTCCGATTCGGGGGGCTTGTCCTTCGACATCCGTTTCGGGAGGGTATTCCTTAGGAATGACGAGGCTACCCTTGACGTCTTTTAAAAGCGATTGGACTTTAGCTGAAGCCCCTGATGCCTGCATGACGGTCTCCGGAATATCTTTTGGCTCTGTAAAAGGACCGGCGACATAGACTCCTTCGCGCTTGGATTCAACCGGATAAAAAGGAGACGTCTTGCAGAAATTGAACTCGTTCAACTCGATGCCGAAGACCTCGGAAATCTCGTGTGCCGTCTTGGGAGGAAGCATGCCGACGGACAGAACGACCAGGTCATATTCACGAGAATCCTTTTTGTCGTCCTCGGTCATGTATTCAATGATCATGTTCTTTGTCTGCGGGACTTCCCTAATGACGGGGGGACGGCAGCGGATATAGTTGACTCCATGCTCCTGGGCTCTCTGGTAATACTCGTCAAAGCCCTTGCTGAAGGCCCGCATGTCCATGATATAGACATCGCAATCCAATTCTCCGCTGATATGCTCTTTGGCGATGAGGGCTTCTTTGGTGGCATACATACAGCAGACCGATGAGCAGTAGTCATGTTCAGAATCACGCGAGCCGACGCACTGGATAAAAGCGACCCTTCTGGGCTCGGTTTTATCATAGGGCCTCAAGACCTTTCCAGAATAGGGGCCCGAAGCCGACAGTATTCTTTCAAACTCGAGCGAGGTCACGACATTTGGGTAAGTCCCATATCCCAGACCTTCCTTGATCTTGGCGTCGAACAGATCATACCCCGGGACCAGGATGACGGCACCAACGCCCAATTCGATTTCCTTCTCGGTCTGATCGTACTCAATCGCCCCGGCCTGGCAAAACTCCTTGCAGATTCCACACTCATCCTTCTGCAGATGGACGCAATATCTTTCATCGATAACAGCCTTATTGGGAACCGCCTGGGGATAGGGGATGTAGGCCGCCGCCCGATCGATCAAGCCGATATCAAACTCATTCATGATCGGGAATTCTTTGTTCTTGCTGATCCCCTCCAGCTTGATCCTCTCTGTCGGACAGATGAAGGCACAGGCCCCGCAGGTCTGGCAGACATCCGATTTGGCATCGAACGGAGGGCTGACCTTGCGGTGAGGACCGCGATGGGAAAATCCGATGGCGGAGATGCCCATCCTCTCGGTGCACATTCTGGTGCAGAGGCCGCAAAGGAAGCAATCCTCGTTCCGTTTGGTGAACCGTGTTTCTTTGACGCCGTATTCTGCGGCGATGGTCTGGATGGCCCGGGAATCCGGACACCTGGCCAGGAGCAGCTCGATCATGATTTTTCGCGACTTCTTGACTCTGTCCGTATCTGTTTTAATCTCTAAACGATGGCTGGCCGGATAGGTGCAGGACGTCTGAATCGTGGTCCGGCCCCTTTGGATCACTTCCACCAGGCACAGACGGCAGGCCCCGTACGGGACCAGGGCCTTATGGTGGCAAAGAGTGGGGACCTTGACTCCGGCCTCCTGGAGACATTCCAGGACCGTTTTGCCTTCTTCGAATTCGTGCTTTTTTTCGTTGATTGTCAGCTCGATCACGCCGACCTCCAATCATGAATGATCTGTTTTCTTTCGCTCTTCTTTGGCCTCGAGATCACAGCGGAGACACCGTTTGGCCTCAAGAATAGCATCGGCCTCGGTGAACCCCAGTTCCACCTCTGAGAAGTCCTTCATCCTTCGCTCCAAGGGGACGAACTGGGCCTGGGGCCTCTTCAGGCTTTTGGTTTCCTCTTCTGTGAGCTTGACCGCCTCGACATCCAATGCCGGACGGGTGACTTCATATTTCCTTTCCAGCGCTTCACCCCTGATGTATTTATCGATCATCTCGGCAGCGGTTTTGCCATGGGCCATGGCTTCGGTGACCGTATTCGGGCCGGTGACCACATCCCCGCCCGCGAATATCCCCTTGATATTCGTGGACAGCGTTTCTGGGTCGACCTCGATGGTGTTCCACTTCGAGATGGTCAATTGGTTTCCGTTTAACGACGAAATATCGGGCTCCTGGCTGATGGCCAGGATTAAAGTGTCCGCTCCGATCATGAACTCCGAGCCCTTGACCGGGACGGGCCGTCTTCTGCCGCTCTGGTCCATCTCGCCCAATTCCATCCGGATGCACTCCACCGCCTCCAGCCGGCCGTCCGTCGAAAGGACGTTGACGGGAGCGGCCAGGAATTGAATATCGATGTCCTCGTGGATGGCTTCCTCGATTTCACTCTTGATCGCGGGCATCTCCGCTCTCGTCCTTCTATACAGAATCTTCGTGTCCTTCCCGAGACGTTTGGCGACCCGGGCCGCGTCGATAGCTGAATTCCCGCCCCCGACGACGATGACCCTGTCGCCGATCTTCACCGGACGCCCGAGGTTGACATCCATCAGGAACTCGATCGCGTCGATGACGCCCTCCGTATTTTCGCCGGGAATCTTCATTTTGAAGCCCTTATAGGCACCGATGGCGACGAAGACGGCGTTATATTCTTCGTTCAATTTTTCCAAGGAAACATCTTTACCGACCGCCGTGTTCGTTCTGATCTCAACACCGAGCGCCTTGATCCTGTCTACCTCGTACTTCAAGACCTCCTTGGGCAGCCTGAATTCCGGGATGCACAGGGCCAGCATGCCGCCGGGGGTCTCCTGGCTTTCAAACACCGTCACTTTATAACCTTCGAGCGCCAGATAATGGGCGCAGGTCAATCCTGCGGGACCGGCACCGACGATCGCGACCTTCTCTTTCTTGTCGCTCTTCGGCTTTTCTTCGACGACCACTCCCTTCTTCATCTCATAATCGGCCAGAAAACGCTTCAACAGCCTGATGGCTATGGGATCATCCCATTCCCCCGCCACGCACTTCTTTTCACAAGGAGTATTGCAGACACGTCCGCAAATTAGTGGGAGGGGGTTTTCTTTCCGGACCACCTTGATGGCCTCGTCAAATTTTCCCTGGGCGATGAGCCCGATATAACTCGGCACATCCTGGGAAATCGGGCAGATATGCTGACAGGCGGACGAGATGATGCCTTTGCAAACAAGAGCGGAACATCTCTTATACTTAATATGTTCGATATACTCGTCCTCAAAATACTTCAGGGTGCTCAGGACCGGGTTGGGCAGCGTCTGTCCCAGCCCGCACATGGAAGCGTCTTTGATCGCATTGGCCAGGTCTTCGAGAGCCTGGAGGTCCTCTTCTTTACCGTCTCCCCGGCAGATCCTCTTCAGAATTTCCAGCAGCTCCGATGATCCGTCGCGGCAGGAGGCGCATTTCCCGCAGGATTCGTCGTTGGTGAAATCAATAAAATATTTCGCGACATCCACAACGCAGGTGTCTTCGTCCATGACGATCAACCCGCCGGATCCCATAATCGAACCGGCCTCGTTCAATTTTTCATAATCCACCGGCAGGTTGATCAAACTGGCCGGAATGCATCCGCCTGAAGGCCCGCCCGTCTGGATGGCCTTGAATTTCTTTCCTTTCGGGATCCCGCCTCCGATATCATAGATGATCTCTTTCAGGGTGATTCCCATGGGGACTTCGACCAATCCCGTATTGTTGATCTTGCCGACGAGAGAAAAGACCTTTGTCCCCTTGCTAAGCTGGGTGCCGATACCGCTGAACCAATCGGCCCCTCTGTCAATGATCACGGGAACCGTCGCCCAGGTCTCCACGTTGTTGATGTTGGTCGGCTTTCCCCACAGCCCCGATTCCGCGGGATAGGGCGGCCGCTGTCTCGGCTCCGGCGGACGGCCCTCGATGGAAGCGATCAGTGATGTCTCTTCGCCGCAGACAAAGGCCCCGGCTCCTTGCTTGACCGCAATATCAAAACTGAAATCCGTGTCGAAAATCTTTTCCCCGAGCAATCCGTATTCTCGGGCCTGGTCCAGGGCGATCTCCAGCCTCTTCATGGCCAGCGGGTATTCCGCCCGGATATAGACATACCCCTTGCTTGCCCCGATCGCTCTGGCCCCGATCAACATTCCTTCGATGATGGAATGGGGGTCGGCTTCGACGATGCTCCTGTCCATGTAGGCTCCGGGATCCCCTTCGTCGGCGTTGCAGATGATGTATTTCGAATTTCCCGGCTGATTTCGACATAACTCCCACTTCAAACCCGTCGGGAATCCAGCGCCCCCGCGACCTCGGAGCCCGCTCTTTTTGACCTCGGTGATGATGTCTTCCGGCGACATTTCGGTCAAAGCTTTGGCCAGGGCTTTATAGCCGTCTCTGGCAATATATTCATCGATGACTTCCGGATCGATCAATCCCCGGTTGCGGAGAGCGATCAGCGTTTGCCGGGAAAAAAAGCCGATATCCATCATCCTGGGGATAGCGATTTTTTCGGCGGGGGGAGTGAACATCAGCCGTTTGACCGGCCGGCCTTTCAAGAAATGCTCCTCCACAAGATGGGGGATGATCTCGTTCGTCAGGCCTTGATAAAATATCCCATCCGGCATGACGGTCATCACCGGCCCGACCGCGCAAAACCCGT
>CAYOZW010000124.1:6669-9318 GCA_964408495.1 uncultured Eubacteriales bacterium
CGTTGCAGCCCGTCATGACGACGAGGACTTCCTGATCCAATCCTTGCTTCTTCAATTCCTCGTCCAGCGCGACCTTGATCTTGAAGGACTTGTTGGAAACACAAGCGGTCCCCGCACAGAGCATTAAATGCAGCCTGTATTTGTCTGAGCTGTATTCGTTCATGGCCTGTCTGACCTCTCTAAGATTACTGACCGAAAAACAGTCAAGAGACTCTCTCGCTCCCTATGGCCAGAGCGTATTCGCTGACGACCCGTCCGCCGTTGACATGCTCGGCCAATATTCTGCGTATCTTTTCCGGAGTCAAATCCACGTACTTCACCGGGGCTTCATCCTTCAATTCCACCGTGGCCATGGGTTCCCGGCTGCATAACCCGGCGCAGCCCGAGCTGGTCAGGATCACGTCCTTGATGTCCTGCTTTTCAAACTCATCCATCAGCGCGTTCATGATCCCTCTTGCTCCGGCTGCAATCCCACAGGTTCCCATGTGAACCGTTATTTTGGCCCTCCCCGCTCCTTCTCGCAAGAGCGTCGTCTTCTTGACTCTCTCGCTGATTTTATCCAGGTCTTTGATACTCAGCTTTGGCATTGACTCTCTCCTCTATAGGCGTTCAAAAGGGGCCTCGGACGGCTTGCTCCTGAGCATTCACTGGCCGTTCGCATACATCCCCAGCAATTCGGGCACCTTTGATTTGGACATCAAGCCATGAATGTCTTCTCCCACCTTCAACACAGGGGCCAGGCCGCAGCAGCCGATGCATCGCACCGTCTCGATGGTAAAAAGCATGTCCTTGGTGGTCTCTCCGCTCCTTATCCCCAGCTCGCCTTCCAGAGCGGCCACGACCTTTCCGGCGCCCTTCACATGACAGGCCGTCCCCAGGCACACGGTGACGATATTTTTGCCTCTCGGCTCCAGGCTGAAGGCATTGTAAAAAGTGGCGATCCGGCAGACGGCACTCAGGGGCATGTTGAGCTGATCGGCCACGTACCTCAATATGGGCTCGGGCAAATAGTTGAAGGTATCATTCGCTTTCTGCAGGATCGGAACCAGTGGTCCTTCCGTATCCCAGTATTCCTTGATGATCTTGTCCATGATTTCGACATCTTTCAGCGAGATGTCGATGGTGTCTTTTTCTGGCGTCACATAGATGATCCGGTGAACCGGGCAATTCTCGGTGCAGATGCCGCAACCGGTGCACTTCTCCTCGTTGACATACCGCGGTCTTTTCCTGATCTTGACCTTGAAATGACCGGCCGTTCCCTCAATGCGCTGCACGTCAGCGAGGGAAATCACCTCGATATCCTTATGCCGGCCGACTTCGACCAATCGCGGCGCCATCGTGCACATGGCACAGTCGTTTGTCGGAAAGGTCTTGTCCAGCTGGGCCATCACCCCGCCGATAGAGGGCTGGTTGTCAACCATATAGACTTTTATTCCCGATTCCGCCAGGTCGAGCGCCGCCTGCATCCCGCCGATCCCGCCGCCCACAACCAGGGCGGAGCCGATTTTCTTATTTTCTTCTGTGTTCATGGACATGGTCTTACACACTCTCCTTGTTCACGTGCCTTGGTAACATCTTTTTTTCCCGTCCGGCTTCCATGATTCCTTCTCCACTCACAAAAGGCCTTTTGACTTCAACAGCTCACACGGATCGATGACGTGCTTTTTCAGAAACTGGCCGACTTGCTCTGAGCCAAAGGCCAATGCGAGGAGCTCCGTGAAATAGAAGGCGGGGAAGCGCACCTCGCGGCCCATATTCTTGGAGATGAACGCCTGTTTCGTATCCAGATTGGCCTGACAGAGGGGGCAGGCTGTAACGATACACTCCGCCCCGGCCTCTTCCGCCTTTTGGATGAGCTTTCCCGTCAGCTGGGCGACAATATCCTCCCGGGCAAGCATCAGGCTTCCCCCGCAACAGTCCGTCTTATATGACCAAGGATGAACGTCCACCCCCAAAAGGGCTAAAAGTACATCCATCTGCTGGGGATTTTCATAGCTTTTCGCGTCCGTCACCTTGGGAGGGCGCGTGATGAGACAGCCGTAGTAGCAAACCGCCTTGAGGCCCTTCAGGGGTTTGGTAATTTTTTTCTTGATGGCCGAGAGGTTCTCTTCTTCAATCAGGAAATCGAGGAGATGCTTGATGGGAACCTTCCCCTGATAGGGAGTATCAACCACCGGCTCCTTCCCTTCCTGGACGTGCTTTTCGGCAACCTTGAACCTCTGGAAGCAGGCGGCGCAAGGGATCACCATGTCCAAGCCGGCTTCCTCCGCCGTCACCAGGTTGCGCGTTGCCAGCTCAATGGCCAAGACCTCATCCGTGCAATGGGCGGAACTCGCCCCGCAGCAGTTCCAGTCATTGAGCTCGTTGAGCTCGATACCCAGTGTTTCGCAGACTTCCACCGTGGATTTGCCATACTCAAGTCCAGTGCTATGGAGAGAACAGCCAGGATAATACGAAACTTTCACCCACGTTCTCCTCTTTTGAGCTTCTTAAAAAGCTTTTTTATCTCTTTTCTTCCTTTGACTCTTTCAGGGATGAGCTTCAGTTTCCCGCTTTTGAACAGCTTCCAGCCCACTTTTGCGTCCTCCAAAAGAGCTCCGCTCTTCACATTTGAAATCATATCCCCGCTTTTCAGGACATAGGAGCCGA
>CAYOZW010000125.1:0-9315 GCA_964408495.1 uncultured Eubacteriales bacterium
CTTTGGCCAACGCTCTCCAGATAAAAAACAAGATCACCGGACAGCTCCTGAACATCCCCAAGACGATGATTCAGAAATATCCCGTTCTTATGGAAATCGCCAAGAAGTTGGCCAAAGGCCAGCTCGACCTGTTTGAAGAAAAAGACTAGGGAAGGAGACCAGTGTGTGGTGGGAGAACGAATTCCTGCGCGTGCGGAAACGGCGGCTCTATCTCGGCCGGATCCCAGCTGAAAGCATTGCTGATAAGAAAGGAACTCCCCTGTTTGTGTACAGTCGGGCTCAGCTACTATCGAACTACCAAACCCTGAATCGGATCTTTTCGAAGTATTTGAAACAGCCCCTGCGAATCGGCTATGCCATGAAAGCCAATCCGCACCGGGGCATCCTGAGTGAGCTGCGTCGACAGGGGGCTTGGATCGATGCCGTTTCTCCTCAAGAAGTCGAAGAAGCCCGTCGCGCCGGCTACTCCGGCGGCAAGATCCTTTTCACCGGAACTTCCCTCAGCGCCGAAGACCTCGGCCGCGTATTCCGGGTCAACGGATTGACCGTGAATATCGACGCCCTGGAGCAACTGGAGCTGATGCGGGAAGTAAAGAACAAAGGATTCCGTGAGAAAAGGATCCGGGTATCGATCCGCTGGAATCCGGGGATCGGGCGAGGCTTCAATCCAAAAGTGATCACCGCCGGGATCAAGTCGTCCGACGGAACGCCGATAAAGTTCGGCATCGAAGCCAACAAGGTTTTAACGGCCTTGGAAAGAGCCGCTTCCTATGGATTTCATCCCGTTGGTCTCCACCAGCACCTCGGCTCCGGCTGGGCTAATGAGGATTTTGAAGTGGTCAGCGCGGCCGTTGACAAGATGGTGGCTATGGCCCTTCGAGTGGAAAAGGAAGGCTTCCGGTTGGAGTTCCTGGATTTTGGAGGAGGGTTCGGACCCCGGTATGAACGAAGCCAGAAAACCTTCCCGCTCGCCAGATATGCCTCTCACATCGCCCGGCGTATCACCGAGTCCGGACTCGGGATAGAGGCCGTGGTCATCGAGCCCGGAAAATATCTGGTCGCTGACGCCGGTGTCCTTTTGCTCCAGGTTGAATATCTGAAGGAGAGCTACGGCCAGCTGTTCGCCTGTGTCAACGCGGGCACTTTCAATAGCATCCCCCGCCCGGCCATCTATCCCCAGGCCAGACACCCCGTCGTCCATTGCGGATGCGTCTATGGAGGCCGGATGAGGCCGCTCACGGTGGCCGGAAATCTCTGCGAAACGGGTGATGTCTTCGCCAGGGAAATTCAGATGCCCGTGCCGGAGAGGGGTGACACCTTGGCGGTCCTGTACGCGGGAGCTTACTGTCGAAGCATGGCTTCGCGATTCAACTTGAGGGAAATTCCGCGGGAGATGGTCATCTGAGGATCTCTTGCAGGGCGCTTTCCAGGTCTGGATATTGGAACTTAAAACCCGCCTCGAGCAAAGCCAGCGGCAGGACCCTCTGCCCGGCAAGAATGGTCTCCTCGGCCATCTCTCCAAAAAGAAGACGGAGCAGGACGGCTGGAATCCGGAATACGGCCGGACGACCCATCACCCGTCCCAGGGTCCGGGCGAATTCATCCATGGTCAGCGGCTGCGGAGCCGTCAGATTGAAGGTCCCGGCAAGGTCTTCTCTCTCTAGAAGATAACGGATAGCCGCAACCTCATCCCGCCGATGAATCCAGGACAACCATTGCCGCCCGGAGCCAAGAGGCCCCCCGGCGAACAAACGAAATGGTTTCAGAATACGAGGAAGGGCCCCGCCGTCGGAACCGAGGACCAAGCCGGAACGGATGACTACCCGTCTCACTCCGAAATTCTCGGCTGCGGCGGTAGAATCTTCCCACTCCCGTGTCACGCCGGCCAAAAAACCTTCCCCGGCAGGTGCCGACTCGTCCAGTTCTTCGTCTCCCCGAGGGCCATAGTGACCGACGGCCGACGCCTGGATGAGGACCTTGGGTTTAGCCCGAGCTTGGCGAATAGCGTCGACAATAGCCTGCCCAGCGTCCAGGCGGCTTCTGACGATCGTCTCTTTCCTTTTTGGAGTCCAGCGGCCCGCCCCGATATTTTCCCCCGCCAGGTTGATGATCGCGCAGGCGCCCGAAGCGCGGTCGAGCCAGCCCCCGGATGTCCGGCCGTCCCAACCGGCCGCCCTAACTCCCTCTCCGAACAGTCCAGTGGCTCTGCTAGGATTGCGGGTCAAGACGACCACTTGATATCCGGCTTGTGCCAGACACAAGGCTAAAGGCCGGCCGATGAATCCCGTGGCCCCGCTGATGATTACCGTCCCTGATTCCATGGTTCAACCGCCGCCGCTATTGAGACTGCCGGCAGGGCGCCAAGCCTTTTGTCTCGATGCCGAGCCGGCCGGCCTGCTGGTCGAGAAAACCCCCGATGCCAGAGCCACAGTCTGTGTTGATTTCATGATGGCGGTAAGTGCCGTCGTCGTTGAGCTGGATGAGGAGGATATTCTCGCCGCCGACGAGGAGAATCGAGCGGGGAATTCTCCGGGCGGCCCACTTGACGCCTTCGACCGTCGCCACCACTTCGTTGACCCTCCGGTTACCCCCGAATAGCTTCGCCCGACGGCCGGTGAATCCAACCAGGGCTTGAGTGTCGCTCAATTCATTCAGGACCCCAGTCAATGTGGTGGATACATCCCCGTGGTGAAAGCGATAGGATTTGGAGACGGGGCGGTTTCCGCTCAGAACGACCACCGAAACAGTGACTGCACCTGTATCAATCCCAATCTTGACTTCGTCACCCATCGGATTGAGCTCAAAATCGCGGTATTGGACACTGGACTGATATTCCCCCTTTCCAAGGGGAAAAGCAAGCTCTTCACGGTCTTGACACGGCTCCTTCAAAAAAAATATAACTCCCCTTGAGTGACTTGTCAGAAGCATTCTCAAATCTTTAAAAAAGGAGGCTCCTTGAAAAAAAACGTATTAAGAATCAGCTTCGTGTTGCTCTTGGTCGCATTCTTCGGATTTGCGTATGGGGATGAAGACAAACCGTTCAACGGGCTTAACCTCAACATGGGGAATCTGAGCCGCCTGTCCAAAGCCCAGACGCGCTCTATCAGCCCGGAGAACTTCAGTGGGGAGAAAGGCAAGGCCGGGATGTCGGCAGACGGCCCGGCCATGAAGGCGGCCCGCGACCTCGGCCAGGGCTGGAAAGTCTCCCCCTACGTGAGAATCCAGCCGAAGGAAACGTTCGTCATGGCCGACGTCAAAGCCGAGGGTGCCATCCAGCAGATCTGGCTGACCCCTGCCGGGGCCTGGAGGTTCGCCATCATCCGCTTCTATTGGGATGACGAGACCGAGCCCTCCGTCGAGTGCCCGGTCGGCGATTTCTTCGCCTGCGGCTGGGGACGGTACGCCCAGATCTCATCGCTGGCCGTCTGCGTCAACCCCGGGAGTGCCTTCAACTGCTACTGGCAGATGCCTTTCCGCAAGGGTTTCAAGATCACTCTTGAGAATATCTCTGAAGACGTCTTCACGCTTTATTACCAGATCAACTACGCGCTGACCGAGGTGCCCGACGATGCCGCCTATTTCCACGCCCAGTTCCGACGGGTCAATCCCCTCCCCTACAAGAGCGCCTATACGATCGTGGACGGGATCAAAGGCTGGGGCCACTACGTCGGGACCTACATGGCCTGGGGTGTGAACAACAACGGCTGGTGGGGAGAGGGCGAGATCAAATTCTACCTCGACGGCGACAAGGATTTCCCGACGATCTGCGGCACCGGCACGGAGGACTACTTCTGCGGGTCCTATGACTTCGACACCAAGAGGCCGGACGGGACCGTCCAATACACCGAGCATACGACCCCCTACAGCGGCCTGGCCCAGGTCATCCGGGGTGACGGGCATTATGACGTCCAACAGCGTTTCGGACTCTACCGCTGGCACATCCTGGACCCGATCCGTTTCCAGAAGGACCTCAAGGTGACGATCCAGGCCTTGGGCTGGCGTTCGGGCGGGCGGTACCTCCCGCTCCAGGATGACATCTCCTCCGTGGCCTTCTGGTATCAACAAGAGCCTCACGCGCCTTTCCCGAAGCTTCCCGGCAAGGATTCCTTGGAAATCATCTGATGGCCCAGGCACACCTGGCAGCCATCGCTAATCTGGCCATCAATCTGGAGCACTTCGCCGGAAAGAAAGCCAGGGAAAAGGTCCTCAAGGAGAGCGAAGATTTGGCCGCTGTCCGAGATCCGAAATAGATCGCCCTCTGGGTCCAGGGGGCGATGGGGCGGTTGATAAAGCGTATCTCTATTCTTTGCGCTTCATCTCGAGCGTCCCCGTTTCGCCGCCAGGGTCGGCCCAGTGCCCAACGAGCATTTCTCCGCTGACCTTGAGCGTCAGGCTGATCCTCACGTAATCGTCTCCGTTGAAGATCACGAATTCCGCCTTCAGGATCCCCTCTTTGAATTGAACGTTCTCGAGCTTGGACTCGACGGCCAGCCCCATAGAATCCGAGAGCGTCCCGGAATAGGTCTCCCCATCTTTTCTCAAGACGAGGGTAATCTGGTCATCGCCGGCATCGGGGACATAGGTCGTCCCCTCCCAGGTACCGCTGAGGTCCGTTTCCTGTCCAAAAAGTGTTCCCAGACAAAAGACCAGCGCCGCCGCAAGGAGAAGCATAAAGATCAGTTTTTTCATTTCAGGCCCTCCTTAATGAATAGGTCTGCAATCGCCCTCCATTTTAGTATACGCAGCAGCCGCCGGAAAAGTTCAGCTCAGGTCATAAGAGAATCGGACTACTTCTTTGGGTACTGAGGCCGCGGCCAGGAGGCGGGTGGATTTTTCTTGATCTTCTCCAAGATGACCTCGATGGCCTTCTCTAACTGGAGGTCCCGGCCGGCGACGGCCGAACCGGGGTCGTTGTCCACGAGGATATCCGGGTCGGCGCCATGGTTTTCGACAATCCACTTCCCTTCGGGGCCATAGAAGGCGTTGTTCGACTGCTCGACCCGGCCGTTGTCGATCGTCGTCTGGCCGTTGAGGATCCCGACCAGCCCTCCCCAGGAGGGCACGCCGACTACCGTCCCCAGCTTCTGCGACTTAAAATGCTCGACAAAAGCCTCCCCGTCGGACCCGTTGTTTTCATTGGAAATAACGACATAATTGCCGTTTCCGGTCGATCCCGGATAGCGGAAGGGTACCATCCCCCGAAGGACGTTGAAGGAGTCCAGCTGCCGCTCCAGCTTATCGATGAGGAAGTACTCGGTCCAACCGCCAGAATTTCTCCTCAGGTCGAGGATGATCCCGTCCTTGTAACGGAAGGCTCTCCAGTACTTATCGAACTCACCGATTCCGCCCGCGCCCATGGCGTTGATGTGCATATACCCGACCCGTCCGTTGGTCGCCTCCGCGATGGTGCGGATGTTTTCCTGGATCCAACGGAAGTAGCGCAGCCCCCGGTCATTGCGGAGGGGCTCGACCTCGTACGTTTTGGCGCCTTCCAGGGTCGGCCTGGCATTCACCGTCACTTTGACCTTTTGTCCTCTGGTGACTTGGAGGAGTTTGAAATAATCATCTCCGCCCCGGAGCGGTATTCCGTTAATGGCCAGGAGGTAGTCATTCTCCTTGACGTCCATGTCCGGCCGGACGAGTGGCCCCGAAAGGTCCAAGTTGACTTCGGTTGGGCCGTAAATCCGGGCCAGCCTGTAAAATCCCGCCGCCGGGTCGGCAACAAGATCGGCCCCGAGAAGACCCGTGTAAAGGAGTGATCGTGGCGTCTCGGCGGGACCGTAGTCTCCCCCACCGATGTAGGTGTGGGAGACACAGAGCTCGCCGACCATCTGCGACATGACCCAGTTGAGCTCCCCCCTCGATGAAAGCTGGGGAATGTAGGCCCGATACTTCTCGCCCATGGCCTTCCAGTCGCGGCCGTGGAAACCGGCGTCATAGAAGAAATCCCGATACCAGCGCCAGCAATCATTGAAGATCTGGTTCCACTCCTTCTGCAAGTCAACGCGATAGAGGAGAGTCGAGAGGTTAATCTTCTTGCCCAATCCCTTGCTTTGATAGGCTTTTTCTACCGGGACGCAATAGATGTCGCCTTCTTTCCGGATAATGAGCTGCTTGCCATTAGTCGAGACGTCGAACTCGCGTATCTTATCGCTAAGGACGATCTCTTTCCCGGCGGCGACACCGAAGATGTGAAGGTCCCACTTGGTGGCGCCGCGGGGAGCGAAGATCTCCTCGTACTCATCGTCGGTAAACTTGTCCACGGAAGCATAGAGGACATATCCCTTTCCGGCTTTCAAGTGGAAGAAGTTCCCCGCTGGAATGGGAAGCGGATAAACCCGCCGGCTCAGACCCTCGAGGTCGATACGGAAAGGCCCTGCCTCAGTTTTTTTATCTCCCTTTTCCTCTGGATTGTCTTCCCCAAAAGGCGGCTTCTCTCCGGCCCTGAGCTGCACGGCCATGACCTGCTGGGGTCTATCGAGGACGTGGTTATCCTCATAGAAGTCCATCTGGACGCTGAAATTCCGGCTGGAGACGAAGTAGAGATAACCGCCATCGGCGTCAAAGGAAGGATAGAGATTATCGTAGAAATCGTCGGTGACCGCAAATCGCTTCTCCGTCTCCGTGTCGTACAGAAAGATCCGGCTGTTGCGGTTGTACTGGACAAGGCTGTAGGCGATCCAGCGGGAATCCGGCGCCCAAGAATAATCGCTGATCTCCCAGTAGAACTCGTCATTCTTCATCTGGTTGGAGGAATCGATTTTCCTGAGCTTCTTAGTGGCGACATCGATGACAAATATCGAGAAATCCTTGTTGCCGAAGAGGATCTTTTTCCCGTCCGGCGACCAGAGCAGATGGTAGACCGTCCGGTCGAGGTTGCTGGTCAGCGGCGTCCATTCTCCGCCGTCTGCCTTTTGAAGATAAAGCTGATAATCACCGCTCTTGTCCGAGAAGAAGGCGATCCATTTCCCATCGGGAGAGGGCGCCGGGTACATTTCGCGAGTGCCGGGTGTATTGGAGAGGTTGACAGCCGGCTCTTTGGCCAGGGGCACGGTGAAGACATCTCCCCGAGCTTCGAGGACAATGGCCTCGCCATCGTCGGTGATCTTGAGATGGTGGATGTAATCACTCGGGTTGATGACCCGGTCGCGGAGAGCCCAGCGGTCGGAGGGGACAAGCACGGCGATTTTTTTCGATTGGCCTGACTCGACGTCGAGGAGGCGGAGATAGCCGTCTTGGACGTAGACGATCGTTTGGCCGTCGGTCTGGGGCATCATCACGTCGAAATCGGAATAACTCGTGACCGGACGGACCTCACCGCCGCCGATCTTCTGGGCATAAATATTGGAAATGCCGTTTCCGCGGTCGGAAACGAAATACATCGTCTCGCCGACCCACATCGGGTAGCTGTTCTTGCCAACGTAGTCAGAGACCGGCGTATACTTCCGGGTGCCGCCGTCGTACCTCCAGATATCCTGGTAGCGTCCGCCTTTGTACCGTTTCCAGTAGTATTCTTCGGTGCCGCGACGGCAATAAAGAAAATCCCGGCCATCGGGCGAGAAACTGATGAGCACGCCGCGCTCCAGCGGCAAACGCTCGGGTGCGCCGCCCTTGACGGATACATAATAGAGGTTGGGGTCTCGGCCGATGACATTCTCGAACATCGACCGGACAACGATTTTGGTACCGTCGGGTGTCCAGGCGATGACATCGGAAAAACCAGGCAGATAGGTAAGCCGAGTCGGAGCTCCTCCCTCGGCCGGCATGAGATAGACCGACGGGGAACCGTCGTAGGTCGCAGAAAAAGCGATCCAGTTCCCGTCGGGAGAGAACTTAGCCGAGGATTCATAGCCGGGGAAGGTCGTGATCCGGCAGGCCGTCCCGCCTTGGGCGGAGACGAGCCAGAGGTCGCCTTCATAGGTGAAGACGATTTTGTCCTTGCAGATGCTCGGGGCGCGAAAGAACCGCCCCTCCTCCACGGCAAGCGCCGTGCCGGCAATCAAGACAAACACAAAAAGCATGGCTAAGGTTTTTTTCATAAGGCACCTCTTTTTGCAGAATGGGATGAAAACATCAAAAGAATATTCTTTATCAATCGAAGACTCGTGTCAAATCAAGAAGCGGTACAGAGAAAAAAGCGCGTGGTTGTGGATCTTGTCCGGACTGCCCCGGCACCTACAAGCTCAGGCGCAGTGAGGTGAAGTTGACGGTTTCCGCCTGGGGAATGTCCTCGTTGTCGCCGAGGCTGTCCTCTATCCTGACCTGGATTTCTTCCCGAATCTTTGCCAGGACTTCCTCGTAGCTATCTCCATGAGCCTCGCAATCCCCGAACTCCGGGCAAACCGCCACCCAGCCGTCGCCGTTGCTGCCGATCACCACTGAAAAGCGATATTCTTCCATCGTTGCTCTCCGTCAATTTATCAGCATGTTTCGTGCCAAAATAATCAGCCCTAGAACGTTTTTAGGAATGAACAGTTGTGGATTTTAACCAGGCCGGCACCGTCGCGGCGGACCTCGCCCCGGAGGCAGCAGGCGGGCGGCTGTCCGAAGCTCAGACAACGCTTCTCCCCGACTCCTTCCAAGAGCCCGGTCTCGTCCTCGAATAGATAAAAATACTTGCTGCCGTTGCTCGTGTCCTTGAGGCGCGCATCAACCACCCTCACCGCGAGCTCAACCTGTTGGCCGGTGTAGCGGCCCAAATCTTTGACCCGGAGCTCCGGCCTCTTCCCCTCGAAAAGCTCGAGGGAATCCGGCCCCGGGCTGAACCCGAGGGAGTCGACGAGCATCTTGGCCTTCTCGAGCGGGTTCATGTCCGCGACCTCCTCCATGTCCTCGATCCCCTGGAAATGACGCAGGATCTGCCGTGTCCGGCGCGGCTCAAGGGAATCGAACACCCCGGCCTTGATGAGCGAAAGAAGCTCGGCCCTCCCGAGGTGGACTCGGGCCAGGAAATCTTCGACCGAGGCGAACTCGACGTCCTTGCGCTCTTCGAGAATCTTCTCGATCGTCTTCACCGCCAACCCCTTGATCGAGGTCAGGCCGACGCGGATGTTCGATCCTTCGACCTCGAAGAAAGGACCGCTCCGGTTGATGTCGGGCCCCAGGAAGCCGATGCCGCGGCGCTTGGCTTCCTCGATATATTCGGTCAGCGGATAGTAGCCTCCGCCGGCGTTGAGCACGGCCGCGAGGTAGGGCACGGTATGATGGGCCTTGAGATAGACCGCCTGGTAGGCCATGGCCGCATAGGAGGCACTGTGGGCCTTGTTGAAGGAGTAGGAGGAGAATTTCTCCATAGTCCCCCAGAGCTTCTCGATA
>CAYOZW010000126.1:0-9310 GCA_964408495.1 uncultured Eubacteriales bacterium
TGTTGCAGGTCGATGAGAAGAACAGGAAAATCATCTTTATCGGACTCGGCCGCGAAAAGGGCCGCAATCCCTACTTCCGGCATCTTTACAGTGTTGGGTTTGATGGCGGGGACCTTCGCCTGCTCACGCCGGAGGATGCCGACCACAAGGTCAGCCTGTCGCCGTCCGGCCTATTCTTCGCTGACAGCTACTCAAAGCCCGACGTCCCGCCGATTTCGGTACTGCGGGATGTGGGCGGAAAGCTCCTGCTCACCCTTGAAAAAGCGGACATCACCCCTCTGCTGGCCACAGGCTGGAAACCGCCGATGTCCTTCAGCGTAAAGGCCCGCGACGGCGTCACCGACATTTACGGCCAGATGTTCCGGCCGACGAATTTCGACCCGGGCAAAAAGTATCCGATCATCAACAACATTTACCCCGGCCCACAGTCCGGAAGTGTCCGGGGCTGGAGCTTTATGCCGGCCAGCGGTGATGCCCAGTCCCTGGCCGAGCTGGGGTTTATCGTCATCCAGTTGGACGGGATGGGGACTCCTGGGCGCTCCAAGGCGTTTCATGACGCCTACTACGGGAATATGGGCGACAACACGCTCCCCGATCAGGTGGCCGGGATGAAGGAGCTCGCCGGGCGCTATCCCTGGGTCGATATCGATAAAGCGGGGATCTACGGGCACTCGGGGGGCGGCTTCGCCACTTGCGATGCGATGTTCCGCTATCCGGATTTTTTCAAGGTCGGAGTCTCCCAAGCGGGCAACCATGACAACCGGGGCTACGAGGATGATTGGGGCGAGAAGTGGCAGGGCCTGCTCGTCTCCAAACCCGACGGCACTTCGAACTACGACAGCCAGGCGAACCAGAACTTCGCCAAGAACCTCAAGGGGAAGCTCCTGCTGGCGCACGGCACCATGGACAGCAACGTCCCTCCGTACAACACACTTCTCGTTGTGAACGAGTTGATCAAAGAAAACAAAGATTTCGACCTGATCCTCTTCCCGAACCGCAGTCACGGCTTCGGCAACGAGCCCTACATGGTGCGGCGGCGCTGGGACTATTTCGTCCGCTACCTGCTGGGTGCGGAACCGCCGACAGGGTACGAACTGAAGCCTCCCGCCAGGAGCGGTTTTCCGATGATGTAAGCGAGTTCGGGCGCCTCCTCTGTGCAACTGGTATTGCAGGATGAAGCGTGCAGGAATAATGGTTGAAACCAGGTCCGAGATACCCCGGTTTCTCGGGAAGGGGGTGTTGCAGGAGGGAATCCGTCGTTATGCTATTGAGGAAAAGGAAGTCGGCCTGAAGGTTTCTGGGATTGGGCACAGCAAGGTACATCAGAACACGGCATCCCTGATTGCCCAGTTCTCCCCTGATTATGTTGTGTTCCTGGGATATTGCGGCGCAGTGAATGATTCTTACAGCATCGGGGACCTTGTCATAGCCGAGGAAGTTAGCTACAAGGCAGAGCCGCCTTTGTCAACAAGCAAGATCCTGCTGCCGGAGGCGGAACGCATCCTCCAGACGCACGATATTGCCTGGCACATCGGGAGGATGAAGACATTCGATGATGTTGTGTTGTCAAAGAACTCCATAGATGAAAAGGTTGATGCAGTTGACATGGAATCATACTTCGTCGCCAATGAATGCCTAGAAAAAAACGTCCCTGTACTGATTGTCAAGGCTGTTAGCGACATAGTGTCTGAGAAAAGTCCTCCCTTGAACGACATCCTGAAAAAGCTGCGGAAGCTCATGGTGCTGGGACGCCTGCTGAGGGGAATGAGGAAGGGAAGAAAGCCGTTAGAGAGTTTTTGTGAAAGATACCTCAGGATTCAATGAACGTCCCCTTTGACAATCGACGACCGGGCAACTTATCATCTCCGACGATGGGATGGAAAAAATTCTCAACCGAGAGGACTGTGGAAGAAGAACACCAATGAAAATAATCCATTATTCTGAAATTGAAGAGAATCGAGTCCAGGATACAAATGTCTCTGGCGTATCTAAACGTGTTCTCATTTCCGCAAAAGACAACGCCCCGAATTTCACCATGCGATTATTTCATGTCGAACCAGGTGGCTACACCTATCATCATTCACATGATTTTGAGCATGAAATTTTTGTGATTGAAGGAGAGGGACAGGTGGTGATATCGGGGGGTTCAAAAACATTGAAGACAGGTCACACAATCTTTGTTGAGCCGGGCGAGGTGCATCAATTTAAGAATACCGGAAAAACACGGTTGAGTTTTCTTTGTCTGGTCCCAAACCGGGCAGCGTGAGTGGATAATGGATTTTTAGATTTCTAGAAAATTCAATAGAACGGATACGATCCTGTGGCAAGAACTTGGCCACCAACCGGAACGCCTCTTCCTCGATAAAAAGAAAGGCCAGGTCTACTGCCGATATGGGAAAGGTGCAGGAGGGTACGCCAGCGCCCATCCAAGGGACTCTTCCAAGCTTTGCCGGTTTGACAAGAATCGGGCGGCGTATAGAATATGGCCGCATGTTCAAAAATAGGTCCGTTTACATCCTCCTGTCCGCACTCGTCTCCATCGGCCTGCTCTGGCTCCTGCTCTCGCAAGTCAAAACGGAGGACGTCGTCCACACCTTTTCCCGGGTTTTCGTTCCCGGCCTGCTTGTCTATATGGCGGTGGCACTCGTCGCCTCCTGGCTTCGCGCCTGGCGCTATAAGTGGCTGCTCCGGCCGCAGGCGATCAGCTGGCCGAACATGTTCATCGTCACCTTCATCCGGAACAGCCTGATCGACCTCCTCCCCGCCCGGCTCGGCTCTCTTTCTTACATCTATGTGCTCAACAAGAGGCTCGGCTTCCCCTTCGAAAATGCCACGTCGAGCTTCGTCCTGGCGTTTGTCCTCGATTTCCTGACGATCAGTCCCTTCCTCGTCGTCTCCGTCATCGCCGTCGGCCTGGGCGCCAATGCGCTATCGACTCCGGCGCTCCTCCTCCTCGCCGCCGCCTTTTTTCTCCTCGTTTTCTTGGTCTATTGGAAGCTTGTCCCCGTGGCCCGGTTCTTTCTCGGCGTCTTCCGGCGTCTTCTCCGTGTGGGGAGGATCGAGGGAAGAGCGACGGCCCGGACCGCCGTTCAAAAATTCGAGCTGACCATCCAGAGCCTTGATTCCGTTCGTCGGAGGGAAAATATCATCCCGATATTCATCCTCTCCCTCCTCATCCGGCTGGCCAAGTATATCTCTTTGTTCGCCCTTTTTTTTGCGTTCCTCCGCAGCTATGGTTTTACTCTCCATGACATCAGCTTCTGGACCTTCATCTTGGGGCTGGGCGGAGCGGAGCTTACCTCAGCGCTTCCCATCAAGGGCCTAGCTGGATTCGGCACCTGGGAATCGGCCTGGGCGCTGACCTTCAGTCTGATGGGTTTTGATCCCCGGCTAGCCGTCATCTCGGGGATAGGGGTTCACCTTCTCAGCAACATCTTCGAGTACTCGCTGGGCATCGCCAGCATCCTGATTCTTGCCTGGCCATACTTCCGGAGAAAGAAGACCGCCTAAAAGAAAGAAAGGATCCTTTTTTCTTGCTCCTGAGATTAGCCTTAGACCTGGAGTTTTCTTAAAACCGCCGACTTCTTATCCGGGTCGGCGCTCTTGGAGAAGATATAAAACGACCTTCTCGCGCGCGAGATCTTTTCCATGGCCTCGTCATACTTCTGATGAAGGGCAAGCTCGATCTCGATTTCCCTTTGGAAGCCGGCCCGCTCGAATTGGCTCGTCCACCAGGCCGTGTCGGCACAGATGATGTGCCCGTTCTTGGGGTAGCCGTAGTCGTCCACTGGAATGGCCCGGAAGTTTCGTTGGGCGGCGACATCCTCTTCCCAGGGTTGGTAATCGATCTTAAAAATTTCCCCAAAAGAGGCGTCCTTTCCATAGGCGGGGATATTGGCATAGAGATAGCCGCCGTCATTGACCAGGTTGATAATTTTTGAGATATAGGCGTCGAGTTTATTGGGGTTGAGATGTTCAAAGATGTCCAGTCCCAGGACAACGTCAAAGCGGTGAGGCAGGGAAAGGCTCAGCAGATCGCCGAGATGGATGGCGTCCCTGACCTCGGGAATAGCCTTGTCCAGGGCCAGGCGGCTGATCTCGACGCCTTCGCCGCTGATGCCCTTGTCTTGGAGGCATTTTAGGACGGCGCCGTTGGCGCAGCCGATATCGAGGACAGATCGGGGATCGAATTCAGCGGCGATATCGGCCATCATCCGTTTGTCTTCGTCGACAATGAAGCTCCAGACTCCCGGCCGTTCATAATAGCCGTTGTCGATGATTTTCTGTTCCAACCAGTCGAAATCCGCATCATCCTTAATCCTAAAGAACCAGCTCTTTTCTGTTCCCGATAGATTGCCCCGCATCTGATATTGGTCAGGACGCTCGTCTTGGATCGGCAGGACCTTGATATAAGCATGGATATTGTTCCAGACGATCTTGTAGATGAACTCCGGCGCTTCGGTGATGTTGAGGATCAGGGCCGCCCGAGAGTTGCCCGCGCGCAGGAACTTGAGCTGATGGGCTTTGCCCACCGGGTCCGGGTCCCGGCCTAAAAATCTTTTATATATATAGTCAAGGAACTCTTCGTCCGAGAGCCGGTCGACGTTGACGCGTCTTTCTGACTCTGAGGATGGAATTTTCGATTTTCTTAGGATATTTCTGAACATTAAAAAATTTCTATATCACGCTCTCCACCTTCTCATCCAAGAAGATGGTAAATTACCGGGGAAGCCGATGTCAAGACACCGTGAAAAGCTGGGTGGGTGTAACCGGAGCGGCCACGCCGACAAAGATATGGCCTTATTTGATATAGCCCAGGGCCTTGAGCTGTTCGCGGAGCTCCTCGCTTAGGACGGTCTCGCCCTCCCGCCGCTTCCGTGACTTCGCCGCGAGTTCCTCGATTCTCCGAACCAGGGTTCGAGCGAGGGCCGCGTTTTCCGCGGCGGCGTTCCGCTTCTCCTGAGGATCCTCGTCTAGGTCATAGACTTCGATCTGGGCTGTCGTCGGCGGGGGCGCCGTGAAGAAGGCCAGGTCTTCCGGACGGTAACGTTGGTTCAGGATGAGTTTTATCCGGCCGGTGTTGATGGCGATTTTCCGGGGAATGCGGGATCCCAATAGATCCGCGGCCAGTTCGGCCAGGAACTCCCGATCGCCGCGCTCGCGTCTCTCGAGGAGCGGAACGAGATCCTGGCCGTCGAGCCCCAGGTTCGAAACCCGGGCTCCCGCCTCTCTTAGGATCGTCGGCATGATATCGGTCAGCCGGACGATCGACTCCACTCGCGTCCCGGCGAATCGTGACCGGGGGAATTTGATCAGGAGGGGGACCTTGAGCGATTCGTCGTAAAGGTCCGCCCCGTGCCTCCAGGCCCCATGCTCATAGAATTCCTCGCCGTGGTCGCTGGTGACGATGACGAGGGTTCTGTCGTAGAGGCCCGTTTTGCGGAGTGTATCCAGGAGAGGTCCGATCAACATCCGGTCCGTATAGCGGACTTCGGCGTCGTAGAGGTCGGAAGCGTTCAGGCGGTCTTGTTCGGGCAGCGGGCGGAAGATTCCCTGCTGTCCTCCGACGGCGTTCAGCGGGTCGCGGACGCGGACGGGCGTCCCGGGGGCCAGGAAAGCCGAACGGTCGGGTTCGGGAAGGTCGTAGGGCGCGTGGCATTGGTAGGTATGGAGGAACAGAAAAAAATTCCGGTCGCAATTCTCTCGAAGCCAATCCGAGGCGACTCGGCCCAGCCGGGCCGCCCCGTCGAGCTTGAAAATGCCCCAGGGGCCCATCCAGAAGATGTCGAAACCGAGGTCGAATCCAAAAACGGCGCTGACGAAAACTCCCGAGGTCATGGCCGCGCAGTAAAAGCCCCGCTTTTTGAGCTCTGCGGCGAGCGTCGGCAGTTCGGGATCCATGTGGTCATGCTCGCGCTCCACCTGGTGGTTCATCACGTTGAGCCCGGTCAGCAGAGAGACATGAGAGGGAAGCGTCCAGCTCGAGGGAGCGTACGTCCTCATGAAGACGGCGGCGTCCGCGGAGAGGCCGTCCAGGCGGGCCGTCGTGGCCCGGGGATATCCATAGCAGCCCAGCCGGTCGGCCCGAAGGGTGTCGACGGAGACAAGAATCACGTTGGTTCCGTCTTGGACGGGAAGATAAAGGAGGGGCTTCTGCCAGAAGGAAAAGACGCCTTCCTCGCCCCGAACCGAAAGTATGAGCCGGGTCCTCCCCGCGCCCGCGGGCAGTTTCAGGCGATGGGCTTTCACGTCGAACGTGCGTTCCTCCTTGCGTTCCGGGAGGGACTGTTCCGCTTCGAAGAGGAGGTGGCGGTCCGTCCCTCTCTGCAGGACGACGGAGAAAAACACCCTGGCCGAAGCCGCCTCTTTGGCGCCGCGGAGCCGTTCATAGTTGGCGTCGCGGACGATCCCCGTATCGAATTCGAAGACACAGCCTTCCGGAAGGTCCAACTCGAACCGATAGACACTGCGTGGCGGCGCGAACAGGATGCGCATTGTCTGGAGGCCCACCGTGAGCTTCTTTTTTAGGCCGAAAGGATTCACTCCGGCTTCGGACGCGGGAAGAGGTTCGGAATCGGCGGGGATGAGCGCCGTCGCGAGCCCAGGATTATTCATGAGGGGGCTTTGAATGACACCCCGAGCGTCGAGAAGCTCGATCAAGCGCCAGATCTTGGGCTTTTCCTCCTCGCGAGGCCGGCAGACGGAGAAGGCAAGCACCGACAGGATGAGGGCGATCGCGGTTCGGAGTGACGAGGTCCGTCGGCGGCCGGGACGGCGGCGGACACCGAGTCCCTCCGCGGCCGGCCGCGCCACGGCGAGCTCATCTCGAATCAGCGGGACGAAGCTCATGATTTCAGATCCGGCACTTTATGATAGTGAATTGCCGCGGGGGAAGCAACCGATCTCCCCATGGGCCGGCTCCCGATGATTGATGATCCTGTCCACCCCACAATAGTCCGTGAGGAAGGCCGCCGAGGGGATAGGTCGGCTATCTTGATGCCGCCTCTCAGAAACGGGCGACGAGTCCGACGCCGAATTCTTTTCCGCCCAGGTCGAGCTTCGTGGTCCCGTCGGGCAGAGCTTCCGCCAGCGTTTTCCTTACGCCATTGATCCGGACGAAGAGTTTTCCAGCCAGGAACTTCGTGATGTTGATATAGGTCCCGGCCTGAGCATGAAAGCCGACGGCGCTGCCGCTTGTATCGGGGATTTCAGTTGCCCCCTCGATTTTCTCCGAATATGAATAGATTTCGAGGCCGGCTCCGATGAACGGTTCGAGCACGCTCCAAACGACCGGGCGATAGAGCAGACCGACAGAAGTGGCGTTGATCCGGAATTTATCGATATTGTCGTAATGGCTTGTTTTCGTCTCATCCGTGTAGATCCGGTAGGAGGCCCAGACGTCGATGTTGTACAGCGTGTGCATGGACGCTTCGAATCCCCATCGGTTTCTCTGAGAATGATGGAAAAACGACTTGAGATTTTTGTCGTTGATCATCCACCCCTCGAAATATACTCCGAGGCGGAATCTGGGCTGGCCCGGCTTTTCCGCGGGCGCCGAAGCTTCGTCCTGCCCGGCTGCGAGAGACGTCAGGGGACAGAAAAATGGGATCATCAGAAGGAATAGGAAGAATGTCATGGCGAATGCTTTGATCATCTTTCTCTTTCCATAGTCAGGATCTTTTATCCTTGACTGAGTCGTCAACGATCCGGACGTGGAGAAGACCACTTTGATTCGGGAATTAGCATTGTCGCAGTCGGCTCCTCGTTCGGGTCGACGATCGGGCTTTCATTGGCCTCGCTGTCGACGCATGTCACGGCATACACATACTCGATATCAGAGGCGATGCTTTTGTCCTCGTAGCTGTAGACGTCCGCTGACAGAACGGCAATCAGAGCCCATTGGGAGCTGTCCGCCGTCGCCTCTTTCCGATAGATGCGGTGAGCGGCGATCGTGATCCCGTGCTCGGCATTCAGAGGATTGTCCTCCCAGCTCAGGATGTTCAGGCTGTACCCGTAAAAGAAGCTGCGCTCGACCTTTTTTTCCACCACGAGGTTGGAAACGGATTGAACCTTTGGGGGCGGAGGTGGGAAGATGCCGGAGACCGTTGTCAGATAACAGGACGTGGGTTCCCCTACGGTGTCCCAGGAAATCAACAGGGTCTCGCTGCCCATGTAGGCAGAGCACCAGGTGGCGGGCCTATCCGAGACCTCGGCGAGCCTGATCCATGAATTATGTTCTGCATCATACTTGCAGAGCACAACCATCCGCTCGCCGTCCAAGCCGACCCAAAAATAATCCGACTCCTTGGCCATAAGTATGTTGTACATGGTACACCAGGGGCGTGTCGGGCCATCGGATATTTCCGCGATTTCGGTCCATGTATCAGTGGCGGGGTCGAAGAGGCAGGAAAAATACGCTCGCTCCTGGGATTTCATCCAGGTCACCATGATTTTCCCGTCGCTGTTGATGGCGATTTTGGTATACCAGGTCCAGCCGGTCTGGTCCGATACATTCTTCCAGTAGATTTTGTTGCCGGACTTGTCCACTCCATGGAGGATTGTGTCCAGGATATCTTTGCCGCTCGCCTGAGGGAACTCCATTTTGTAGGAGATCCACGTGTTGTCCTCGGCGTCGATCGCCATATCAGCCATGCAGTTGGAACCACGGTCGTCGGTGACGTTCTGGAAATCGGAAAACATCGTCTCCCCTTTGGGCTTGGTTAAGAGAATGACGTCTTTCGTGAGGTATCCGGACGCTTTCGTGATCAGGGCCGAAACGAGGACGACCGTGTCGTCGGATCGAACACCCAGGGCCAATGTGGCTTCGTGCTTAACGTCGATCTTGCTCATCGGGGCCCAGGTGCCGTTCGTGAAATAGGCGTAGTACAAGGCTTTGCCGGCATCCTCGCAGACATAGTGGAAGGTCCCCGTGCTGTCGGCGACGATGTCGCTGTACCAGTAATCACCGAATTTCGGGCCGCCGGGGATTACCCCTCCGCCGCTCCAAGTCCCATCCTTATAATAATAATAATGGGACTCCCTATCGCTGCCCCTGAACGTGTAAATCCGCTCGCCCTTGATGTTCTCAGCCACGGCTGGATATCTTTGACTGTAACGGGCGGTTTCCGTCATCTTGCGGATTTCGACTTTCATTTCCTGCGCCTGAAGGCTCAGGGCGGAAGCAAGCAACAGGGCTATGGGCATGAATCTCCTCATCAGAATCTCCTTTGAAAAATTCGCTTAGATATTAACCTGGAAATAGATTCCCATTCTACCCAGCAAGGTCGAGTATGTCAAGGGAACTAGGTAA
>CAYOZW010000127.1:0-9288 GCA_964408495.1 uncultured Eubacteriales bacterium
CAATGCCTGATCAAGAGAGCGAGAGCCTTTCGCCATTAACGCCGCCGCGAACCCGCCGGCCGGAAAAGACGGTCCTGTGGACCTACATCTTGACACTGATCGTTTTTGTCGGCTTCCTCGGCGGGATCTTCCTCGCCCCCTGGCTGCGCAGCCGATCTTCAGTTTGGGCCGGTCTTGTCTATGCCGTCTATTCGCCTTTCTGCCATCAGCTTCCGGAGAGGTCGTTGAGCTGCTTCGGCCATCCGCTTTCGGTCTGCAGTCGCTGCCTGGGGATCTACCTGGGAGTATTGGGCGGGCTTCTCCTTTATCCCCTGATCAGGGGATGGAGACAGGTGCGCGTGCCCGCGAAAAAGGCTTTTATTCTCCTTTCGGCGCCCATCATCTTGGACTCCGCCGCGAATTTCATCAAGCTCTGGCATTCTCCGAACGCCGTTCGTCTGGCCACCGGATTCCTCTGGGGCGTTCTTCTGCCTTTCTATTTCATCACCGGCGTCGTCGATCTTCTGAGGCCGCGGCAAAAGAAAAGGCGGGAAAACGCATCTCTGCCTCAGCCATGACCATGGACAGCGGCAAAATTATCGCTTGAAATCCGGTCTGCGTTCCCCCTAGAATAGTGGCGAGCCGAAGTGTGAGGAGGAGGAATGAACCAACAGCGCCCGGGCATGTTCAGGCCGGCTCTGGTCGGGGGTATCGTTGCCGGCATACTGACCGCGGTTCCCCTGGTGAATTGTTTCTGCTGTCTCTGGATCATCGGCGGAGCGATGCTCGCCGCTTACCTGTACGCCAAGGACTCGCCCGGATCGATAACCCTCGGGGATGGCGCGGTCGTCGGCATCCTAGCCGGGATCATCGCCGCGGTCACAGACGCGGTTGTCAGCCTTCCCTTCGAGACAATGAACCGGGAGTACATCCAGAGATTTTTGGACCAGGTATCAAAAGTCGCCGAAGAGATGCCGAAGGGCTGGGAGAGCTGGCTGGAAAAGCGCGGAGGGGATTTGTCTCCGGCCTGGTTCTTGCTCGGACTCCTCGCTTCGGCGGTGATCTACGCAGCCCTCGGCGCCCTGGGGGGGACGATCGGCGCCTCGATATTCGGCAAGAAGAAAATTCCGCCGTTTCCAGCGCAAGGAGCTCCCGATGAAAAGACGCCTCAGAACCCAGGTCATCATCAATCCTGAGTCCAACCAGGGCCGGACGCGCTATCGCTGGAAAGACATCAAGGAAGCCCTCCGCAGCTTCATCCAGGAATTCCGTTACGAGTTCACCGAAAAGCCGCTCCAGGCGATCGAAATCACCAGGGAGGCGATCAAATCGGGCCACGAGCTGATCATCGGGGTCGGCGGCGACGGCACGATGAACGAGATCGCCAACGGATTCTTCGATCGCCGGCTGATTATCAATCCCGAGTCCACCTTGGGGATTTTGCCCTCGGGGACAGGGTCCGACCTGACCAAAAGCCTGAAGATCCCCGCTCGGATCAGGGACGCCCTCAAGGTCATTACTCAGGCTCCCTCCGTAGCGATCGATGTCGGCCGAGTGACCTTCCGGAGTAGCGCCGGGCCGGAAATGGAGAGATTCTTCCTCAACGTGGCTGATTTCGGGGTGGGAGGAGAAGTCGTTAAACAGGTCAACCGGCAGCGTCTGGAAAGAAAGGCCTCCTCGTATATCCGCTGCCTGGTCAAGACGATGATGCATTACAAGAGCAAAAAGGTCCGCATCCGGGTCGACGGACAGGAGCTCCCCGAAGGAGAATACCTGATCGGCGCCGTGGCCAACGGCCGGATCTTCGGAAAAGGGATGAACTTCGCTCCCCAGGCCAAACTGGATGACGGCGAGTTCGACGTCATCCTGGTCAAGAGCATGTCATTCGGAGAGTTCTGCCGGCATGGCTGGAAGATATTCTTTGGGAAGCATCTGTCCCACCGCAAAATCCAGTTCATCCGGGGACGGAGCGTGGAAGCCCTTTCTCCAGGTGGGGAAGAAGTCCTCCTGGAGTTAGACGGAGAGCAACTGGGCTCGCTTCCGGCGCAGTTCGAAATCCTGCCCCGCCACCTGCTTGTCAAAGGGTATGTATAAGGAAAGAGCGCTAATCGCGGTTCTTGCGGCTGTTGAGATGATAGTAGGGGTCGTTAGTAAAGACGTGCTGGCCAGAACCGTCGACGAATTTGCGGATGGGAACCCCTCCGCGGATGAACGGGTGTGAATACGAGGCCATCACCCGGCGGATGTATTCAACAGTCTCTGCATACGGCGGGATGCCGTTGAATTTCTTGAGGGCCTCCTGGCCGGCATTATAAGCCGCCAGGACTTTGGCCGTGTTGCCGTTAAACAGCTTAATGAGGTCCTTGAGGTACTTGACCCCTCCCTTGATATTCTCATCGGGATTGAACCTGTCCTCGACCCCGTACTGGGCGGCCGTCGCCGGCATGAGCTGCATCAGGCCGACCGCCCCTTTGGGGGAAATAGCCCGGCTGTCGTAGTTCGACTCGGCCCGGATGATGGAATGAATGAGGTCGGCGTCGACCATGAACCGCTTGGCATAGGTTTGGACGATCGGGTCGTACTGCCGCTTGAGATCCGGCCGGGCTCCGGGGGCGGCCTGGAGAAGGACGGGGAAGCTCGCCCAGACGACCACCGCCATCTGGAACGCCCGGCGGACGGATCTCCTCTGACTCTCCAATCTCATCTTAACTTCCGATTTTATCCCATCATGCCAAAAAAACGAAATCTTGGCAATCACCCTTAAGGGTGATTTTTCAGGCCAGTTTCTCGACTGCGGAAAAACTCTGCTCCAGGGCCTGATTCAGGTTCTCCGTCTTTTTTCCGCCGGCTTGCGCGAAGTCCGGCCGTCCCCCGCCGCCTCCACCGATGAGCGGGGCGATTTCCCGGATGAGCTGGTCGGCCCGAACACGGCCCAGGAGGTCCCTGCTCACGGCAGCCACCAGGAGCGCCTTGTCATCCGCGACCGCACCCAAGACAACCACCCCGGAGCCTAAGCGCGACTTGAGCGAATCGGCCGTGCTCCTGAGCTCGTCGATGGTTAGCCCCTCTAGGCGTTGGGCCAGGACGGCTATCCCTTTGACCTTCCGGACCTTTTCTTCTCCTCCCTGCGTCTTGGCCCGGGCTAGTTTCTGTCGCAAGGACTTCATTTCTTTCTCGTTCTCTTCGATCGCACTTTTCCACTTTTCCAGGTGGTGGAGGATATCCTTGCGGGGGCTGCTCAGGACGGCCTGGATCTCCGCCAGAAGCTCGTCGCTTTCCTGGACATAGCCGAGGGCCTCCTCCCCCGATAGCGCCTCGATCCGGCGCATGCCGGCGGCGATGGATGACTCCGAAACGATCTTGAAAAACCCGATCTCGCCGGTGGACCGCGCGTGGACGCCGCCGCAGAGCTCCTTGCTGAAATCGCCGACACGGATCAGACGGACGCTCTCTCCATACTTTTCTTCGAAGATGGCCATGGCCCCTTCTTTGACTCCCTCTTCGAACGTCGTGATCTTTGTCTGCACCGGCAGGTTCTCCCGGATCTTCCCGTTGACTACGTCTTCGACTTTTCGGATCTCCATGGGGTCCAAGGCCGCGAAATGGGTGAAATCGAACCGCAACCTTTCGGCGCTGACGAGAGAGCCGGCCTGCTTGATATGGTCGCCGAGGATCTGGCGAAGGGCGGCATGGAGAAGATGGGTG
The DNA here is from genome assembly GCA_964408495.1 of uncultured Eubacteriales bacterium. Taxonomy (GTDB): domain Bacteria; phylum Acidobacteriota; class Aminicenantia; order Aminicenantales; family UBA8522; genus UBA8522. Next base: position 3,685 of record CAYOZW010000127.1, read on the forward strand.
GCAGTATGGTTACTGCTGATGGCCGCGCGCCGCTTCCGGTCGACCGCGGCTTCTACATTATCTCCCACTCTTAGCTCCCCGGCAAGGGCTTCGACTTCGTGGGCGATCAGGCCGGGGAGAGGATAGAAGGCATGGTGCACAAGCCCCGAGAAATGGGACGTCTTGAGCTGGCCCGAATCTCCGATCTGGCCTCCGGCCTCGGCGTAGAAGGGGGTCGCCCCGAGAACGACCTGCCCCTTCTCCCCCGCCTTGAGTGAGGGAACTTCTTTCCCGCCCCTGATGATGGAAAGCACCTCGGCCTCATCGACATGATCGGTCTCGTGGCACAGGCCGAGGACTTGACGTTTCTTCATCCCCTCATAGACTTTCCGCTCTTCGGCTCGGACATCTCCCTTCCAGGATGCGCGGGCCTTTTCTTTTTGTCTCTCGAGCTCGGCGAGAAAGCCGGTTTCGTCGACACTCAATCCCCGTTCCTGGGCCAATTCCAAGCTGAGGTCAAGGGGAAAACCGAAGGTGTCGTAAAGCTTGAAGGCTTCGGGACCGCCCAGGGCGCTCCGGCCGGCCTTCTTAGCCTCCTCGATATACTGTTGAAAATACCGCATTCCGGAGGCTAGAGTCAGGGCGAACCTTTCTTCTTCGGAGTAGCAGAGGCGGGATATATAATGGGTTGATGACAGAAGCTCCGGATAGGCATCCTTCATGATATCGGTCACCGCGGCGACCAATTGGTGGACGAACGGCTTTTTGATTCCCAGAAGCTGGCCATGCCGAAAGGCCCTCCTGATGAGGCGCCTCAGGACATATCCGCGGCCGTCGTTCGAAGGCATGATCCCGTCGCTGATGAGAAAAGTGACGGCCCTGACGTGGTCGGCGATGATTCGCACAAAAATGTCCCCCGCTTCGTCACCAGGATACTCCCGTTGGGCCAAGTCGCAGACCCGGGAGATCAAAGGACGGAAGAGGTCGGTGTCATAATTGCTCCGCTTCTTCTGCAGGGCCGCGGCGGTCCGTTCCAGCCCCATTCCTGTATCGATGGACGGCGCCGGGAGGGGATGAAAAATCCCTCCCTCGTCCTGAAAATACTGCATGAAGACCAGGTTCCAGAGTTCGACAAAGCGGTCGCTCCCGTTCTCGATGAGCTCACGGGGATCGCCCTCCTCCAGGTCCGGATCCGCGTCAAAATGGATCTCCGAGCAGGGCCCACACGGCCCGGTTTCACCCATGGCCCAAAAATTGTCTTTCTTGCCGAAGCGGAAGATTTTTTCGGCCGGCAGCCCGATCCGCTCGCGCCAGATCCGATAGGCTTCCTCGTCCTCTTCATAGATCGTCGCGTAGAGTCTGTCCGGGGCGAGCTTAAAGACCTGAGTCACGAGTTCCCAGGCGAAAGAGATAGCTTCCTCTTTAAAATAATCGCCGAAGGAAAAGTTCCCCAGCATCTCGAAAAAAGTATGGTGTTTGCTGGTCCGACCGACCTGCTCCAGGTCGTTGTGCTTGCCCGAGACGCGGAGGCATTTCTGGACCGAGACGGCCCGCTTATAGCTTCTTTTTTCCAGGCCGAGAAAGACGTCCTTGAACTGGTTCATCCCGGCGTTGGTGAAAAGGATGGTGGGATCGTCTTTTGGGAGAAGCGCGGAACTGGGCACGACCTTGTGGTTTTTCCGGGAGAAGAAGTCGAGGAAGGCCTCCCGAATCTCCTGGGCTCTCATGAATTCTCTTCTTCGGGGACCTCCTTCGCGTCTCTCTCCACCTTGCTCATGCCGCCCTCCATCTCCTCCAGGGCGATGTCAAGAGTGGACTGGATACCCATGACGCGAAGCTTAAAGTTGTCTGGGTTCGTGGAATAGCGCAGGCCCTGTTCGAAGGAAATGTAGCCGTCCCGGTATAGCTGGAATATGGACTGGTCGAACGTCTGCATGCCGTACTGGGAGACTCCGCTGGCGATGGAGTCGCGGATGAGGCCCGTCTTGTCCTTTTCCTGGATGCATTCCTGGATATACGGAGTGCTGATCATGACCTCGACAGCCGGTACGCGGCCCTGGCCGTCCATCCGGGGAATCAGGCGCTGGGAGATAACGGCCTTGAGGATGCTCCCCAGTTGGAGCCGCACCTGCCTCTGGTGGTGGGGGGCGAAAACGGCGATGATCCGGTTGATGCTCTCGGATGCATCCATGGTGTGGAGGGTGCTGAAGACAAGGTGTCCTGTCTCAGCGGCCAGGATGGCCGTCTCGACCGTGTCCAGGTCGCGCATTTCCCCGACCAGGATGACGTCCGGGTCCTCGCGCAGAGTGGCCCGTAGACCGCGCGAGAAACTGCCGACGTCCATCCCGACTTCTCTTTGGCTGATCGTGCTCTTTTTGTCCTTGTGCAGGTACTCGATAGGGTCCTCGATGGTGATGATATTTTCCCGGCGATGCGTATTGATATGATCGATCATCGCGGCCAGGGTAGTGGACTTTCCGCTTCCGGTCGTTCCCGTCACCAGGACCAGCCCTCTCTGGATTAAAGCGACCTTTTCCAGGACCTCGGGAAGAAGGAGCTGGCGGATCGTCTTGACATCCAGGGGGATGATCCGCAGGGCGACGGCCACAGACCCGCGCTGCTGGAAGATGCTCCCCCGGAACCTCCCGAATCCGGGCAGGCTGTAGGCGAGGTCGATATCGAAATCCTCCTTGAGCCGGAGTTTTTGATAATCGGCCATAAGCTGGTCTCCCAGCTCCTGCGTATCCTTGGAGGTCAGCCGCGGAAAACCGGTCAGCGGGATGAGCGTTCCATGGACGCGGATGATGGGATGGTTTCCGGCCTTAAGATGAAGGTCGGAAGCGTCCCTCTCGATAGCGACTTTTAAAAGTTCATCGACTTCCATTTCTCCACCTCACTTATATGTAGGTCAACCAATGATAGACATCCTTTCGCTCCCCGCGGAGGAAAGCGAAGAAAGCCTCCTGAAGCCTCTTGACAATGGGACCGCGTTTCCCGGTGCCGATGGCGATCTTGTCGATCGAACGGATCGGGGTGATCTCAGCGGCCGACCCAGTGAAAAAGACTTCGTCGGCAATGTAGAGCATTTCCCGCGGGATCGTCTCTTCGATGAGGCCTATCCCCATCTCCTTGATCAGGGTGATCACCGCGTCCCGGGTGATACCGGGCAGGATCGAGGACGAAAGCGGCGGCGTAAAGACGGCGCCGTTATGGACAAGGAAGATGTTCTCGCCGCTCCCTTCGCTTACATGACCTCGGACATTGAGGGCGATTCCCTCGGCGTAGCCCTCGAGGAGCGCTTCCATTTTGATGAGTTGCGAATTCATGTAGTTGGCTCCGGACTTGGCCAGGGCCGGGAGGGTATTCGGGGCCATTCGGCACCAAGTCGAGATCTTGACGTCCACTCCATTTTCCAGGGCCTCTTCCCCAAGATATTGTCCCCACTTCCAAACCAGGATGGCGCAGTCGACCGGGTTGGGAAAAGGGTCCACACCCAGGGAATGATATCCCCGGTAAACGATCGGCCTGATGTAGCAGGATGCATGCCCGTTTGCCCGGATGGTCTCGATGACCGCCCGGGTGAATTCGTCCCGGGAATAGGGGATGTCCATGCGGTACATTTTGCAGGAGTTATAAAGACGTTCGAGGTGCGCGTCCAGGCGGAAAACGGCCGTCCCCTTGGGGGTCTCATAGGCACGAAACCCTTCGAAGAGAGAGCTGCCGTAATGGATGACATGAGAGGCGATGTGGATGTTGGCGTCTTTCCAAGGAACAAGACGGCCGTTCATCCACACCTTGCCGCGCTCATCGAAAGGACTCATCGGGCGCTCCTCGGTGAAATATCCGGTCCCTTTTCGTCTCTTCGCAACATCAGGACGGTCGAATCCATGTTATCTGAATCTCATTTCTAAAGTCAATCGCCCCTGGGGGTTAGATTGTCTCACCGCAATGGGGACAATGACGCGTCTTCAGGGGTAAGGGACGACGGCAGTTCCAACAGAGCTGGCTCTTGGTCTGTTCCCTGGCCCGGATCCGGATGAGGATGTCCTCGATCTCGGTCGTCTTGACGACTTTCTTCTTCAACGCCGCGATGGCGTGGATGAGCTCGGCCGGTCTTTGATAGCGGTCCTCGACCTTGGAGGCCAGGCATTTCATGATGATCTCGTCGATATCGCGGGGGATTTTATTGTTTCGGAGCCGCGGCGGCGTGATCTTGCCCTGCTGAGCCTTTTCCAGGATCTTGAAGGGGTCCGGATCGAATATGGGCGGCCGGCCGATGATCATCTCATAGAAGATGCAGCCAAGGCTGTAGATGTCGGACTGATAACTGGCCTTGCCCATGAATTGCTCCGGAGCCATGTAGGGAGGGCTGCCGATCCGGGTGGAGGCGTAGGGGACGTTGTTCAGCCAGGCCGAGGTCCCGAAATCCGTGATCTTGGCGGTCCGATCCTCTGAGATGAGAATGTTGGAGGGTCTGAGGTCCCGGTGGATGATCTTGTTCTTGTGGGCATGGTCAACGCCGTGGGTGATCTGTTTTATGTAATCGAGAGCGGACTCACTTTCCAGGACGCGCTCTTTCTCCATGACCTTCTCCAGGGTTTTCCCCTTGACGTATTCCATGACCATAAAGAAGATCTTTTTTTCTTTCTCGGCGGCGATCATGCGGACGATGTTGGGATGGTTGAGGGCCGCTTGAAGACGCGGCTCCTTGAGCAGTTTGTAGAGCTCGGCCGATTGCTTGTGAGGGACCTTGAGGGCAACCTTGATGTCCAGCCAAGTGTCCCGCGCCAAGTAGACGGAGCCGAACCCGCCACTTCCAAGGGACCGTATGATTTCGTACTTACCGACCTTTTGTCCCTGGAGAAACATGATCATTCGCCCCAAAAGATCTGAATCGCCGCCAAGGCGGCCAACGCGGCCGTCTCTGCCCTCAGGATCCTCGTTCCCAGGCTGACCGCTTCAAAGCCTTTCTCAACGGCCTGCTGTTGCTCTTCCTTGCTCCAGCCTCCCTCCGGACCGACCAAAAGGACGACTCCTGGCCTCTCCGAAGAATTCGAATCCTCGGCCGCGTCGACCAGTATGTCCCGCAAAAGTCTCCCTCCGTCCTCACAAAGGATAAGCCTTTTGGGCTCGTTCCGGGACTCTAAAAAGACGGAAAAGAGAGAGGGTGCGTGGATCACCGGGATATCCGTCCGCCGGCTCTGCTTGGCCGCTTCCCGGGCGATCTTCCGCCATCTTTCCAATCTCGGCTCTTCCCGTCCCTCGAGCCTGAGTACAGACCGGGAGGCTTTGACCGGGACGACCGTCTGGACGCCTAGCTCTGTCGCTTTCTGGATGACCAGGTCCATATTCTTGGATTTGATCAGAGCCTGGGCCAGAACTAGCCGGACCTTGGCCGCCGGCGGTTCCTCCTTTTCGAGAACAAACAGCCGGGTCTGCTCTCGTCCGATCTCCAGCACTTCTGCCCGGAACGAAGTCCCCCGTTCGTCCACCAGCCATACTTTCTCCCCGGGCCTGGCCCGCAAGACTTGGCAGAGATGATGGTGCTCACCCCCATCAAGACGGGCATAGGGAGGCCGTAAGTTTTTCTGCTTGACGAGAAAATGGTTCGAGGTCAATCCGATC
>CAYOZW010000128.1:0-9253 GCA_964408495.1 uncultured Eubacteriales bacterium
TCTTTACCCGGCATATGGGCATTGCGGACGTCAACGGGGAAAAGCGGCATCTTTTCATAGACGTTATCAACGAAATGAACCATATCGCGATGACGGCCCTGAAGGGTCCAGATGGCCTGGTCCAGGTTCCAGATCTTGCGGCCCAGATCTATTCCGTCCCGGAAGGAAAAGTCCTTCCCTGTCACCGCCTTTACGTATTTCGGTTCAGCAATGCCGGTTGAGCCGATGCTGTCAGGTCTGTGGATGTTCACGAAATCGGGCCATCGGCTGTCGCAGAAAAGCATAGATTGTTTCCAGAACCGGGTATAATATCGCGGCCAGGAGACCAATTTGGCCATGTGCTCTGAATAGATGTTATTCTCACTGAAATCGAGCATGTCCAGGTCGCCCTGAAAGGGAACCATTTTGTCGGTCACAATTTTTACGACTTCCTCAGCAGTCAAAGCAGGAGTTCGGCCCTGGGCTTTGACCTCGCCATATTCCCACTTGATAAAGTCAAAATCGTGCTCATTGATGTCCCGGTCGCCCAGCAATGTGCCGTAGCCCCAATAGACCTGAGCTCGAGGCTCCTTGTGTATCGGCAAACCCCAATAGGGAAACGCCAGTATGCCGCTGTCCAGATCCTGTTTTCGTCTTCCCCATTTTTCGGCGGCCCTGACAAACCCGCCGGAAATATCCTTGCCGAATTCGCTATCGTTTCCGTTGCCATCGTCGCCGTAGGCGACCATCTTGACGAATTGCTCGATAAACTCCCTGCTTCCATACTGGCTGAAATCCAGGGGGCAATCCGGGATATTGGCTGTCTTCAGCCGGCCGGTCGCTTGAAGAATCCGGATATAGACAAGACCGAAAATCATTTCCGCAGCATTCAGACCGCAGCGATTGATTAGGTCAGATGCCGATCGCTGGATATCCAGGCTTTGGGCATCCCCATAGAAGGCGGAAGTCATGCATGAAGCCTCATTGCCCGAAGCGTCTTTGTATCTGGCCCGGCAGCCGGAATGGCAGCCCAGACAGGCCTGCGGCCTTTGGTCGATCTTCGGTCGGCCTTCCTTCCACAATAAAATGGGAACAGGCGGGCTCTGGAATCGCATTGTGGCCCAGGTTTCTCTCAAGTTCGCAAGGTCAAAGGCGAAGTTTTTTTTCTGCCATAGCCGGGTCGCCATCAGCAACTTCGGGTTATGGATTCCTACCTGTCCCGTTCCGATCACACTGATCGCCTTGAGGTTTTTTGACCCGAAGACAGCCCCAAAACCACCTTGCCCCCCCGCATTGCTGGCGTCGTGGATCAGGCAGGCCAAGCGGCTCTGATTCTCTCCGGCCGGCCCTATGGCGACAACCGCGGGACGCTGGGTGGTCTTGCCTCCGTCTTTTCCAGAAGGGCTGTTCCAGTCCCCATGGTTTCCGCCAGGGGCCACTTCCTCCCATATGGCTCGCTGGCAATCCCATGTTTCCGTGCCCCAAAGGGATAGGGGAGCGCAGTCCCTGATTCGAACATCGCCGTCTCTAATGTCAATCCAGACCGGTTTTTCTGCTTTGCCTTGGATGACAATCCCATCCCACCCGGCAAACTTCAGCATGGCGGAAAACCGGCCGCCGAGATTGCTGCGGGTGAACCAACCGATCGGATAGGATTGGACGCCGATCCCCTGGACCTCTGTTCGAGCGGACGCTCCCGGAACCAGGGTTGCGGAGAGAGGGGAGGTCATCAGGGTCACCACATTGTCGGGATGGAATCCATCGATGGTCTTGTCTTTGACCAGGTCAAAAAAGATGGCCGAGCCCATTCCATGTCCTCCCATCCAATCCTGGTATTGGACGGTAGGCATTGCCCCGACTTTTCGTCGGGTCAGGTCCAATTTCAGTATTTTTCCTGCATAGCCGTTCATTCGAAATTCCTCTTGATTACTCCTCCTGACTGGATGGGTAGCCGAGTTTTCTCCAATTTACACCCCTCGAATCCACTTTGTAGCCCTCGTCTCCTTTTTGCAGGGGGATTTCTTTCGTAAACTTGATTGCACCCACAGGGCAAACCTCCACGCAGGCCTGTTTACCGTCAGGTCCGCCACCCGCTTCATCCCAGTGAAAAGGGGTATTGGCGCACAGGTCGCACTTTCGGCTCTTGAGCTCACCATCGTAATCTTTATCGGCGACGACAACAGGTCTGCTTGGTGTGTATGGACATACCTCATAGCAGGTACCGCAGCCGATGCATTTCTCTTTATCTACCATTCTCACGTTGCCATACTTGGCATTCGCCTTTAACGCGCCGGTCGGACATTCCTTCACACAAGGGGGATACACGCATTGACGGCATTGTTCGATCGTCAGATCATCGGGAAAGGGAACAAAGGAATTTTGCATGACCTGGATTCTGGACAGAGAGAGGCTTTCCACACCTTCATGCACCAACGTGCAGGAGAGCATACAGCTGGCGCATCCTTGACATTTTTTTGTATCCACCAAGAGATAGCCGTCGGAGTGCGGGATTTCATCCACCCCGGACAGATTCCATCTCGTTCCCGCCACCAGAACAATAGTCCCGGTAACTTTGACGAAATCTCGACGGGTCATTTTGGCCTTTTTTCTGCGTTGATCATTCATGGACCGACCTCTATTGATGAAAATCATCAAATTCCACCCTAACACATCTCCGCTGGCTTGAAATAGTATCCAGGTAAACAGGAGATGGTTCTTGGGCTATATCGGCTACAGGATTGTTTTGGGCTTGAATGTCCCATCCTCTCATCTTGATGAAGCCTAAAGCACGGCTGAGGAGATGTCAAGAACGGCCCGATGAGCTAATGAACAGGAATTGAAAAAACGCCTCTTGCTGAATTGTCCTCAGGCCGAACGGAAAAGCTGAAGAATGAGGAGGGTTGAGTTTGCCCGCAGGAAATTCAAGAAAACCTGATTTCAAAAGTTTTCAGGCAACGATCCTCGATCAGCCTGTCCAGGTCACTGTACTTAGAACATCTGGCCAAGAGAATCTGGATGTCCTCCCGGAGCCGCCTTTCCGCTTCTTCCCGGGTTCTTCCGACCGACCAGAGGTCCAGGCTCGGGCAAGAATAGAAAAAATGCCTGATCTCAGCCTGAATATCCAGACGGCTTGAGTCTTGCGTCGTCGTTTTCGGTCTCATCATATCTCACCTCGCGGCCGTGATTGACTCACCTGTTCTTTTTCTCTCGATCGTTTGCGCCGTCGGCATTTTTTGCCATCCATATATATATACGTACGAGATGAGCTTTTTGATGCAGGGATAGTGAAAAAAGCAGCACTCCGTGAATAGTTTTAGCTTGACCTTTGTTCTATATGGACAATAATAGTAGTCAAAAAAAAGTGAGGGAAGACAGAATGAGAAAGACCACTCATTTTCTGGCGGTTGTATTGGTTCTCGGCAGTCTGTTAGTCCCCTGGAAATCGGCTCGGGGAGAAGAGATATTTTCTCAGGAGAAAGCCCTCGAGCACTTGAGATATATCGCCGAAACGATCGGGCCTCGGCCCCTTGGCTCTCCTCAAGAAAAGGCCGCCCTGACTTACTTCGCCGAGAGACTCGCCGAATACGGCTGTCAAGTGGAATGGCAACCGGTGACCCAAGGAGGGGGTGAGCTTGGTGATAATGCCCTCAACTCCGCCAGCTTCAACGTCATCGGCCGGCTTCCCGGAGCGGATAAAAGGGAGATCATCATCGGCGCTCATATCGATTCAGCCTCGCCGGAGATTCCAGGAGCCAACGATGACGGCTCGGGAGTGGCCACTATCCTTGAGCTGGCGAGGGTTTTAAATCAGGAGTCGCCCACGGCCACCCTTGTCTTTGTCGCCTTCTGCGGCGAGGAGTCCGGCCTCATCGGATCGAAGTCCTTCGTCGAGCACTATCCCCTCGAGAACGTCGCCTTGATGCTGCAGCTCGATATGGTGAGCGATGATTCCCCCTTGATGCTCTGGATCGACACCCAAAAGACCCAGACGCCCGCCTGGCTGGTCACGGCCAGCATCGATGCCTTTCATTCTTTGGGCTACCGGAATATTGATTACCCCACTTTTTTCCAGAGCCTGAACAACGCCTTCGGCGGAGCCGGCTCCGATCACCAGCCTTTCATGGAGAAGGGGATTCCGGCGATTGCCTTCGTCTCTGACGTCACTTTCCCGATCCACACTCCCAACGATACTCTGGAATATTTCGAGCCGGCCGGGCTGGAACGAAGCGGGCGGCTCATCCTGGAACTTGTCCACCGATTCGACCAGGGCCAGCCAGAAGAAAAAGCCGGCCATTATATGCTGGTCTTGTTAGGGGAGAAGCCCTTTTATATCCCGCTGCAATGGCTGAGAATCTTTGTTGTCCTGAGCCTCCTCATCGGCCTGGCGGCCCTGTTGAATCTCTATCGAACCCGGAAGCTCGGAGTAAACTGGGAAGAGGACAAGAAAATCAAGAAATCGTGGCCGAAACTCTTGATTATGAACCTGATCATTATAGTCATGATGTTTTGTGCCCTCTGGCTAATGCAGCTGGTCAGCGGCCAGCGGACCCCCTGGTATGCCCATCCCGGACCTTACATCCCCTACGTGTTTCTCTTTTTCATCCTCGGGATTTGGCTCGGCCTGCAGCTCACTCGGAAATGGAGGCTGCGGAAAAATCCTTTCTTTTATTTTATCCGCGCATCTCTTTATCTTTCCGTCCTTACGGTTCTCGCCTGGCAAACTTCAGGTCCTCGGCTGGCTCTCTATCCAGCGGCCGGACTCCTATTTTTGAGCCTGTCCTGTCTGGTTCCTTGGGGATGGCTCAAGGGTCTGCTCTGGGTCCTGGCCCCGTTCTGGACTTTCCGGATGCTCGTTGTCTCCGAGTATTATGAGTTCATTATGCGGGCGTCGACGACGAGTTTTGTCTCGCTGAAGGGCTTTCTCGCGACCACTATCTTCTGGACGGCTCTTATCCTTTTCTTCGTATTCTGGACGATGCCCTTCCTGCTGGGGTTTGGCGCCGCCTATCGGAGTTCATCGGGGGATCTGCTGGGGATTAAGAATTTCCGGAGGCCCTTTGCCCTTATCCCCGTCGGAATACTCGCTATCGGAGGTACGTTTTACCTGAAAACCTTCCCTGTCTACGAGGGGCCTTGGCAGCAGGAAGTCTCGATCACCCAGAAGCTGGGCGTCGAAAACAGTACAGCCATCGAGTTCACAAGCAGCGGCTATCTGAGAGGCATCCGAGCGGATTTTGACGGCCGAGAAGAAATCCTGGAGGAGAAAAAATCCTTCCGGGAGTTCGATTGGCCGCTGGAGATGGACTGGCTGAAGGAGGAGGTCACCACGCAGACGGAAGACCGGGTAATAGATAGGCGTGTCAACCTCAATTTCCAGCTCGATTTCGAGAGGTGTCCCTACACGGTCACCCTTAGGCTGAAATCGGACCGGCCCTTCAGTGTCGAAAATGCCAATGTCAGGTATCGCCATCGGAAAAACCGGGCGACGATCGTCTGGTCCACCCATCCGCCGCAAGCCCTGCAACCGGAGATGGCTTTGGTGCTTCCGCTTGAGGCCAAGCTAGAAGCGGAAATCACGGCTGTTTTTCTGGAAACCCCGCTCTCTGTGTCCTGCCAGGGAAAGGAAATCCGTTTTAGCCATCGTGCCGAGCTCAAGCGCAAGATCGCGCTGCTGCCCCAGAAGCAATCCTTCTCATCGGCAGCTCTTTTTGATAAGATTCTAGAGCCGATTTCTTATTGACCATGAACACGCTCAGGGTCCAGAGTGAGCTCCGGGAACTGGATAAGGTCCGCCAATTTCTGAAGAAGAACTTGGACGGCCTGGCCCTTAGTGAAGAGGATTTCTACAAAGTCGAGCTCTCCCTTGTTGAGATGTGCACCAATATCATGCGCTATGCCTATCGGCAAGGGAAAGGGCAGATCGTCATCAAAGCCTGGTACGAAAAGGGGGATTTTTTTCTCGAAATCCGGGACAACGGGGTTCCCTTCGACCCCCGTCAGGTCGAACGCCCCACCCTCGAAGAGATGATCAACCGGGATGAGATGGGCGGGCTGGGGATATTTCTCGCCCGCAAGCTGATGGATCGATTTTCTTATCGTCGGGAGGACAACCTGAACATCCTGACGATGTCAAAAAAAGCCAGACAAAAAAAGGCGAAGCGTCAGTAGAGGACTTCGGCTTCGCTTTTCTTTTCGATCATCTTGTTGATGTGTTCGATGATCAGGTCTTTTCGGGCCAGGACGGCGTTGATTTCTTCGTCGGTCAAATATTCGCCTACAAAACCCTTGATTTCGTCAAAGGTGAGCGTCTTCATCTTTTCGAAGAGATCCTTGGGCATGTCCTTTTGCACCAGGCCTTCTTTGTTTTTCTCTCCATAAGGCAGCACGCTTGTCCATTTCTTGCCCGTCCTGAAGCTGCGTGAGTGGTCGATCAGGATGACCCTCCAGTCTTTGGTGATGAGATAGTTCATCTGGTGGCGGTCCTCGTTGCCGATGAGGTTGTCAAAAAAACGCTGCAGGTTGAGAGCCCGGTTCCAGTAAAAAACCTTGATGGATGGCGTCTTTATTTTTTTCTCGACCTTGTCCTTCATGGTCATTTCGGCGGCGACCCAGAACTGGCAGGAGCCGAGGTTGTTGTGGAACCTCTTCTCGACAGTCGGTGGAATCATATTGAGGCCGAGGTGTTTATCGAAGAGATAAGCAGCGATCTCGTATTTCCAGCCTTCGATGTACCCCTTCACCCGGCCTTGCACATCCTTCCAGAGGGCGTCGTTGGTGACTCCGTCGAGTTCCAGGGTGAGATGCCATGGATTGGTCACGGCTTCTGACTTGATCTGGACTTCTTTGATGATGTTGGCGTTGAGAAGGAATTCCTCCCATTTGGGGCGCTCGGCGATCTCCTCCTCCGTGAACTGAGCGAAACAGGGGATAAGAGAGAATAGAAAAACGGATGCAAACAGGGAGGCTAGAATAAGCTTTTTCATGATCTCTCCTTTCTTTTTCCGGGCGGCCGCGGTCTCAGTAGAGGACCTTGGCTTCGCCGCTTTCCTTGACCATCTCATCGATCTCCGCTAGGAGAAGCGCTTTGCGCTTGATGATGGCCTCGATTTCCTTATCCGTTAAGTAGGGACCGACAGCTTCCCGCACGGTTTCGAAATCGAGCGTCTTCACGTTATCGACGAACCAGCGGGGGAGACGGCGGAATAATAGCGCCCGCCCGTCATCCCCGCGTTTGAGTCCTTTGCTGCCGTAGAGGAGGCTATCACAATATCCCTTGGAGGAGCGGAAGGCCTGGGAATGGTCGATCAGGATCATACGCCAGTCCTTGGTATAGAGCACGTTCTGCTGGGTCCGGTCGTCGTTGGCGACCAGGGCGTCCCAGGCGCGGGTCAGGTATTTCATGTTTTCGGTGTGCGGACGCGCGCTGTTCGGGATCTTGATCCCCTCCTCCATGACCTTGAGGAGGCTGTACTCGCTGGTGACCCAATAGACAAGGGCTCCCGGCTTGCCGTTGAGCTCCCTTTCCACGGCCGGCGGGACCATGTTCAGCCCGAGGAGCTTGTCCAGCCTGTAAGCTGCGATCTCGTACTGCCAACCCTCGAGAAATCCATCACGTAAACCCTTCGGGTTTTTCCAACAAGCCTTGGACTGGGTAGCGCCCTTTTGAAGATAGAGCTTATACGGTTTGGTGACCCCTTCGCCGATTTCCTCGGAACGGACGATCTCGGCTGTCTTCAGGAATTCCTCCCAGAGAGGCCGTTGGGCGATCTCTTCCGGGGTGAACTGGGCGTAAATGGGCCGGAAAGAAATGGCCAGCCAACAGAAAGATATAATTCCGACAACGCGCCTCATGGCAGTTCTCCTTCGGAAGCTGGTTTTCCCCATTTTCTCAAGCGGAATCCATCATAATGATTTCAACATAAAAAATCAACAACCCCAGATTATTCATAAAATAGGGAGGGGGGATTATTTTGCTGCATTTTTTGCCGATTGGCCGGTCCAGATAAGATTTTGAAAGAAATCCCCATTTTGGTATAATTTTCGACTTCACACTCGGCCCGTAGCGACGCTTCTGAGAACTGCGGACACGAGCCATCTGGCCAACGGAGGAGGAAGGTGCAAACGTGAGAACAAAAAAGCTGGCTTGGATTCTGGTGCCTCTCCTCCTTCTGTCGTTCTGCTCCCGGCCGAAGTACGCTCCGACAATCCGTTTCCCCTATAAATGGCTGGATGTCCAGGGCTTTGGCGGCGACATCGACAAACAGCATCTGAACGAGCCCTCCGGGGTCTGCTACCATGAGGCGCGGGGAACCCTTTTTGTTGTCGGCGACGAAGGGGATGTTGCGGAAATCAGGAAAGACGGAACTCCGGTCGCCAATTACAAGGTCAGGGGTGACCTCGAAGCGATCACCGTCGTTCCCGATACAGGACTTCTTTATATCGCGGCTGAAGGGGAGGATGTCATCCTCGAGTTCGACCCGGTCAGGGGAGAGGTCAAAAGGCGGTTTCCCATCAACAGGACATTCAACGGAGACACAAATTTCCTGCAAAAGAAGACGGATGAATTCGACAACGGTATTGAATCCATGACTTTCGTGCCCGATCCAAAGCATCCCGAAGGAGGAACGTTTTATGTGGGCAACCAGTGGGACCCGCCGATGATCATGGAGGTGCTCGTCCCCCTAAGATCGAGCCAAGCCGCCGAAGCGGAGGCCCGGATCATCCGGGTCCTTCCGTTCAAGATGGATGATCCGGCGGCCATTTATTTTGACCCGGAGAAAGGACTTCTCAACGTCGTCAGCGATGCCGACAATATTCTGGTGGAAATCACCCTGGGCGGGCGGCTTGTCAAACAATACGCTTTCCTAGGAGATAACCAGGAGGGGCTCTGCCGTGACGATGAAGGCTATCTCTACATCGCTCAGGATACCGGGGGGATCATCAGAGTGAAGGACGAGCGCAAGCGATAGGAGGCGCCTCGCCGCTCGGCTCCTTCAGGAATCCTCGATTAGAAGAGGACCGCGGCTTCACCCTTCTCGGCGATCAGAGTTTTGAGCCGGCTGAGAACGAGATCCCGACGGATGAGAAGTGCCCCTATTTCTTCATCGTTAAGGTATCGTCCCAGTCCGGCCCTGACTGATTCATCACCAAGCTTGAGGAGCCCTGTGTAGAGCTTTTTGGAACAAACAGTGATGTTGCAGCCCGGCAGAAGCTCGGGCATAGGGGCGAAGGCTTCGGAGAAGTCGACCCGGCAGACCCGCCAATCCTCCAGATG
>CAYOZW010000129.1:0-9248 GCA_964408495.1 uncultured Eubacteriales bacterium
CGGAGTTCAATCCCATTAAAGAGACAGAGTATATGATGAAGTTCAGCCTGGAAGAGGCGGAGAAAGACGGAGTCCTTCAATTTCTGGCCTCTACCTATCGGGCCCAGGATGATAAAATCATTTACGGAATCGCCGAAAAAGGTCCGCGGCTTATCGACTTCGCACCCATCCTGAAGTTCGACCTCCTGCCCCTCAACCTCTTCTTGCAGGAACTGCTCAAGCTTTGCGAAGATACGCTGGGGAGGCGGATCGAGATCGAGTTCGCCCTGACGCTCGACGAGCGCCGGGGAATCCCGGCCAGGTTCGGGTTTCTCCAAGTCAGACCGATGGTCGTTTCCTCAGACCAGGTCACAATCTCCCCTGAGGAACTCGGGGCTAAAAGCGTCCTTCTGGCCTCCGCGTCTGCCTTGGGGAATGGCGTCCTCGATGATATCCGGGATATCGTCTACGTAAAGCCAGAGACGTTCAACGTCCATTTTTCCGAAACGGTCGCCTCAGAGCTCGAGAAATTGAACCATTGGCTGATGACATCCGACAGCTCTTACCTGTTGATCGGATCAGGACGCTGGGGGACTTCGGATTCACAGGCAGGGATTCCGGTGAATTTTGGTCAAATCTGCGGCGCCAAGGTCATCGTCGAATGTGCCCTCCCGGAGACGAGCTCGATGCTCAGCCAGGGCTCTCATTTCTTCCACAACATCACCAGTTTCCGGGTTTTTTACTTTTCCCTGGGAGCCGAGGATCGATACAGGATCGACTGGGATTGGATCAATGAGCAGCCGGTCGTCCACGAAACGGGCTATGTCCGGCATGTCCGGCTCTCCGCTCCTTTGAAAATCAAGGTCGATGGGACGACCAGTCGGGGGGTGATCCATCATGGATGAACAGCCGAAGAATATTGATACGCTCGTCTGGTTTCTATCCGAAAGAGCCAAAGAGCTCAACTGTCTCTATAAAATCGAGGAGCTTCTAAACAAACCGGACGCGAACCTCGCCGATATTTGTAAAGGAGTCATTGAGGCCATCCCTCCCGGTTGGCAATACCCGGATATCTGTATTGCCAAGATCATCCTGGAAGGCGGCTCCTGCCAGTCGCCTCTTTTCCAGGAAACGCCGTGGGTTCAATTCGCCGATATTCAGGTCCAAGACAAAAAGGTCGGAAGGCTGAGCGTCTACTATACCTCGGAGATGCCGCACGTCGATGACGGTCCCTTTTTGAAGGAAGAAACGAAACTTCTTAAGACGATCGTTGAGAGGCTGGGTCATTACCTCCTCTATTCCCGGATGAAGCAAGCCTACCAGGATTACCAAACGGCCCGGCAGGATGTCGTCGCTCGCCGGGCCGACGAATGGCGAGTCGCCCTGAACTTCTTGCGTCAGACGAACAAAAACTTTTTTCTGAACATCTCCCGCCGGATGCTCAACTTCCTCAGTTGGAGCGGCGTCCAGGAGGCGGAAAGAATGCTCCAGAAATCGTTGGCCGGGACAAAAGTGCAGCCGGAGAGCCAGCCCGAAGACGACAACCGTCCCTACCAAAGGACCATGCCCGCCTTCAGCGAAAAGATGAGCGATGAAACCTTCCGGCTGGCGGCCAAACATCTGACTAGCGACCAGATCCTGATCAACATCAAGAAGTGGATTCAAGAGGACCGGTTGAGCTTCCTCGTCAGGGTGACCAACCGGAATCTATCCATGGCTCAGGTCGTCGACGCTATCCGGAGGTACCATCACATCGCCGCCGAGGGAATCGAGCTCCCTCCGGCCAACAGACGTGGCGTCCTGGTCTCGCTCGTCCGTCGTTTTCTCTCGGATCAGCCCGAGTTTATCCACACCGCCATCGAGCATATCGATATCGGCGATTTCTACGAAATCCTTGACAACATCGTCTTCTCGCCGGAAAGCCAGGGCAAGCTGGGAGGGAAAAGCACGGGGCTCTTTCTGGCCAAGCATATCCTCAGGAGCTCGGCCGAATCGCTGAGCCATTTTGATGAGATCAAGGTCCCAAAGACTTGGTATATCACCTCGGACGGGCTGCTGAGCTTTCTTTCCTATAACAACCTCAACGAGGTGGCTGAGCAGAAATACAAGGATATCAACCAGGTCCGGCTGGAGTATCCTCACATCATCCAGACATTCAAAAGCTCGCGCTTTCCGACCGATATCGTACAGGGCCTGTCTATGGTCCTGGACGATTTCAAAGACCAGCCGATCATCGTCCGCAGCTCGAGCTTGCTGGAGGACCGGTCGGGATCAGCCTTTTCAGGGAAATACAAAAGCCTGTTTCTGGCCAATCAGGGCAGCAAGCAGGAACGGCTGGAAGCCCTGAAGGAGGCCGTTGCCGAGGTTTACGCCTCCACCTACGGGCCAGATCCAATTGGCTACCGGGCAGAGCGGGGGCTTCTCGATTTTGCCGAAGAAATGGGGATCATGATCCAGGAAGTGGTGGGCGCAAGGGTCGGACATTATTTTCTCCCGGCGTTTGCCGGGGTTGCCTTCAGCCGCAACGAATTTCGCTGGTCACCGAGGATCAAACGCGAGGATGGGCTCCTGCGATTGGTACCGGGGCTGGGGACGCGGGCCGTGGACCGAACAAGCGACGATTTCCCGGTATTGATCGCACCCGGTCAAGTCGGCCTCCGGGTCAATGTAACGGCGGACGAGGTCGTCCGCTACGCCCCAAAAAAGATGGACGTTATCAACATGGAGACTAACACTTTTGAAACGATCGAAGTTAAGGAGTTCCTCAGCGAACTCGGGGAGAACCTTCCCGCCGTGGATAAGATCGTCTCCGTCTATGACGGCCAATGCCTCAGGAAACCGCTGGGGCGGGGGGTTGACTTCACCAAGGACGAACTCGTGGTTACGTTTGAAGGCCTGGTCACTGAAACTCCGTTTATCCCCCAGATTCGGCAAGTGATCAAAATCCTGGAAGAAAAGCTTCAGTCACCGGTTGACATCGAATTCGCTTCCGACGGCCGCCATTTCTACCTTCTTCAATGCCGGCCACAGAGCTACCAGGAGGGAGGCATGCCTTCGCCTATTCCCAAGGACCTGCCTAAGGAAAGAATTGTCTTCTTGGCCAACCGTTTCATCTCCAACGGCAGCCTGCCCGATATGACTCACGTTGTTTATGTCGACCCTGAGAAATATGACGGTCTCCTCAGCCAGGCAGCCCTGCTCTCCATTGGACGAGCGGTCAGCCGGCTGAACAAGCTCCTTCCCCGGCGAAGGTTTATCCTAATGGGGCCGGGACGCTGGGGAAGCCGGGGAGACCTCAGGCTCGGCGTCAGAGTTTCTTATTCAGACATCTCGAATACGGCCGCACTGGTGGAAATCGCCCGAAAAAGGGGGAATTCCCACCCTGATCTATCCTTCGGCACTCACTTCTTCCAGGACCTGGTGGAAGCCGAGATCCGCTACCTTCCTCTGTACCCCGACGAGCCCGGCGCCCTCTTGCAGGAAAGCTTTTTCCAAGACTCGCCCAATATCCTATCTCGCGTATTGCCGGAACATGCGAATATCGCGGACACCGTTAAGGTCATCGACGTTCCCGCAGCGACCGGAGGGAAGGTGCTTCGCGTCTTGATGAACGCCGATGAGGACGAGGCCTTAGGCTATCTTGTCGACCCCAAGGTGAGCCCTCCCCCACATCGGCATTTTAAGGATACTGATAAAATATCGCCTGAGAACCATTGGGCCTGGCGACTTGAAATGGCCGAACACATCGCCTCTAATCTCGACCCGAAACGCTTCGGCGTTCAGGCCATGTACGTGATCGGAAGCACCAAGAACGCCACGGCCGGTCCGGAAAGCGACATCGATCTCCTGATCCATTTTCGGGGAACAAAAAAGCAACGATTCGACTTGATGACCTGGCTGGAGGGATGGAGTCTGGGTTTGGACGAGATGAATTTCCAGAAGACGGGTTTGAAGATAGACGGAATCCTGGATGTCCACTTGATTACGGATGAGGACATCGCTAAAAAGACGAGCTATGCCGTCAAGATTGACGCGGTAACCGACGCTGCGAGAGCGCTTCGGCTCAAGGGAAACTCCCCCAACAGCGGAGACCTGACCTAAATCAGCTCTCTGGCAGCGGCCTCCAACATCTCGAGATCAAAACGAATCAGCGCCAGCTCAGGTCCATCGTGAGCCGCCGAGAAGCAGTGGGTGCGGCCGATCCGGTCCCTCCAATCCCTGGAAAGCCTGGCGGACTCGTGAACATGGCCGTGGAGGGTCAAGAGGGGCTGCCTGCCTTCGATGAACCTGCGGATGGCGATACTCCCAAGGTTGTTATCAAGAGGAACGTGATCGACCATCTTTCTATTCTGGTCGGACAAGTCGAGATGGGTTCGATAGGGAGGAGCATGAAAAAGGAAAATGGCCCTGGTCATATCCTCGTTTTCGGTGAGCCGATCCAGATCTTCTTGGATGGTTCCATATCTTCTTTCGTGCTCGGAAGTAGGATAACTCCGCCAGCCTTCTTCGGGAGAGACGGCGTTCGGGTCGGTATAGCGGGAGACATCGTACCTTTCCCAGTCCTTCAGTCGAAAGGGTGTCGGAGGAACATAAGCATAGCCATAGATGGAGAATCGGCCGAACTCGGCCTTGCGTTGATGAATATATTCCCAGACACCGTGCCTGGCCGCCTCCAAAACCGCGGCCTCTTCAACCCGGGCATCGTCATTGCCCATGATCAGGAAAATCCTGGGATAGAGGTTGCCCATCGCCGCACGCAAAACTACAAGATTCTTCACCAGGAAATCATTGATGAAATCCTGGTGGGTAAAATCCAGGATTTCAGGGGCATACCAACCGTGAGGGAAAAGATCGCCGCCGATGAACACAGCCTCCGGTCTTTCCCGAGAGACCACCTCAAAGAGTTTTTTGTAGCAGTCGATCCTGCCGTGGAGATCGGAGACAAAAAGGGCTCGGGGCACGGAATCAATGATAACGGAAAATGCCGATAACATGAAGGGCCGAAGACCCGAAGCTTTATTCCATGCTGAATTTGTAACCTACGCCGCGCACTGTCCGGATATATTTTTTGGTCTTGCCGAGCTTCCTCCGAAGCCCTGTCAGATGGTAATCGACCACCCGCTCGGTGATCGGATAGCCGTCTTCACGGACGTTATCCAGGATTCGAGATCGGGTGAAAACATGGTTGGGCTTGCCGGCGAGCAAGGCCAGGATCTCAAACTCTGTTTTGGTCAGGGCGATCTTCCGGCCCCCCGCTAAGACTTCATAGGCTCCCCGATTTATAACTAAACCGTCGATTTCCAGCGTTGTCCTGGCCTCGTCCGATGATTTGATCCTCCGCCTTAAGAGGGCCTGTATTCGGGCCAGCAAAACCTCAGGATCAAACGGTTTGGTCACATAATCGTCAGCATAATTCTTTAGGCCGGCGACAATATCCTCCATCTGTTTCTTGGCCGTCACCATGATGATCAAGATGTCTGATGTGCCGGGGTCCTTCCTCAAAATACTGCTCACTTTATTGCCGTCGATGCCCGGAAGCATGAGGTCCAGAAGGACGAGGTCAGGCTTTTTTCTTCTGACCACGTCGAGGGCCTCTTCTCCGGTCTGGGCGCAAAGGACTTCGTAACCCTCTCTCCAAAGGATAAAGGAGAGATTTTTCTGGAGATTGAGATCGTCTTCGACGCACAGAATCTTGGCTTTGCCGCGGGATCTATCGTGAGCCGACTCTATCATTGGTTCAATCCTAGCCCCTCATTTTAACGGAATCCAAACAAAAATCAAACCGAATCAAAACACTCGGCCCGAGAACACTCTGGAACCGATGGGCTATGGAGATGGGGCGATATCAGGGACTTAGACCCCGCTCCCTGTAAACCGTGATCCATTTTTCGACGATCATGACCAGGGTTTGGCGCAGCTCCTCTCCGCTCCCATGAACGGGTCGGAGATCCTCGGCCAGCTCCGAATAGCCGCGACGGTCAAGCCAGGAAGAAAGGATATCGTTGTCGGAGAAAGGCTGTATCGTCTCGGCTGCCAGGGAGCGAAGAGCAGACGGGAGATCGGCCAATTTTGTAATCTTTTGCGGACCCATATGGAGAGAAGTCCCTTCAAGACGTGAAATCTCCAGCTGGAGATTCCTTTTCAGAATCGTAATGAGCTCCCGGCCTCGACCTCTCTGGGGGCGCAGACGGTCCCCCAGCTCTCGATAGCTGTGCATGTAGAGCCAAGTTGAAAACTTATCCTTCTCACCATAGCTTTCCAGTCTTCGGCGTAGACGGCGGCCGGCTTCGGTGTCTTTTTCAGCTTCGAGGACGATGCCGCAGATTTCCTGGATGTTTTTGGCCCGCCGGAGCTCCCGACCTTGTTCATCGAAAATAAGGAAATCTCCAATTCCGGTGAAGTTGAGGATATATTCTCTGAGCTTTCGGAGGCTTCCCGGGTCCCCCTTGGGAAGGACAAATCCTTGTCCGTGAAACTCATGGGCCTCTTTGGCTTTGGAGGCGATGATGATGGGAATGCGGGGGAGGTGCTTTTTGACCAGCCGGATGAGGTCGCGACCGGCATCGCTCTGGAGTTCTTCCCCCCTGGGGAAGAAGATGTCGGTGATCAGGCAAACGACGTCATCTCCATGACCTCGAGAGAGCCAGTTTTCAGGGCTAATCCCGGATTCTTCTTCGACACCAAAAAGGAAATTGAGGCTTTCCTCATACGTTCTGCTGATCATCACATCCGCCCGCTGCCCGATGATGCTGTAGAGCAGCGGAAGGAATTGAGAAAACCAGCGCGGTTCGTCGTCTACGACATGAAAAATGAACCGCCGAAGGCTCGAAAGTTCCTTGATGTTGAGCAAATCCTCGGCCGCCCTGACGGCGGGCAAGATGATCGTTTCGGGTGTCAATTCATTCTTGTTCACAGCAAAGACAAGGTCGGCTACGGCGGCGTATGGATATTTGTGCCGGGCTGGCTGAGGGGGCGAGCATTGGACGAAAGGCTGAAAAGACAGGAGGACAAAAACCGCCGCCGGCTGCTTCCCAGAATTCAGCTTTCCGGGATCAAGGATGGCCATCCCCGTGTCATCGAGGAGAAAAACCGAAGGCTCATCGGAGGCGGCTCCCAGCACCGACTGAGGATCAGGAAGAATGTCTGTCTTCAGCCAGGGCATATTCGTCTGGAGGACCTTCCTCGACTCCCGGACCTGGCTATCAGCAGCAAAGAACAGCGCCCTTTTCAACTTGACGGGATTGATGATCCGGGGGACGAATTCATATTCCCGAGGGCGGGGGCTAGTCATTCTC
Organism: uncultured Eubacteriales bacterium; assembly: GCA_964408495.1. Taxonomy (GTDB): domain Bacteria; phylum Acidobacteriota; class Aminicenantia; order Aminicenantales; family UBA8522; genus UBA8522. The sequence goes on from CAYOZW010000129.1 coordinate 7,275, forward strand.
GGCGACCACCTGACAGCGCTGGCTGACGGAATCGGCATAGACATTCACCGGTCCCGGGAATTCCAGGACCGAGAGCGCCGCCTCCGGATGAGGGCCGGAGAAGAGCCACGGGTCGAAGATGTCTACAAGCGGTGTGACATAGCCATAGATGATGTTGTTGCACATCAGGTTGGTCAGAAAATGCGTACCCTGGGTTCCATACATCCGGGTTTGAAGCCGCTTCTGTTCCTCATCAAACCCACCCTGGATCATATACAGGAAATGGCTGCCGTAGATTCCTCCGGTCAGGCTCCCATTTTCGGGCAAAGGTTCGGACCGACCCGCCACATCCACCCCGTATTCGAAAATCGCCGCGGCCTTGTCGACATCCTTAAAATCGACCCAGATTCCCCAGTCCGGATTCTTGCTGCCCAGGCGGCCAGGTACGACCAAGATGTAGTCCTCGCCCCGGCGGCGCATGTCCCGGTTGACCTCGATAATCCGCTTTCTCACCGGCGCCTGCATGTCCTTAGTGTACAGGAAGGGAGACACCACCACGGCAAACCGGATTCCCTTCTTGACGCCATGTCCCTGAGCATTGGTGATCGATACATAGGTGCGGTTGATCTTCCGGGGAAACGGAATAGTCTCAAACCTCAGCTCAGGCAACTCGGTCAGCTGGACGAGGTGAAAGGTGCCCTGTCTATTGTCCTTGCGAGAAAAATCGAGGTTGAAGACAAACTCAATCTGGAAGTGGGAAACGACGCGGGCCGCTATCATTTCCATGATCTCGTTCAGGGCGGTCTTGAATCCGAAATGGTTATTCTGGATGAGTTCCTCGATGGTGATGAGATTGTTCTGGATGCCGAGGAGCCGGATCTTATGATAGTTGGCAAACCGGACGTGAAGTTTCCTCATCGTCTCCAGTTCTTCACCCTTCAACTCCTTGTTTCTGGTCATATCCAAGGCATAAAAATATTGCTGGCCGGCCCCAATCCTCAGCAGATTTAGAGGGATGGGGTTGCGGATGGTGGCCATGGAGATGACGGGAAAATCGTCCAGGACCGTAGCATAGCCATGGCCGAATGCGATCCGAGCGAAACCCTCCTTGGGATCCTGATTTTTCAAAGCGTGGGGGAAAAATGAGCTGGCGACTCCGGATATATACGGATAGTAGACCGGGCCGGCGAGCGTGTCATCGAAAAGGCCCGGAATAGGGTTGATTACGATGCCCATCTTTTCAGGGCTGGAAGGCGTTTGCTTCTGCCTGAAATCATTATAGATATGATAAACGGCCTGGACGGTCTGAGCAGCGCGAACTTGCGGGTCGGGGTGGTTGTTGGGTAGCATAAAGGTCGCGTTCTCCCCGGCATGCACGGGACCGCCTCGGGCCAGAGCGCGGCGCGCTTCATTAGTCGCCGATGACCGAATCCCCAGGGGGACATCCCCCAAATCCTCAAGGATAGACGAGATAATTGCCACCTCTTCCTTTCCGAACCGGCCGTTGTGTTCCAAGTGGCGGTCGTAAAAATCGGTGGCCAGAATGCGCGTCGGGAGTTTCCCGACTTTGGGGATATCGATCTCGCTGATCTTGATGAGGCCGGCACCCTTCCCTCCGGGTGATCCCGAGCCATAGACTTTCACATCCCCCTTTCTCTCTGTAGTTGGAATGCTCATTTTGTCCTTTCTATCTTATGGCAAGCCTCTCTTATAGTAAAGAATCCGGGCGATACAGCTCGGCCCGAACGGCGCTTCTCGGACTGCGGACCGTCTCTTCAGACGAGAAACTCAGCCTAAAACAGGAAAGGGATATAGGCCTTCCTTTTCTTGGGGTAATCGGGAAAATGACGCTGATACCAGAGGTGGTGGCTCCGGGCGCGCGGGCCGAGGTTAGCCACCGTCCAGATGGCGAACCCAAGCCCGGGAAGCGACCACGTCGCCATCGCCCAACCCGCCCACTCAATCGTCTCTCCGAAATAATTGGCGCAGGAAACG
>CAYOZW010000130.1:0-9221 GCA_964408495.1 uncultured Eubacteriales bacterium
ACCAAACTTAATTCGGAAAGACTGTCTAATTTATGGAATTAAGTATGGTGTCACCTTAATTCTCACCTTAATTCCCGCGCCGGCCGCGACGGGTTCTCCTGATGCGGGTTGTGCTCAAGAGGCCGTCGGTCTATAATCCCTCTCCATAGCCTTCGCCGCCGCGGCCATGCAGCAGCAACCGAGAGGAGACCATTCTTGCAGCCTGAACGCCATGCCTCTTTGAGTGTGACCTATGAATGCATCCCCTGCGCCATCGGGAGCCTGGTCACGCTCTTCAACAAGGGAATAGTGCCGAAAGAAAAGCAAGAGCCCGCGATGCGCGCCCTGCTGACTTTTCTGAGCAAGATCGATCTCAAGCAGTCCCTGCCGCAGATGGGCAAGGAAATGCACCGCCTCATCCGCGGTGTTCTGGAAAATCCGGACCCCTACTCTGAAATCAAGCGGACTTTCAACCGGCTGATGCTGGAATATTATCCGGACCTCAAGAAACTGGTCGACAACGCGGCCGATCCATTTTCCATGGCGCTGCGGCTGGCGATCGCGGGCAACATCATCGATTTTGGCCCGGGCCGCCCGTTTGATTTCAATGCCACTCTGGAGCGGGCCAAATCGATAGTCTTGGCAGTGGACCGATCCGAATCCCTGAGGGATTCGATTCCTCGGGCCGAAATGCTGCTCTATCTCGGGGACAATGCGGGCGAGATCGTGATGGACCGGATTCTGCTGGAAACCGTCCAGCACCCAAACGTCTATTTCGCCGTCCGGGGCGCGCCGGTCATCAACGACGCGACGATGGACGACGCAAAAGCGGTCGGGATCGACAGAATCGCTCACGTCATCTCCAACGGCGACGATGCTCCGGGAACGATCCTGGCGGCGACTTCGGCTGAATTCAGGGACATCTTCGACCGGGCCGACCTCGTCATCGCCAAGGGCCAGGGCAATTTTGAAGGGCTCTGCGGGATCGATAAGAACATCTATTTCATTCTGATGGCCAAGTGCGACCACGTGGCCGGCCACCTGGGCGTGCGCAAAGGAGACCTGGTGGTCGCAACGGCCTAAGGGGAGGTGGCTATGCCTTTTGGAGTGGGAAGAAGAGGCGGAAGCGGAAGAGGCCGACACGGGCGGGGAGGTCCGGGCCGAGCGGCGGGCCGGGGAAGAATGGGAATGGGCCTAGCGGCCGCGGCTGGGAACTGTATCTGCCCCCGTTGCGGCACGGTTTTGCCCCATCGCCCGGGAGTTCCCTGCTTCAAGACCGCCTGCCCCGGCTGCGGTTCCCCCATGACCAGGCAATTCAACGTTCCCGACGTCGAGACACCCGGACCCGGACGGGTTGCCGCTGCCCCGGGGAAGCCGGTCGTCGACCAGGACGCCTGCACCGGGTGCCAAGATTGCGTCGCTGTCTGCCCCGACGCGGCCATCGAGATGAGGGACGACAAGGCCTTTATCCTGTCCGCCAAATGCACCAACTGCCGGGTCTGCATTCCGGCTTGCCCGGCGGAAGCCATAAAATAGCGGAGGCATCAAGGGGATGGCAGAACGGACGGCGCGGCTAAAAAGGGGCCAGAAGGTCGCGCTCTGGGCAACGGCGGTCACGCTCTTGGTGGCGGTTTTAAAAGCGGCCGTCGGCACGCTTTTCCACTCCAAGGTGCTGGTCGCCGACGCCTTCCACAGCGCCGCCGATACCGTGGCCATATTCGCCTCGGCCTTCGGCTTATGGCTGGCCTCGCAGGAAAAGAGCCGGCGTTTTCCCTACGGCCTTTACAAGGCGGAAACGCTGGTGACCTTGCTCATCGGAGCCATGATCTCCTGGGCCGGCGTCGAATTGTTGCTGGACGGGTATCAGAAACTGCTCTTTGTGCCGCCGCTCATCCGTTTCCCAGCGCTGCCGGTGGCTGTCTCCACCCTGTCCATCGTGGCCGCATTTTTCATCGCCCGGAAAGAAAAGCAGACCGGCAAAGCCATCAATTCTCAGTCGCTTCTCGCCAACGCCGGCGAATCGATGCTCGATATCGTCTCTTCCACCGTCGTCCTCTTCGGGATCCTCATGGCCTACTGGCAGATCCCTTACGTCGAGGGCGCCATCATCATGCTGATCTCGCTTCTGATCCTGAAGCTGGGGCTGACCAACGCCTGGAGATCGCTTCTGGTGTTAATGGATGCCAACCTGGATGAGCCCCTGCAGAGGCAGATCGAGGAGACGCTCCTCGACATCCCGGGCGTCAAGGACGTCGAAGACATCAAGGTCCGCCAGGCCGGTCCCTTCCGCATGGTCGAATTGAAATTCGCCGCCAACCCGTCGATCAGCATCTACCAGGCTCACGGCATCGCCGACGAGATCGAACAGAGGGTCAGCCAAAAATTCACGACGGTCGAATCCGTTTTCGTCCATGTCGAACCCTCTCAGCAGAAGAAAGTCCGGGCGATCGTCCCCGTTTCGGAAATCAACGGACTCGATTCGAGAGTCTACGGGCACTTCGGGCGGGCCCCCTATTTCGTGATCGTCAGCATCGATGAGAACGAAGCGGCCATCGAAGATTTCTACCTGAACGAGTTCCTGGACCGCAAACGGCACATCGGGCTCAATGTCGTCAAGGTGATCATCCAATACGATCTGGACATGCTGTTCACCAACCGGATCGGAGAGATCGCCTTCTCCATGCTGAAGGAAAATTTTATCGACATCTATCAGATCCAGGACGAAAAGCTGACCGTCAAGGCGGTCGTCGAGCTCTATCGGGAAAACCAGTTGGCCCGCATCCTGGAGCCGACTCATTCGGTCGAAGAGGCCGAGGTCGAAACCCGGGAGCGGGATAAGGAGCCGTGATCGCGGGGAGGAGAAAATGGGGTCAGACCGAGACAACTAATTGAAAAGAAATGATTTAAACTATTTTTCGGGCACATTCTCCGCCTTACACAACTCTTTTCGACAGAATTAAGATGACACCATACTTAATTCCTTAAATTAGACAGTCTTTCCGAATTAAGTTTGGTGTCACCTTAATTCTGCGAAGCGGCGGATTGAGGTAAAATACTCTGCTCAGAGCGCCCCGATGAAAAAACGCGCCCGCCGGCCGCACCGGCCATCCTTAGCTTCAAGGCCCACCTCAGCCTCACGCCCAACCTCCCGCGCAGCGAAGGTCCCGGCCCGCTCAACCGCTCGAGCCAAGGCGCCTGCCGCAGAAACCGCCGCAGCTCCCTCCGCAGCGCCCCCCGCCCCGGCCATCGAGATCAACCCCGAATTCCGCCGCGCCCTCGACGTCATGGAGAAAACCGCCAGGCATATCTTCATCACCGGAAAGGCGGGTACGGGGAAATCGACGCTCCTCGATTACTTCCGGAATGCGACCCGGAAGAAGGTCGCTGTCCTGGCGCCCACCGGCGTCGCCGCCCTCAATGTCCACGGGCAGACCATCCATTCGTTTTGCCGTTTCAAGCCCGACATCACCCTCGACACAGTCAAAAAGATCTCCGAGAAACGCGCCGCCCTCTACAAGAACCTCGACACCGTCATCATCGACGAGATCTCGATGGTCCGGGCCGACCTCCTCGACTGCGTCGAGAGTTTCCTCCGCCTCAACGGCCCTCAGCCCAGGAAGCATTTCGGCGGCCTCCAAATGATCTTCATCGGTGACCTCTACCAACTCCCGCCCGTAGTGACGTCCGCCGAGCGGGATATCTTTTCCAATCAGTACGAGACTCCCTATTTTTTCTCTTCGCATATCTTCAACGATCCGGGGTTCGATATGGAATTCGTCGAGCTCGAGAAGATCTACCGCCAGACGGAGGAGGATTTCATCCAGCTTCTCAACGCCATCCGCAACCGCTCGGTAACGGATGACGACATCGGCCGGCTCAACCGCCGCCTCGACCCCGCCTTCGACGCCCCCGACGAGGACTTCTACATCCACCTCACCAGCACCAACGACCTCGCCTACAAACGAAACCAGGAAAAGCTCGCTCAGCTTCCCGGCCGGACCTTCCGCTCTCAGGGGATTCTCGAAGGCGAATTCGGGAAATCGCACCTGCCGACCGATGAGCTCCTCGAGATCAAGCCCGGCGCCCAGGTCATGATGGTCAACAACGACCCCAACGGTCGCTGGGTGAACGGTTCGCTCGGCCGGATCGCCGGTATCAAGAAGGTCAAAGCCGCACCTGATGTCCTCATCGTCGAGCTCCAGGACGGGTTCGAAGTGGTCGTCGAGCCCAACACCTGGGAGATCTTCAAGCTTGACTATGACGAACGGGCGGGAAAACTTTTCTCCGAGACGATCGGCTCGTTCACCCAGTACCCGCTCCGGCTGGCCTGGGCCATCACCATCCACAAGAGCCAGGGAAAGACGTTCGACAAGGTCGTCATCGACATCGGCCGCGGCACCTTCGCCCACGGCCAGGTCTATGTCGCCTTGAGCCGGTGCACGAATTTCCAGGGGATCATCCTCAAAAAAGAGATCAGAAAGCCGCACATCCGGATGGATTGGCGGGTCATCAAGTTCCTCACCCGGTACCAATACAAGAAGGCCGAGGAAAAGCTCTCCTATGCGGACAAGCTCGCCCTGATCCAGGAGGCCATCCAGACGGGCGGCGACCTGGAGATCGTCTACCTCAAGACCGACGACACCAAGACGCGGCGCCGCATCCGACCCGAGTCGGTCGAGCCGATGGAGTACATGGGCAAGGAATTCGAGGGCGTGCGGGCGCACTGCTTCAAGCGGGGCGAGGAGCGAAACTTCCGGATCGACCGGATGCTCGAGGTCAGAAAGGCGGAATAACGGCCCCGCCGATCGACGCCGCGCGCGTCTATCTCTTTTTATAACTCCGAAGAAATTGATCGGGCTTCGCTATCTTGATGTTTCGAAATCGGCCAGGTCCTCAATCTCCCGTATTAGAGCATGGATGATCTTTGTCGGAAATTGGAACTTCTTTTCCCCCAGAACTCTCTTGATCTCTTCCAAGATACTGTCCGATACAACGATTCCGATCATGCCTTTTATCGCCAGGCCCAGGATTTCACGCGGCTTCCCCCCGAACACAACCGCCGATATGATAACGTTGGAATCGAGGACGAGGTTAGGCCTTTCGGCTTGCTTTCTTGGTGCGGTACTTCTTGATTTCACTGGCAACGTCTTCCTCTCGAAGCCCGAGTCGTTGAACCTGCCGGCTGCCGAAAGCGAAAATCCGTTCCCATCTCGTTTTCCGTCCGATGTACAGACGGGCCGCTTCACGGATAAGCTCGGACCGCGTCCGCGATTCCTCTCTGGCGGTCTTGTCGATCTCCGCGAGAAGTTCCTTGTTGAATGAAATATTGACCGTGCTCCCAGCCATGGATCTTTCCTCCAAAATGGACCTCCTTTGATTATATACAAACTTTGTATGATATCAAGCCGATTGTCCCATGTCGTCAGTTCGGACTTCGTGATCATGAGCCCTTAAAAAGAGACGCTCTGACGGAGACGATTCGCTCAGCCTGGTACGGCTGACGATGAAATTCGTCTCCGTTTTCTTCTACAACCTAGAGGAGCGGAGCCGCAGCACATCCAGGTTGAATCGGGCGATAACTATGCCAAGTACGGCTTGAGCCTATTGACCAGGCGAAATGGGTCGGGTATAACGAGGACAGAAATTAGATGAGAAAACGCCTCAAAAAGAAAAGGAGGTCCTGCGCTCTCTGCAAACCTCATAAAATGGGCAAGGCCGTGCGCTGGAAGGCAGCCGATTTCGATAGGCTGGCGACCGACGAAAAGGAAATCAAGAGGGCTCTGCGAAACGCCGGCTGAGCTGCTAGATTCTGAGGACACTGCCGGTACGTGACTAATCCCGGTAGATCTCACTGCGGTGACCGATTTTAAAGATTTCGACTGTCCGGGCAGCATCGTCGATTGAATAAACAACCCTGTAATCCCCCTGCCGGATCCTGTAGCGCTCCTGGGCTGATAGCTTCTCGCCGCCAGCCGGCCTCGGTTCGTCCCCGAGCGAACGGATCCTCTCGACGATCCGGCGGAGATCCTTCTTTGGAACCCGGCTTAGTTCATCGGCCGCAGATTTCCTGATCAGGACTCTATATTTTCCCATCGCGCTTGAGAGTCTTGACGACATCTTCAAAAACGAGCCGCGGCTCTTTGGCCCGCTTGCCGAAAACCTCGAGATCAACGGCGTCTTCGAGAAGCGCCTGTTTCACAGCCGAGTTCACCAGGTCAGAAACAGAATATTCGGTCTCCGCCGCTTTGATCCGGAGCGCGCGATGGTACTCCGGCTTCAGATAAACGGTGACGCGTTTGTTTTCTTTGCTCATGGACGCCCTCCGCCTCAGGATTATAGCGTTATAACGTTTTGACGTCAAGCTGTTCTTCGCCCCAGAAATCAATCTTACGCTTCGTTCTTGTCGGCACAAAAGGTCTGTACCTTCTCCCCCCCCCACAACTTGAAGTCACAATTTGTGACCTCAAGTTTGAGAACTTTTCGGGACTCAGTAGAAATATTTAGCTTGAAGGCCTCTCCTTGATTAAATAGGACGTCAGGACCTGACTGTTTTGCTCAGTGGAATTTCAACCCACCGGTCAATAGATGTGAAGTAGAGCCCGGCTTCCTTGACCGGCTCGCCGGTGACTTGTTTCCAGTAGCGGGCGTAAAGACGGATCTGGGGGGCATACATCTTGACCAGGTCGGCCAGGTCGTCCTCGAGAAGCTGGGGACGGATGTAATCGGTTTTATAATCGGCAATGACCCAGCCTCGAGATTCCCAAAAGACAAGGTCGATAGTGCCGTTGAGGATGAGGGGAAGGTTTCCAGACTGTGGCCGTTTCATGGCAGAATCCGGGCCGGAGGATGGATAAGCCTTTTCTGCTCCCAATTGCCCCAGCTCCAATTCCGATGTCTTGATCGAGAAGGGGATCTCGAAGTAGCGCCGCTCGGCACGCCTGAGCCGCTGCCAGAACTCGGACTTCACGATAGACTTCACGTGGACGATGAGCTGCTCTTTTTCGGAGTAATCACCTTCCTCAGCGGCCAGCATATTCTCGATGAATAGCTCCAGGCCCTTTTTCTCGATATCGAGCCGGCCGCTGCCGACAGCCTCCAGGATCTGATGGACGAGGCGGCCCCAGCTCAGCCCGAGGCCCGTGTCGCGTCGCCTCGACGGCATCTCCCGCTCTTTTTTAGCCAGGGACGTGACGGTCTCGACCAGGTAGGTCGGCTCGGCGGCCTTCTCATAGCTCGCCATTATGGCCTTCCTGACCCGTTCGAGCTCGGCTTTGCGGATGACCAACTTTTCCCGCGCCCGCGCTCCACTATCCTTTCCCGCGGAAAGTCCATGGCGGATTTGCTCTCTGTCAATGCGCGCGACCAAAGGAAGCGCTGCAATCTCGTCCTTTTTCGCTTCCTTTGAAGATTGCTTCGGTTGTCTAGCTCCCTCGCAATGACCAGATGATATGGACTCGACGCCGAGAGGAACCATTTTGAGCTCAGGCACATTCGCGAGCTTTGCATCGAGCGTTTTCCACGGCTTGTTCTTGGCTTCACCCCCATATGTGCTGATGACCAGCAGATCTCGCGCTCTCGTCGCCGCCACATACATCAGCCGCTGTTCCTCCGCCTCCTGATATTTCCTCTCCTCTTCCTCCGCTTCCTCCCAGCCTATCGGGTGCGACAGGAGTGGACCCTTTTTTTGAAACGTGCCGGGCTTGTGAAAAGCAAAATATCCTTTAGGACGCCCATCCCGAATTCCGGGGACATGCAAATTGGTGACTGGCTCTAATTTCTCTGGAAATTGGTGCCTGTCACCAATTTTCTCCGCCCCTATGCGCACCACATGCTTATCCACCTCGTGTTCCCGGGGCGGCGACGGGTTTGCCAGGAAAACGATGGGCGCCTCCAGTCCTTTCGCCTTGTGGAGGTTCATAAGACGCACCGCGTTCTCCCTTGCCGGGGTCAGGCTGATCTCCTCGATCTCGCGCTCTTCGGCGAGCTCCTCCAGGAGCTTCACCACGCGCGCAAACGCCGTCTCTCCTTTCCTCTCCTCATTCCTGACGATCTCGAGGAGCTTCAGCATGTTGCCGGCGCGGCTGCTCCCCATCTCCTTCGACACCAGGTAATTGATGATGCCCGATTCTTCGAAGATCTTGTCTAGGGCCGCAGACGCTGGCAACCTCAGCGTCAAATTGCGCCACGCCCGAAGTCTCTGCATCCCGAGCAGGATGTGCGTCGCCCCCATGTGTTTACTCTTCAAGATGTCCAGCCCCGGCGACATATAACTAAACCGTCCGCCCCGCCTTTTGAATTCCACGAGGTCCTCGTCACTCGCCCCGCAAAAAACACCCCTCAGCACGGCCACCGTGTAGACCGGGTTGTCGGGATCGTTGAGGGCCAGGGCCAGGTTCGTGAGTTCGTGAATTTCCTCCGATTCTGAAAAAGCGTCGCTGCCGGTGATCTCGAACGGGATGCCCCGCTCCTCCAATGCCCGCGCGTACAAACCCATGTTCTTCTTGTACCGGAACAGGATCAGAAAATCACTCGGCCGGGCCGCCCTAATTCCGGGGACACTAACCTTAATTCGCGCCCCAGAAAGCTTTTTTGCCCGTTTTTGCTGGTCAAGCCTCGGACTATGGTTAATATCCCCGGCATTGCTGTCGTCTATTTGGAGGCCTCCCGCGCAGGCCCAGGCAATCCATTTCGCGATCATTGCCGCGTCCGCCCCGGCAATATCCGCCCCCTTGTTGTACTTGACCTTGGGCACGACGATCTTATAAACGCCGTTATCACACTCTTCTTCATCCGCCCGCACGGTTTCGATCGGCGCGAAACCCGCCTGGTACCGAGTCGCCTTCTCAGGGAAGACCTCCTTCCAGATCGGGTTGTTCCACTTCGCCAGCGCTCCCAGCGAGCGGAAATTCGTGGTTAGGATGAGCTCCTCCCCGCCCGCGGCCTCGACGATCGCCTTGACGCAGTTATATGTGTCGATGTCCGCGCGCCTGAACCGGTAGATCGACTGCTTCGGATCTCCCACCAGGAAGAGCGAGCCCGCCTCGGGCCGGAGCTTCTGCCAATCCCGCTCCTCCCTGTCCTCGCCCTTCAAGTACATCAACACCTCGGTCTGGATAGGGTCTGTGTCCTGGAGCTCGTCCACGAGCACATGGGTATACTTGCGGCTGAAATACCCCCTGACCTCGGGGTTGTCGCGGAGAAGCCCCGCCGCCAGCATCAGCAGGTCCCCGAAATTAAGCTTG
>CAYOZW010000131.1:0-9201 GCA_964408495.1 uncultured Eubacteriales bacterium
CCAGCTCCTCCCGCCATTCGGAGAGCCTCTCCTCCAGTGCTTCGGCTTCGGTTTGTTTCTGAGAGAGATCTGTTTCCTTCTGGGCCAACCCGGTTTGCTTGGCCGCCTTCTCCGCTTCAAGGTCCTGGGTTCGGGTCTCGATTGAGGCAGCTGCTTCCCGGGCTGTGGTCTCCTCTGTGCGGGATTGGGCAACCTCCTCGTTGAACGACAGGATCTTTTTTCTGGTGGCCTCTTGGCGTTCGGAGAATTCCTTCATCTGAGCGGCGATGTGACCGAGTCTTTCCTCGAGCAGAGCCGTATCGGCGTGGAGCCCGATGGATCGTTTTTCCTCTTCAATGCTTCGGCCTCGGCTGGCTGCGAAGTCCCGCTCCTCGGCTTCGATCCGGTCTGTGAGCGATTTCTCCTCTTCGGCCAGACGGCCGATATTGCGGAGAAATGACTCCCGTTTCAGGTCCAGGCTCTGCTTGTCCCGACGGAGGAGGTTCATCTCCTTTTCCAGAAGCTCCACATTAGAGGCGGTCCTCTCCCGTTCCGCCTCTTCGGTGATTTTCTTCTTCTCGAGCTCATGGGTTTTCTTCCCCAGTTCATCCAGAAGGCCGCCCAAGGCCGCAATATCCATCTGGAGCTGCCCGATTTCCTGTCCATTTTTTTCGAAATCGGCGGCCAGGGGAGAGATCACGGCGTCCCGCTGGGAGAGATGGTCCTCGAGCTTCCGGACTTCCTGTTCCAATGCGAAGATTCCCTCCTCCCGGCGGCCAACACGGAGAAGTCCAGAGGAAAGGAGCACGTCCCCCTGGGGCGTGACGAAATTTAGAGCGGGGTTCCGCAGCCAGAGCTCGATGCCTGATCGGATATCTTTGACGATGACCGCTTCACTGAGCTGTCCCAGGAGATCCTGGGCTTTCGGGCTCGGGCGGAGCCGGGCTTTGAGATAGCCCAGCACACTGGGGTCTTCGGGCGCAGCCGGGAGGGCGGGCCGCTCTTTCTGAGGAGAGACAAGGAGAAATCGCCCCTGGACGATTTTCTCCGCGGCCCGCCGCAGATAGTCCATGGCGGGGACAACGGTGGAGCCGGCCTCTTCCTTCCACAGGGCGTCGATAAGAGCTGCATCGGCCTCGTCGGTTTCGATGAGGTCGGCCAGCCGGCCGAGGGCTTCCGCGATGGGCTCATCGGGTATAGACCCGCTCAGGTTTTCCTCCATTTTTTTCAGGGCCTGGAGCCGGTAGTGATCTTCCTCCCGGGACTTCCGGGCTTCTGCGAGCCGGCCTTCCAGACGCTCGTGGGCTGTTCTCTTCTCTTGCCAGGAAGTCCTCAGCTCTTCGAGCCGCCTTTCGCTTTCGGCGGCATCCTTCTGGGCAAGGGCAAGGTCGTTTTCGGTCATCTGGAAGGATGCTTCCCCCGTCTGGAGAAGTGATTTTTCTTCGACCAGCTGGTCGTCCCATTTTCCTTCCTGGCGGGCCAGGATCTCAATTTCCTTCTCCACCTTGAGGTTTTCGTTCCTGAGTTCGGTCAGTTCGAGGAGGCGCTGGAGCTGCTGGGATTTCAGGGCCTCGATGTTTTTCTCCAGGAAGGAGAAGCTTTCCCGGACCGATCGGCCGTCGTCTTCCGCCCGGGCCATCTCCAGTTTCTTCAGTTGCAACGTCTGCTCAATTTCCAATCGCACTTTCTCTCGCTGGGCGATCTCGGACTCGATAAGGAAGATCTCCTGTTCCAGTTCTTGAGCCGCCTGGGCGGCTTTCCTCTCTTTCTCCTGGAGGAGCTCGATCCTCCTGGCCTCCCGTTCCTTTTCCGCCTCGGTCCGGTTTGATTGGGACTCAAGATGGAAGAGGGCTTCCTGACCCTCCTTGATAGCCTTCTCGAGTTCCCAGACATCCCGACGCCGGTCGGCCAGGTCTTTCTCCGTGTTCTTTATCCGGAAGGCCAGGTCTTTCTCTTGAGCCAGGGTGTCGCCATGGCGGCGGGCGGCTTCCATGTGCCGTTGTTCGAACTGGGCGAGCTTGCGCCGGTAGTTGAGTCCGGTCAACTCCCTGATCTTCTCACGCAGCTTCCGATAACGGACAGCGGCTTGGGCCTGCCGCTGCAGCGAGTTCTTCGACCGGCTGACCTCGCTGATGATGTCCTCAAGACGAATGAGGTTCTGCTCGCTCGAAGCCAGCTTGCTCTGGGCTTCCTTTTTTTTGTCCTTATAGAACGCCGTCCCGGCCGCCTCCTCGAGAAGAGTCCTTTTTTCGGCCGGCTTTGTCATCAGGATCGTCCCGACGCTTCCCTGTTCGATGACAAAATATTCCTTCTCGGCGACGGCCCGCTTCCAGAGCGCGTCCTGGATATCCTTGAGGCGCGCGGCCTTGCCGTTGAGCCGATACTCGCTTTCGCCCGAGCGAAAGGCGCGGTGGTTGATAGCGATCTCTTCTTCCTGGTGTTCGAGCGCCATGGTGACGTCCGCCATGCCGAGCGGAGGTTTCTTGGAGTTTCCGTTGAAGATGATATCCTCGGTCTTCTCCCCCCGCAGTCCCTTCTGCCGCTGGCCGCCCAGAACCCAGAGGATGGCGTCAACGATGTTGCTTTTCCCCGTGCCGTTCGGTCCGACGACGGCCGTGATTCCGGAGTGAAAGACGATCTTCGTGCGTTCGGGGAAGGACTTGAACCCTTGGAGATCCAGCTTTTTGATGATCATGTCTTCATTCCCGGGCTAAAACCAGTGGGCTATTGTATTCGATTTGGACTGAATTTTAAAGTCATGGCGCTCCCCATATGATAAAATGATTAAGATGCCGCAATTCAGATTTCGCTCCGCTGGGCCCAGGGTTTTATCCTTATTGGCCTTTGCCTCCTGGCTTCTTCTGGTAATCTCTTGGGTCATGTCCGTTTACGCCTATCCCCGGCTTCCCCAGGAAGTGCTGGGCTGGTCGAGCCTGTGGAGCGGGCAGGCGCTTTGGAAGGCGAGGTCGGCGTCCTTTTTTTTCTATCCTCTGGCTCAGACGCTCTTTTTCCTGGTTTTGCTGATCTTGGCGAAGGCGGTGTTTATTAAAGCGAATCCCGCGACTGCTGATGGCGAGTCTTCGCCCCTCCGGGGAGATAGACGGGTGATTGAGCTGAAAAAAGAGGTCACCTATCTCGGGCTGATCTTCCTCAATCTCGTCTTCATCCATCTCCAGACGACCCTGATCCTCGTTTCCCATGGTTTGGCCAAGGGAATCAGCCGCTTTTATTTCGCCATGCTCCTGGTGGTCCTGGTCATGTTGATCCCTTACTACCGAATCCGCTGCCAGATGATTCGGACCGGATCCCGTTAAAAGCATCGGGCGGGGGTGATATTCTAAGGATATTGAGGATGGGCAATCAACAATCGGGCCCTTGCCTGGGGGGAACCTGGCTTGACACCTGGGGCTAAATCTACTATTTTCTATCCGTTCAGTGCCATTCGGCAACAGAGCCAGCGTAGCTCAGTCGGTAGAGCAGCTGATTCGTAATCAGCGGGTCGGAGGTTCAAGTCCTCTCGCTGGCTCTCCCATATTCCCCTTATCTTCCCCTGATTATTTAACGTTTCCCTGATTCTTGTTTTTAGCCTGAGTTAACTAAACTGAGCCATTTTTAGCGATTTTGTCCACGTTTTGTCCACACGGGGGAGTGGTCTGCCTCTCTCGAATTGACTTCTCCTTTTTGCTTTGATATAGGTTGAACCACAGACAATAGGACAGGAGGGGCGTGATATGAACACTTTTTTAGACAGGCCTTCGGTCTCAGCGGTCCGTTGGGTCGTGCGAGTCTTTGGCACGCTTATCGCGTTGTTTGCGCTCTTCGGGATTGTGGAAAACATCACCGAGGGGCGCACGATTCCAGAGCATTTGACTGGTGCCGGATTCCTCTTGGTCTTCGTGGGTTGCGTTGTCGGCTGGTTCAAGGACCTTGCGGCCTCCCTCTTCATCCTGGGGGGAATCCTGCTCATTCTAGTGACGGCGCTCGCCTTTCCGGGTGCGCTTAGGCAGGTGTATTTCTTCGCCATTCCGGCGCTTCCCGGGTTTCTTTATCTATACGTCCACCTAGCCAGCAAGAAGAAGTGAGGCCTTCCGGCACATTTTGGCCAGACGGATTTTTCCGTTTGATGAGAACCCGTCCATGATTCCGTCGTCTAACCTGTCACCAGGTCGACAAGTAGGGTCGACAAGTGCCCCTATTTCCTGCCTTATCAGCTGATGCGCTCTTAATCAGCGGGTCGGAGGTTCAAGTCCTCTCGCTGGCTCTCTATCCGACATTCCTTTGCCTTCTGCATTGACTTCATGTCTTCTATACGAATGAATGGGGACTTGTGAAAAGAAGCAAACGATTTGACACCTAATTTTTGGGCGGCATTTTTTCGCGGCCGATGAGAATTATGTTGAGCCCGAGAAGGAGGCCGAGAAGGATCACGATCCCCAGCCAGAGAGTCTCTTCTCTGATCTGGAAAGGCCCGGCGCTCACCGGGCTGCGGTAGGGTTTTGTCAGGTCCACGGTGGCGGCGATCTCCGCCGCCTTATCGACACTCCATTGATATGTTGATTGCTCCAGCGTCCGGCCGAAATACTTTTCCAGGATGCGGTTTTCCTTGGCGGCGATGAAGAACGCTTCCCGGCGCGATTCCTCGTCTTTGGCCCTTGCGGCTTCCTCTGTCTTGCGGTCCCGGCGGAATATATGAATGCGCATCTCATAGAGAAATGGATGGAGAAGAGGGTGATGTTCTCGGAGGAAGAGAGCATAGTCCTTCTCCTTCCAATCCCGCAGGATTTTCCCCCAGTGCTCAAACCTCTCGGTGTCCTCCCTTCTCATCTCGCCTATCGAGAGCCGCGAAAAGAACACGCCTATCTCCGGGTCCGCATGTTTTTGGGTGAATTCGTACATCGGCTCTTCTTTGATCAAGAATGACAGAGCGGGGATGCGGGAAGCGTAGGCGGCCACCCGTTTGGGCGTGTTGGAGGCGCACAGGCCGAGGAGGAGGATGTTGACCGCCAACAACACCGAGATCCTGCGGACCGACCGCATTGACGTTTTCTCGCTGATGATTTTTGGCTTGATCCCCTTCCAGAGGGCGACCTGGAAAAGCCCCGTGGCCAGGGCGTTCAGGCCGGCGTCCCGAAAATCCCAGTAGCGGCCCGGCATGGCCCACTGGAGAATCTCATCGGTGATACCGACAAGCCACCCGATGAGAAAGGCGATCGCATAAACACTTTTGTCGCGGATGGAAAGACTCAGGGCCCGGAACAGGAAAAGACCCAGGAGCCCGTATTCTAGGAAGTGAACCGATTCTTCGGGCGCCCGCCACAGCCGGAGCGTGAAATAGGCATAAAGACCGGCGACGAAGGCAAGCCAGGCATAGTTCGAAAAGGAGCGGATTTTCAGGTGGAAGGCGAGATAGTAGATGATGGCGCAGAAAGCCAGGGCTGTGCAGGCCAGGACCCCGTACCCGAAAAGGACCCGGCCGCCCAGTGCCGCCACGAACCTCTGGATCGTCCGGGCCAGCGGCACAACGAGATAAATGGCCAGGACGCAGAGCGTCACCCAGAGCCAAGCGGAGGCTGTTTTCTTGGGAGACATGGCCATTCCTGGACATTGTAATAAAATAATTGAAAATTTTCTTTGACATTTGAAAATTAATATATCTATAATGAATCAATGCTGCTGGCTGGAGAGGGATCCTCCTTAGCCCCGCTTCCTTTTCCTTTTTCAAACCTTGGCGCCTCACCAGCCAGCGCTCTTTCGAGAGATCGCCTGGTGAGATAGATTTTCCCCTCTTTAGAGGAGGCGGAGTCCATTATTTTCCTTTTTTAACCGGCCCCCGCCCGCTAAATGTTTGCCTCTTTCCAGGCGTATTAATAGACAGAGAGCGCTACGTGTTTCCCAATCGGAGCGGATTCCATTATTATGAATAGAGATGGATAGACGTTTTGTTCTCTTGGCGTTGATATTTCTGGCTTCCTGCTCCAGGGCGGACAAAACCAGGCTGGCTCCCCTTGCTCCGGAAATCGAGTGGCAGATCGCCGCAGCCGATGACCTGGCCCGGAAAGGCTGCTATGTTCCTCTCAAGGAAGCCTTCGGAATATATAGCGGATTGTACGCCCGTCCGGAATGCCGGGATCTTGTGGCCGCTAGACTGGTCAAGAATTCCCTCCTCCTGGCTGTCAGAGAAAAGGAACTGGGGATGTCCGGACGTACTTATCTGGATACGGCCTGGACGATCATCAAAGAAAACGCCGTCCTGGCGGTATTAAGTCCCTATGCCGAGATTGCCGGTTTTTTTTGGGTGCAGGGCCGGGGTACGATGCGGGATATCGATGAACGGTTTCCCTGGAAGGAAACAGAGGAAAAACTGAAGCGATTGGACGCGGAGCTGAGAGAGAGGGCCCGAGAGGATGAATTCTGCGCCTATATGTATCTCGTTCTGAAGTGCGCCTTTGCCAATCCTTATGGAATGAAGGAAGAGCTTGGCGAGTCATCGGCTCTCTATCCTGATTCTATTCTCCTGAAATACAAGCGGGCCATTTGTCCCGAAGAGAAAACGGATCTACTAGAGGAGATCATCGCGGAGAATCCCCGATTCTATGAGGCCAGGTATTTCCTCGGGGACCTGGCGCTGCTCCGGGGATTTCTTCTCAAGGCAGAGGATCATTTTCTCGCGGCTTATGAGGGCATTCCCGAGTCTCCCCAGATAACGATCTCTCTAGCCAGTGTGGCCTTTGGGACCGAAGAGTTCGAGAGGAGCCTTGGTTATTTTGAGAAAACCCTGGCGTTGACGCCCGAATACCGCGATGCCCTCCTGGGGAAAGCGGTTTGCCTGAGCTATCTAGGCCGGCCACTAGAGGCCATCCCTATCTGCCAGCAAATCATCGGACTGGGTTTTTGGCTTCTGGGTGAAAGTTACTACTGGATGGCCTGGAATCAACACGAGCTCAGAGATACTGCGGCGGCGCAGACGAATATCGAGCAGGCCAAAGGACGCCTGCCGACCTCGACAGAGGTGTTCACTCTTTCCGGGACGATCGCCTTGGAAAATGGAGATCTCATCAAGGCGGAGAAGGACCTGAAGGAGGCACTCCAGTGCCATCCGGCAAACGGCGATGCTATGCTGCAACTCGGAAACCTCTATGTTCAGAAGAAAGACTGGCCGAATTCCGCGGTCCATTTCGAAAACGCGGGGTTTCTCTACAAGGACGCGGCCGCCGAGCTCGAGGCGAAAATCGCCGACCTCGGAAAGTCAGAGCTTGCGGCCGACAGAAAGAGCGTCCTGCTGCGGAGAAAGGCCCGACAGCTCGAGAGAACCGTGCTCACCAAGGCCACGGCTTTCTATAACGCCGCCGCCGGATATTTCAACTCGGGTCAGAAGTACAAAGCGCTGGAAATGGCGGCCCGGGCGGTGGAGCATCCGGCATTGAAAGAGAAGGCCGAAGAACTTATGACCGGGATCAAATAAATATATCAGGGACAGTATATCGTGTCCCTTCTTTTCATAAACACATCATTCGGTCATGGCGTAATATAAGTTGAATGCCCCAGATGGATGAACAAGCGCTGATTGCTGGCTGCCTCCAGGGGGAGGCCGAGGACTTTAGGATGATTGTGGAAAAATACAGTGCGCCGGCGATGGCTCTGGCCCTGAATATTCTGGGCAACTACAGCGACGCTGAAGACGCCTGTCAGGAGCTTTTTATCCAGGTCTACCGGAACCTGAAGAGTTATGACATGGACAAGAGCTTTAAAAACTGGCTGTATACCATTCTTTACCGGCGCTGCCTCGACCATCTGCGCAGGCGGCGCCGGTCGGTGGAACTGGTGAGAAAGATGGGCCGGGAAACGGCCCTGGCAACTCCGGCAAATCCAGGCTCCTCGGAGGGGCCGAGGGGACTGCCCTCGGAACTTCTGGAGAGTCTCAAGGCTAAAGAGCGCACGGCGCTCTGCCTGTGGGCCAACGAAGGCTTCTCTGCCCAGGAAATCTCCGAGGTGCTGCGCTGTTCCGCCAGCACCGCCCGCGTCTATCTCTTCCAGGCAAGGAAGAAAATCAAGAAATTATTGGAGCAAGGCCATGTCTCGTTGCAAAACGGTTAGCTTTTTCTACGCCCTGATTCCCTTGAGGACTTGGCGGGCTTTTCTCATCCGCCGCCACATCGAGGGTTGTGCCCATTGTCAGGCCGGCCTGGCGAGCCGTGCCGAGACGCGCCCGCTTTTCGTCCAGGAGAGGACGCTGGACATTGGCCGGACTCTCTGGGCGGACGTCGAGCCGGGCCTAGCCGAGGTGGTCATGAGTGCGGCAAGGAGAACTCACCGCCGGGCTCCTCTGGTTTCGCACCGACGGCAATGGGCTGTCGCGGCGGCGCTTCTGCTTCTCTTTGTGACTGGCTACTGGATTTTCAAGGGTTTTCAGCCCGAAGCAGTCTCAGCGGCGGCCGCCGCTCCGGAGCGCTTCGAGCTTGCTTACGTCCGGGTCGATGGCCGGCCGGCCGAGGTCATGATCTATCAGCCCCAGGGCTCGGACATGATCATCATCTGGGCCGGGAAAAATTGATAGGAGGTGTCTGATGAAAAAAAGAATCTTTTGCGTAATCATGGGAATGTGCCTTATGGCTGCAGCGTGGCCGCTTTTCTCGACCGAAGCCAGAGGGGGGCGGTTCGAAATCATTTCAAGCGAGGCCCAGGCGGATTTTTGGGGGACCCTAAAACTGAGGATCTTTGAGGGCCTCAAAGAAGGAAGCCAGCCCGCTCAAAATATCACTTCGTCTTACTTGAAATATATGTTGTCGGCCAATATCCCCTCGGATGCCGCCCTCGAAGCAGAACAAGGCCAGATCAGGAAGACCTTCAACTTGAGGGATGTGAAACTGGTGACCGAATCCAACCTGGGTTGGCAAAAGGGAGAGCCTCAAAAGGCGCGTCATATGTTTCGCCTGGACGGAAAACTATATGAAGTCACCATCAAATCTAAAGATGTCCTCTCTCACAAGTTTCGGATCGAAGTGAATGAAGTTTCAGAGAAGACGAGTGGAAGTTTGCTGGATACGGAGTTCACCATCCCCCCAAAAAACATCGCGGTCTTCGGGTTTGAAGACAGCAGCGGGAAGCCCTATTTCATTTCTTTCCGGGAGGAGTCTATCGGGATGGCGACTGAGGCGGGCGTGACCGGCGGCGTCGAAGGTGGAGTCGAGGGGACCGTCACCGGCGGAGTGATCGGTGGTGTGG
>CAYOZW010000132.1:0-9039 GCA_964408495.1 uncultured Eubacteriales bacterium
GAACGCCGTCCGGATCGGTCTCTTGCCCGACCTCGACCGGATAAAGTTCCGCTACCTGGGCAACACCTCTCTGACCGGCGCGTATCTCGGGCTGCTCTCGGAGAAGAACCGCGAGCGGATCGAAACCTTCGCCGTCAAAATGACCTACCTCGAGTTGAACGCGGAACCGGGCTACATGAATGAATACACCGGGTCTCTTTTTTTCCCCCATACGGACATCGAGCTTTTTCCGACGATAAAAAAAATCCTCAAGTCCTGAAAAAGGGCGCGGGGACGAAAATATTATAAGGAGGAAGAGCATGGCCGCAGCCATCCTGGAATTGGTCCAGAGACGAAAGGTGCTCCTCGACGGCGGCTTCGGGACCGAACTCATCCAGAGGGGATTCCCCCAAGGAGCCTGTCCCGAAACTTGGAACGTGGAGAAACCCGACGTCGTCAAGGAAATCCACAAGAGCTATTTTGAGGCGGGTTCTGATGCCGTCCTGACCAACAGCTTTGGAGGGAGCGCCATCAAGCTGGCCTCTCATGGTCAGGAGAAAAGATGCTACGAGCTGAACAAGGCGGCAGCGACCATCGCCACTGAGGTCAAGCCCGCCGGGTGTTTTATCGGCGGGAGCCTGGGGCCGACGGGGAAATTCCTCCAGCCGCAGGGCGAATTCACGGAAGGTCAATTTGAGGATGCCTACGCCGAGCAGGCGAGGGGGCTGGCCGACGGCCGAGTCGATTTTCTGCTGATCGAGACACAATACGACCTCAGGGAGGCGCTCTGCGCCTTACGTGGGGCCCGCCGGGTGACGGCCATTCCGGTCTTTGTGACGATGACATACAACCGGGTCCCCAGGGGATTTTTCACGATGATGGGGAACAGCGTTTCCCAGTGTCTTGAAGAGCTAGAAGGGGAAGGAGTCCCCGTCCTGGGAGCCAACTGCACTCTCGACAGTGCGGACATGGCCGACCTGGTCAAGGTCATGAGAGAGAAGACCGGTCTTCCCTTGGTTGCCCAGGCCAATGCCGGGAAGCCCGCTCTTTCCGCCCAGGGCGAAGTTTCCTACTCCCAGGGACTGGAGGACTATCTTCAGCACATCCCCCTGGCGATCGAGAGCGGGGCGAACATCCTCGGCGGCTGCTGCGGGACGAACCCCGAATATATTCGCAGGATGGCCGCCATCGTCAAGGGGGAAAGTTGAATTGTCCTTCCGTTTGTATATGATAGAAAGTTGCGCCACGGAGGCTAGCCTCTATCAGGTCTGACTGGAAATTGCAGAAAGGAGAGAAGATGAAAAAAGAAGAACTTTTTGCCGGGATGGCCAAGGCGATTATCGAAGGCAGCAAGGCGGAAGCGGAAGACCTGGCCCGCGAGGCGATCAAGGCCAAGATCGACCTTACCGAGGTCATCGAAAACGGCTACGTGCCGGGGATCCAGAAGGTCGGCGACCTCTGGGAAAAGGGCGATTACTTCCTGCCCGAACTGATCACCAGCGCCGAGTGCATGAAAGCCGCCATGGCCGTCCTCCAGCCCGAGCTGGACAAGGCCAAGATCAAGACCAAGTCGAAAGGCAAGGTCGTCATCGGCACGGTTGAAGGGGATATCCATGACATCGGTAAGAACCTGGTCGCGTCCATGCTCTCGGCCAACGGGTTCGAGGTCTTTGACTTGGGCGCGGACGTGAAACTGGAGAAATTCATCCAAAAGGCCGAAGAGACGGAAGCGGATTTCATCTGCCTGTCGGCTTTGTTGACGACCACCATGCTCGGGCAGAAAAAGGCCATCGAGATGCTCAAGCAGAAGAACCTCTTCGGAAAATTCAAGGTCCTGGTCGGCGGAGCCCCGGCCAGTCTGCAATGGGCCGAGGACATCGGGGCCGATGGGTACGCCGAAAACGCCATGCGCGCGGTCAAGGTGGCTAAGCGGCTGATGGGAGCCTGAAGACGCGAAGAATGTCCCGGGACGAGGACAGAAAGGAAAAAAGACTCATGATCAAGACAATCCGACCGAAACTGGAGTTATTGAGCCGCCGGTTCATCGAAAAGATTATTGACGAGGCCTACGAGATCCTGGATAAGCAAGGGATTTTCGTCGAGAACAGGAACGCTCTGAAGCTTTTCGAGCAGGCGGGGATGAGGGTCGACAAAAAAACCCAGCGCGTTCACCTCAAACGGCGACTCGTGGAGAAATGTCTGGCCACGGCTCCCTCCGTCGTCCATCTCTACGACCGCGCCGGAACAAGTAAGCACACAGTCGGCGGCGATGAGGTCCATTTCGACCCTGGGTCGACGGCGGTCACTATCCTCGATCATAAGACGGGGGAACAGAGAAAACCGGATACGGGCGACCTGGTTCGCTTCTGCAGGCTGACCGAATGCCTGGAGAACATCCATTTTCAGAGTACCGGTTTGATCAGCTCCGATGTCCCTCATCCGATCGCCGATATCTATCGGCTCTACCTAGGGCTGCTGTATTCCAGTAAACCCGTTGTCACCGGGACCTTCCGGGTGGAATCCTTCCGGCCGATGAAGGATCTCCTGGTGGCGGTCCGGGGAAGCGAAAAGGAACTAGCCAACAAACCCCTGGCCATCTTCGATGCCTGTCCCTCTCCGCCTCTCAAATGGAGCAACCTGACAACCCAGAGCCTGATCGATGCGGCCCGGGCGGGGATCCCCTCCGAGCTCATCTCGATGGGCATGACGGGCGCCACTTCACTGGTGACGATCGCCGGCACATTGGTCCAGCATGTCGCTGAGAACCTCTGCGGCGTGGCCATTGTCCAGCTCGCTAAGCCGGGCGCAGCGGTCATTTTCGGCGGCTCGCCCTCGAGCTTTGATATGCGGCGAGGGACGACACCGATGGGCGCGATCGAGACGATGATGATCGATGCGGGTTACAGCCAGATCGGAAAATACCTGAACCTACCAACCCATGCCTACATGGGTCTGAGCGATGCCAAGAGCAACGACGCCCAGGCCGGGATGGAGACGGGTCTCGGGGCCATATTAGGGGCATTGGCCGGTGTCAATGTCATCAGCGGACCCGGGATGCTCGACTTCGAAAGCTGCCAGAGTCTGGAGAAGCTGGTCATCGACAACGAAATCTGTGGCATGGCCTACCGGCTGATCGCCGGCATCGCCCAGCGCGAGGACCCCATCGCCGCCGACAAGTTCGTCGGCTTCACTCCGGAAACGCAGTTCCTCACCCTGCCCCATACCAAGAAGTGGTACAGGATGGAGCATTCCTATCCCGTGGTCGCGGACAGGGACACCTATGATGCCTGGGTGGCCTTGGGCAGGAAACCGATAGCGGAGAGAGCTTCAGAAGAGGTCGAGAAGATCCTTCGGTCCAGCATTCCTGCTCTCGCGGAGAAGCACGTCAGCAACGATCTCAAAAAAGTCATGACCGCTTTTGCCAAAGCCAACGGAATAACCACCCTGCCCAAATTGCCCTAGGCAAGCTCTTGAAGAGCGGAGGCGGCACCGTTTTCTTGGCCGGATATTGCGGAAAGGAGGGCGACGGTGAGCGAGAAGATCAGGTCTATCTCCAATCCCCGCTTGAGTTTGAATGTTCTCAGGCCTGAGGACATAGAGAAGATCCATCGGTCGAGTCTGCGGGTGATCGAATCAGCAGGCGTGAGATTTCCTTCGAAGAGAGCGCTCGATATCTGGCGGTCGCATGGCGCCGCGGTCGATGAGGGCGCGATGATCGTTAAGGCTCCGGGGCGACTGATCGAAGAGGCGCTTCGGCAGGCTCCTCCCGTCTATACATTGGCGGCAAGAGATCCGCAGCTCGACCTTTGCCTCGATGGGAACCATGTCTATATCGGCACCGACGGTTGCGGGCTCGAGATTATCGATATCAAGACTGGAAAACGCCGCAGGTCGGTCCTCCAAGACGTTGCCGACATTGCCCGGGTCGCCGACAACCTCGATGAGGTCGGGTTTCACTGGGTTCCCGTTTCCGCCCAGGACTGTCCGCCTCAGTCACGCGGCCTTCATGAACTCCTGGCCATCTGGAGAAATTCCACGAAACACGTCCAGACGGAAAGTATCTATTCGGAGGCCGAAGCCCGGGCTGCCGTGGAGATGGCGGCTCTTTTAGCGGGAGGGAAGGAAGCCCTGAAGGAGCGCCCTTTGCTCTCGATCATGGAATGCACGGTCTCTCCTTTGGCCCATGACAAGGGGAGCCTGGAAGCGGCCCTGGTCGGAGCCGAGTCCGGCCTGCCGGTCGGCTTCATGAGCATGGCTTCGTGTGCTTCGTCCGCGCCGGCCACTCTTGCCGGCAACCTCGTCGTCTCCAACGCGGAAGTGCTGAGCGGCCTGGCCCTTGTTCAACTGGCTTATCCGGGAGCGCCCGTTTTCTATGCCGCGGCCCAGACGGCGATGGACCTCAGGACAGGCGCCTATACGGGAGGGGGGCCGGAGGATTTTCTCTTTGGCGCGGCCAGCAACAGACTGGCTGACTTCTATGGCGTTCCTCTGTCCATGGGGTCTTTCGCCACCGGAGCCAAGGAGCCGAACTGGCAGGCAGGCCTGGAGAATGCCCTGTCCACTTTCATGGCCTCGGCGGCAATGTCGGATATGCTCCTGGGCGTCGGGCTTCTGAACGGGAGCACGGTCTGGTCCTTCGCCCAGATGCTCATGGACTGTGAGATCTTCGGCATCGTCGCCAAAATGATCGAGGGGATCCCGGTGGATGAAGAGACCCTGGCCGTCGAGGCCATCCGGGAGGTCGGTCCGGGGGGAACGTTCCTGACGCACGATCACACCAGGCGCAATCTTCGCGGGCTCTGGCTGAATTCCTTCCTCGACCGCCGGCCCTACGGCGTCTGGGAAGAAAAGAAGGACGGCGCGCCCGATTGGGCCCTGGAAAAAGCCAGGGGGATCCTGGCCAGTCATCAGCCGGTCCCGCTCGTGCCTCGACTCGAGCTTGAGCTCGGCCGGATCATCACCTCCATAGAACAATAAGACAACCTGCTTTATTCGCGGAATGAGGAGCAAAAAATCCCCTCTCAATGGATGGGAGAGGGTCGCGGGAGAGGGTGAATAAAGAAGATGCCTCCCCGTCAGGAGAGGAAGAACTCATTGACATTATTTGTGAATAGAGCAAGATAAATCATCCTTTAAAAAAAGGGGGGGGGGACGGGGGTGGCCCGGGCTTTAAGAGGAAGCGCCCTTTTTGAAAACAAACGAACGATAATTGTCCCCGGTGGCGGCGGCGACTTCTTCCAGGGAAACGTGTTTAATCTCGGCCAGGACCTTGGCCGTTTCGATAACGAAAAGGGGCTCGTTTCGCTTCCATTTATCCCGCAGCGCCTGGGGGACAAGGTAAGGGGAGTCGGTTTCGACGAGGAGTTTTTCCAGGGGGAGAGCTGCGGCGGTCTCCCGCAGGCCGGACGCGTTCCGGTAGGTCAGGATGCCCGAGAAAGAGATAAGGAAGCCCAGTCCAATCATCCTTTCTGCGGTCTCCCTGTCCTCGGTGAAACAATGGAGAATCCCTCCTTGAGAGAAGCGCGCTTCTTCAACCGCTGTCACGATCTCTTTTCCTGCGTTTCGGCTATGGATTATGACAGGTAAAGCCAACTCCTGAGCGAGAAGAAGCTGGGTCCGGAAGACCTCAGCCTGGACAGCAGCCGGGGAGAAGTCGTAATAGTGGTCTATTCCAATCTCGCCGACGGCCGCCATTTCCCCGGTCCCGGCGAGTTCTCTCACTCTGTTCAAATGGGACGGGAGGAAGTCTTTGGCCCGGTGAGGATGGACTCCCGCTGCCCCTGTGATCCAAGGATAATTCTGACGGAGCTCGAGGACGCGCGGCAGGCTCAGCGGGTCTGTGAGTTCGCTGGGACAAAGGAGGGCTTTGACACCGCCGTCCCGGGCCCGTCGGACGACCTCGTCTCGGTCCGGGTCGAACTCTGCCATATCCAGATGGGCATGGGAATCGACGATCTCCATCAGGATGAGGGCCTCCCTCCGGGAGCGATTCCGGACCTTTTGCGGACCTTCGCTATCCTTTTATTGGGCGAGTTTGGCTTTCAGATAGCGGATCGGAAGCGGGCCGTGATTGAGCAACTCCTGCAGGAACTCCTTCTTGCTGAAGGCTTCACCCTTCATCTTTTTATAGTCCTTCTCCATATCCAAGATCTCTTGGTAGCCGATGTAGGGATAGGCCGCATCGCAGGGCATCAACAGGATCCGGTTCCATTTCCAGTCCGCTTCGGCGGGAGTCTGAAAACCTTGGACTGTCATATACTGGACCGCTTGTTCCTTGGTCATCCCTCCCTGGTGAATGTTGAGCTCCAGGTTAAAGTCCATAACCACCTTGAGCTGGCTCTTCAGCTGGTTCAGCCGGAGACGGAGGTCGTAATTGCCAAATCCCCCGTTGATCATCATTTCCTCGAGCCCAACGGGCCATCCCTTGATGAGGGGCATGCTCGGATACAGCTTATTCATCAGAGAGGCCGTTTTCTGAGTGAAGAATGAGGGGACGAACCAGCCCGGAAAGACCTGCCGGACCGTCCACCAGGGGGAATAATAATCGTTGTATTCCTCCAAGAGTGAATCGACTTGGTCGGCCGGCATTTCGTCGGGAATGGGAGATACCTGGACGGCATAAGACCCGGCGGTTTCATAGGGGGCAGGAGTCAGGAGACGTGTCCAGCAGACACCCCGCTCAGCCGAAGGCATCGGTTCGATGATCAGCTCGACGTCAGGAAGAGTGATGAGTCCATTCTCGGAAATGAATGACTTGATGCTATCGGCGTTGGCCTTGACCCGCTCGATGAAGTCTTCCTTGGTGGGATGTTCGCCTTTTATCTTGTCGAAAACGCCCTTGATGAAGATGTTTCTGAGCTGTTCTTCGTTGTATTGGGTGGAGAGCTGCTCCATGTTGATGTTGGGGTACATGATCCGGTAGAAAGGCATGGCGACAATGGCCATCTCCCGGCGGATGTTGTTGAAATCCGCCCTGGCCCGGGCGATCAGCTCCGAGCCCGGTATACTGAACTCGCCGGTCAAGGTGAGGAGCCGAGAATGGGCCTGTTCGCCCAGCCGGAAGTTGCCGGTAGACTTGGGAAGGAGCTGGGTCTGAAGGAACGATTGGTAGTCTTCGAGCGCCGGGATGATCTTGGCCCATTCCGCCTGGAACTTGCTCTTCAGCTCGGGCGAGGCCGGCTCGATGAGTTTGGGAACGTCGAGCTTGTAGAAGTCGATGATCCCGGGAAACTGCTTGATCGCCGTCTCGGTGTAAATTTGGGGCGGCGTCTGGAGGTTCTCCTTGGCTCTCTTAATGAGGTTGGGGAGATCCTTAGCTCTCTCAGTGGCGCTCTTCATCCGGGCATCCATTGAAGAGTATTCTTTGGACAGGAGGCTCTTGATGCTGTTCAAGAAGATTTTATTGTAGAAGATGGGGTTGTACTGCCAGGGGAGGAGGTTCTCGTGGCGCATGATTTCCAGGTCGATGGCGTTCCTCATGATATCGTAATCGATCTGGGCATCGGGACTGAGCTTGGTCTTGTCCGTTTTGGCCACCAGTTCCTGGCTGAACGCGTCCAGTTCATCGTGGTGTTTATCGATATTTTTTTCGCTCAAGTCCTCGAGTTTATCGTCGTATTTGTGAAAGCCGGCCAGGGTCGCGGCCGTGGGGTAGAACTTCCAGTAGGCGTCGAGGTAGTTGTCCATTGTCTTCTGGAACTTGGCCTCTTCCTGGTTTTGGGAGGAGAGAAGAAAGCCTAGGCCCAAAAATGTAAAAGCGAAGACGAAGAGGATCAATGCGCCGGTGCGTTTTTTCATGAAAACCTCCTTCATTCTATGAGTACAAAGTCCCGTCGGAAAAATTCCGAACTCAAAATCCTATCATAAAAAGTAAGGCGAATCCAAGGACGTTTTTTCTCACCATCGGAGGAGTGCCGACGCCCAGGTGAAACCCGACCCGAAAGCCGTCAGCGCGACCACATCACCGGGCTGGATGCGGCCTTCCTGAAGGGCCTCGTCGAGGGCGATGGGTATGGATGCGGCGGTCGTGTTTCCATATTTGTGGATGTTGCGCATGACTTTGTCCAAGGGGATCTTGAGGCTGTGGGCTACCATCTGGCTGATCCGGTCATTGGCCTGATGAGGGATAAGCAGGGCGATGTCCTCCACCTTGAGACCGTTGTGCTGGAGGGCCGCCCGGACCGCTTCGGGCATCCTGGCCGAGGCGTTTTTGAAAACGTTCTTGCCGTCCATGTGGGGAAAGAACTTTTTAGCCCGGGCCATCTCTTCCGTGACGCAGGGCTTATCCAGGCAACTTGGTTTTTCCAGCCAAAGATCGGTCACGTGGCGGCCGTCGGCGAAAAGGTGGGTGGAAAGGATGCCCCTCCCATCATCCCGGCCGTTCGGTTCGAGGATGATGGCCGCCCCGCCGTCTCCGAAAAGGACGGCCATGTCCCGGCCTTCGTCCGAATAATTGAGGTTGGTCGATTGAACCTCGGCGGCCACGAGCAGGATTTTTTTATAAGTCCCCGTCCGGATGTACTGGTCGGCCACCGAAAGCGCGTAGATGAAACCCGAACACTGGTTCCGGATATCGATGGCCCCGATCGGGGCCAGACCCAGTTTGGCCTGGACCTGGACGCCGATGCCGGGAAAATAGTGGTCGGGAGAAAGAGTGGCGGCGATGATCAGGTCAATATCGGATTTGTCGGTTCCGGATCTATCGATCGCTCGATGGGCGGCTTCAGTGGCCAGGTCGGAGGTGCCGACTCCAGGATCGACATGATGCCTTTCGATTATTCCCGAGCGCTGGCGGATCCACTCGTCGGAAGTGTCCATCAGCTTTTCGAGGTCGAAGTTGGTGATCACTCGGGGAGGGACATAGTGGGCGATTCCGGTGATGATGGTTCTTTTGTTCATATAAGTGCGCCTCATTATAATGGATGGATTTTTAAAAATAAAGGAGATTATTATTCCTGTGAGCGTCTCCCTTTAGAGGATTCCAATGGGCGCGGGAAGCCGCCCTAAAGCCCCCGTAGCGGAAGGGGGACCCGTCAGTTTTCTGACGGGGGGAACCGACGG
>CAYOZW010000133.1:0-8965 GCA_964408495.1 uncultured Eubacteriales bacterium
GACCCCGTGGGCATAGAGGAACTCCCCGGCGAAGACCTCGCTGAAACCCCAGATGGAGCCGAACATCAGGACAAGGACCCAGGTTTTCCGGTCTCTCATGGCACCCTCACTTTTTCCTGATCCTGATCTCGATCGTCCCCGGGTTTTTTGGGACACCATCCAGGGCCAGGGTTATACCTATGATTGTCTCCCTGATAAAACGTTGAACGAAGGGGTTCAAAGGGACCTCCTGACCGTCACAGACCAGGTCGACTCGCGCCCTCTTGGACTTGCGTCGGCTCGTCTCTGTCATCTCAGAGTTCCTCCTCGTGGGCTATGGGTATCGGGCACACGCGCTGATTTCTATACCATAGGCCTCCACCGAAGTAAAGGAGACCCGCCTTCATTGCAATTAGAAAACGAACAGGGTATAATAATTTTTAGCATAAGGCTGTGAAATTGAAAGATTCTGTCAGGTTGCTCTTGGCCGCATATCCCAGACGTATTTTTCACAGGCCGATGTTGAGAACTAAAAACGGAGACAAAAACATCTCCTCATGAACAGCGGCTGGCAAAATTTAAGGATCGGCGAATTGACGGCCCGAATCCCTGTCATCCAGGGAGGAATGGGTGTCGGTGTCTCAATGTCCGGACTGGCCGCGGCCGTGGCCAATCAGGGCGGAGTCGGCGTCATCGCCGCGGCGGGCATCGGTATGCTCGAAGCGGACGGATTCTCAAACTTCCTGGAAGCCAATATCCGGGCGCTCAGACGCGAGATCCGCAAAGCCCGAGAAATGACCAATGGCATCCTCGGGGTCAACATCATGGTGGCCCTGTCCAACTTCGGAGACATGGTGCGCACAGCTGTGGAAGAAAGGGTCGACATCATCTTTTCGGGCGCGGGGCTGCCTCTTCATCTTCCCGAACTCCTCAAACGGAAGGGCAGGACAAAATTGGTCCCGATCGTTTCCTCGGCCAGGGCGGCCGGCCTGATCATTCGCAAGTGGCTGGGAAAATATGGCTATCTTCCCGACGGCTTCGTCGTCGAAGGTCCCTTGGCGGGAGGGCATCTCGGGTTCAAGCCGGAACAGATTCACGACCCGGGCTACTCGCTGGATAAACTGATTCCTGAGGTCGTCGCCGAGGTGCGTCCTTTCGAATCCGAGCGTCAAAAGGACATCCCGGTGATCGCCGCGGGCGGGGTTTACACGGGCGCTGATATTCATAGATACATCAAACTCGGCGCGGCGGGAGTCCAGATGGCCACCCGATTCGTCTGCACGGAAGAATGCGATGCCTCCCCGGAATTCAAGAAGACATACATCGCTTCGAGGAAAGAAGACCTTGTCATCATCAAAAGCCCGGTCGGGATGCCGGGGCGGGCGATCCGGAATCAATACACCGATGATGTCGAGGCCGGGAAGAAGAAGCCATTCAAATGCCCCTACCATTGTATTGTCACCTGCAACAGGCAATCCAGCCCCTATTGCATCGCCCTGGCCCTTACCAGCGCCCTCAAAGGCCGGCTGAAACACGGTTTTGCCTTCGCCGGTGCCAACGCCTTCCGGGCCAGCAAGATCGTCCCGGTTAAAGAGCTTATGGCCGAGCTGAAGAGAGAGTTTGAAGAGGCCGTCCGTCCAGGGCACAAGGGCGGCGGAATGGAAAGTCCCGCTCCAGCTTGAGGGCAGGGGGAAGCGGCAGGGCCATTATTGCCATCGGCATGCTCTTCATGTATAATAGACAACTGAACATCAGGCAGGAAAGAGTCAAACCGAACCGTTCGGCCCGCCCGAGTTACCGATTCGACTGACAATCATCCCCCTCATGATAGAATTTTTAAAAAAGGAAAACGAATGCATTTCAATGAATTGAACCTGCCCCCCGATCTCCTCCGGAACATCGAGGAAAGGGGCTATACAGAGCTGACACCGGTTCAAGAACAGACGCTCTCTCAAACGCTGCAGGGCCGGGATGCAGCCGTCCAATCGCAGACTGGAACTGGAAAGACGGCCGCCTTCCTGATCACGATATTCGAGAGCCTCCTCCGGGATGACTCCCCTCAGCGAAAGAGAGCTTTGATCATCGTGCCGACGCGCGAGCTGGCCGTCCAGATCGAGGGCGAAGCCCGACTTTTAAGCCGCCATCTAGGATTCTCGGTCAGCTGCATTTTCGGGGGAGTCGGCTACGCCGGCCAGCTGTCCGCACTGCGCAAAGGAGCCGACATCATCATCGGTACCCCTGGCCGGCTGATCGACCTCAGCGAAAGAGGCCATCTCAAGCTCAAAGAGGTCAGCCTGCTGGTTATCGACGAGGCGGACCGCCTGTTCGACATGGGATTTCTGCCGGATATCAAGAGACTTCTCCGGAGCATGGTTCCCCGGACCTCGAGACAGAGCATGCTCTTCAGCGCCACCTTGAACCGGATTTCCCGGAGGATCGCCTCCGAACATCTGCACGACCCGGCCTTTATCGAGCTCACCCCAGAGCAGCTGACCGTGGACACGATCACCCAGAAGCTCTATCGCGTCAAGAGCCACATCAAGCCCAACCTCCTCTTGGGAATCCTGCAGCAACAAAAGCCGCGAAACGCCCTGATCTTCACCAACATGCGGCACAGTGCCGCCCGGCTGGCCAAAAAGCTCGAGCTCAATGGCTTCCGTTGCCGCCATCTTACGGGAGACCTGCCCCAGAGCCAGAGGCTCCGGATCATCGATGACTTCATGGCCGGGAAATTCTCTTATTTGGTGGCGACCGACGTCGCCGCCCGCGGGCTCCATATCGACGACCTGGAAATGGTCATCAACTACGACCTCCCCCAGGACATCGAAAATTATGTCCACCGGATCGGCCGGACAGCCAGGGCCGGGAATTCAGGCCAGGCGGTCTCCTTCGCCTGCGAAAAATTCGGCAAACATCTAGAGGCCATCGAGTCGTTCATCGGGATGACGATACCAGTTGAAAAGGCGGAAATCGACATGTTCGCTACGGACAACGGCCTTGAGTACGAGCTCAAGGAGAAGCGTCGCCGCCTGCCCCAGAGAGGGGGATCCTCCCGTGGCCCTTCGAAACACCATCATCGCTCGGAGAGGCGTTCGCAGACGGATTCCCCGCGGGCTTAAGAGGTTTGCTGCCCAAAGGGGAAGCTTGCGACAGCGGCCCTGGATCAGGCCTTTTCAGACATCAGCGATCCGGATTTTCAAACAGGTGTGCTGCGGGCACCTCTTTTGCTCCTAGGCGCGATTCATAAATTGACACGAGTCGGGCAATAACTGTAGATTACTGGGATCAATGAGCGCATGACCATGGCAATAGGCGGCCGAAGTGATGGCATCCTCCTGCGAAAGCTGTCCGGCTTCCGCAAGATGTTCCCCTACCTGATGCCGACGCGCACCGAGTCGGTGATCTACCACTCCCAGCGCCTTAGGGTCGGACATACCCTCGCCTGGCTCGAACAGGCCAATGCTGGCCGGGAGAAAAGGGTTTCGATCTTTAACGTTATTCTGGCCGCAGGTGTGCGTACCCTGGCTCTGAGGCCAGAGGCCAACCGCTTCGTCGTCGGGCGCCGCATCTACCAGCGTCGAACCATCGACCTGTCGTTCGTCGTCAAGCGCGAGCTCACCGAAGAAGCCGCCGAGACCACCGTCAAGATCACCTTTGATCCCCGCTCCACGATCTGGGATGTAGCCAAACAGGTTGCCGCGGTCGTCCAGGCGACCAAAGAAGACCGGACCTCGAGAGACGAGGGTGCCTCCGATATTGTCACCAAACTACCCAGGAGCCTGGCTCGACTGGCCATGGGGGCGGTCCGGACCCTCGACTATTTCGGGCTTCTGCCCGCGGCGTTCATCAAGGGGGATGCCCTTTACGCGAGCGCTTTCCTGGCCAACCTCGGCAGCATCGGGTTTGAGGCCGTTTTTCACCACCTCTATGAATGGGGCAATGCGCCGATTTTCGTGGTCGTAGGAAAGATAAAAAAAGAGCCGGTCACGGGCCCGGCCGGCGAGCTTGAGGTCCAGGACGTCATGGATTTGAAGTTCACCCTGGACGAGCGCATCACCGACGGGGTCTATTTCGTGAGCACCATCGACATGTTCAGAAACCTTATCGAAAATCCTGAGAACCTGGCACTCCCTCCGGAGAACCTCCCCGACCCTTTTGCCTTGGCCTAAACTATCACGAGGTCGCGCCGAAGTCCGTCCTGCCGATCAATCGGACCAGGCCCAGGCGATCATCTGATCGTCCGGTTTCGTCAGCGGCCTTCCATCGAAGCCGCCTCTGACCGTCCAGCGGGAGAACCCGGCCAGGCGAAAGAGGAGTTCGAACTCAAAGCGATAGACCCAGCGCTGGGCAGTCTCGAACCAGTGCGACGGTGCGTCCTTTCTTGTCAAGCTCCCGAATCTCGACCTCCGAGCGCTGGAGCTGGGCCACGGGATCTTTTTTCCGGGTATCCCACATCTGAATAATGCCGCCGCTGGAGGCATCTTCCACCTCGACCTCATGGGTCGGGACTCCATCAGGTTCGGCCCAATACTCAGGACCGGGGTAGGACATGTGAAGGACAACGGCTCCCCCCAGCAGAAGGTGTTTCCGGAAACATCGAAGAGCGCGGACTTGGTCATCGATAGTCCCACAATGAGCGAAGCTGTTAAAGGCACAGATCACCCGTCCATAGCCCCGCGGCAGAGAAAAATCCCTCATGTCGGCAACAACCGCCCTGGCTTCCCAGCCCTTCGCTTTCGCCTTGGCGCGGAAGCGCTCGATCATCGCCTCGCTCAGGTCGAGTCCGTCCGCATCAAAACCCGACTCGAGCAGGCGGAGGAGCACGCGGCCCGTCCCGCAGCCGGCCTCGAGCACCGGCCCCTTCCCTTCCCGGGCGACTTTTTGCCAGAAAGGGATGTCGAAATCGAGGGCATCAAAGAGACGGTCATAGAGCTCGGGAGCATCATAAGGAGATGGTTTTTCGGCAGGTGTCATGAAGGCGACTCCTTCGTAGAAGCAGAGCATGCCGGGATAGGCGTTTCATTTCACGCCTCATCCCTTCTTGCAACGGAAATAGAATAGGGAATGTGGCTCCTCGGGCAGGACTCGAACCTGCAACCTAGTGGTTACAAGTGCCCCAAAATTTCTCCTGGGCTTGGACTATCTCTTCACCCGCCTCAGGATGCTGAAGATAGGGTGTCGGGCGCTTCCCCTGAATTGCGCTCAGGGTACGAGCATAAGCTCTAGTCTCTGCACCTTCCCTGACCGTTTTTGTCCGATCAGGGCTTGGCTCAGGGTTACCATTTTCCGCTTTCGCCGGAAGGCAGGCTTCCCTGAATTCACCCGATTTTTCAACCACGATTTCTCGTGGAAGCTGCAATTTTACAGCCACCCGCTCTGCCAATTGAGCTACCGAGGAGCAGGCACAGGCAATTTAGCACGAATTGAAAAAAATTTCAATCGGCCAAGGCCGACAAATCGGGGGACACGATACCGATTTCAGAAAATCAGTTCATGTCCCCCGATTTCAGAACCGATAGCCGGCCTGCTTGGCGATCTTGCGGTAGTCGTCCCCCCAGAGCTCGACGATCTTGCACATCTCGTAGAGCCGCGACCTGAGGCGCACTCCGATCCGGTCGACGAGCGAGTCGCCGCCCTTCTTATAAAATGCGTCCCGGCCGTCCGCCTCTTCCTCGGTGTCCAGGTAGTTCGAAGTGAAAATGGTCAGCTTCTTCTGGTTGTAGCGATGATTGATGATGTAAAAGACCGTCTCCTCCACCCAAGCCGTCGTTCGCTTGGCCCCCAGCTCGTCGAGCACCAAGACCTCGACCTCGAAGACGGGAGCGAGGATCGCGGCCTCACTCAGGTTGGAATCTGGAGTGAAGGAACTTTGAATATCCCGGATGATCTCCCGGAAGTCGTAGAATGAGCAGGGCACGTTTTTCTTGCTGATGAGTTCCCTGATGGCGGCCACAGCCAAGTGCGTCTTTCCCACTCCGCAGGGGCCGATGAAGAGCAGCCCGACCTCCTGGGCCGGGTAGTTCTTGACGAACTGGCGGGAGATTTTGAGCGCATCCTTGTGGGAATCGTTATGGACCTCGAAGTTGGCCAGAGAGCAGTTCTGGTAGCGCCGCGGTATCCGGGCCTGTTCCCAGAGGACCTGAGCCTGACGCTCATGGTAACAATCGCAGCGCCGGGCGATGGAATTCTTTTCGTCGGCTTCGAGCCGCCAGCCCGTTCCTTCACACTTGGGACAAATCTTTTCGGCCATCAGTTGAGGTACCCTCGCAGCTGCTGGACCTGATGCGACCGGGAAAGCTTGCGCATCGCTTTTTGTTCGATCTGCCGGATCCGCTCCCGAGTCAGGCTCATCCGGTCGCCGATCTCCTGGAGCGTTTGCGGCTGGTCATCGTCCAGTCCGAATCTTAATTTTAGCACAGTTGCTTCCTTCTCATCCAGCTCCTCGAGGATATCGCGGATCTGCTGCTGGATGGATGATTTGACGATCTGATACTCCACCGGGGGCGTTTTGCTGTCTTCGATCTGTCCCTCGACCTCGAGATCGCTGTCGGCCAGACGGTCGCTCAGATGAATATCTTTCTCGGCCAAGATCATCAGGTCCTCGACATCATCCCGGGTGATGCCCATGCTCGCGGCGATCTCTTCCCGCGTCGGCTCTCGGCCGTGCTCCGTCTTGAGCTCGGCGATCTTCTTCTTCATTAAGGAGATCTGGTCGGAAAGCTTCTGGGGAAGGTTATAAACCCGGGAGGATTGGGTCAGAGCATGAATGACCGCCTGCCGGATCCACCAAACCGCATAGGAGATGAAACGAACATTGCGGCCGGGATCGAACCGTTTCGCTGCCTCGATCAGCCCAAGGTTGCCTTCGTTAATCAAGTCGAGCATGCTCAAACCCATGCCCCGGTATTTCTTGACGTAGGAAACGACAAACCTCAAGTTCGCCTCGACAAGACTGCGCAAGGCCTCTTTCTCGCCTTTCTGGGCTCGCCGGCCGAGCTCCTTTTCATCCTCCTCCGTATGGACCGGAAACTTGGCGATCTCGCCGAGGTAAACCTTGAGATTGCGTGAATCGAGAAAATCCTCGTAGCTCATGGTCTCCGGCCGCTACTTGGCTGTGTCCTCCAGTTTTACGATCTTCGTCTGGCTTAGCCTGACCAGGCTCTGCCGCCGTTTCTCGAAGGCATCCTCATCTCCCTGGAAGAACTCCAGCTTGATGTAATCCAGGAGCTCGTTCACCTCGGCTTCCATCCGCTGCATCTTCTGGCGCATGTTGATGATGACTTCGACCCCGGCCAGGTTGACGCCGAGGTCGCGGATAAGGTTGAGGATGAGCTCAAGCCGCTTCAGGTCCTCATCGGTGTAAAGGCGCGTATTCCCCCGGCTGCGCGAGGGCTTGAGCAACCCTTCCCTCTCGTAGAGCCGCAGGGTTTGAGGATGAAGGTTGAACATCTGGGAGACTCGGCTGATGTGGTAATAGTCCTTCGCTTCTTTTTTCCCCTTCTTCTGTCCTCTCATCTTAATGAATCCCCATTTTTTCTCTCGGATTCTCCCCGGAAATCTTAGCCAGTTCTTCCATCAATTCCCTGATTCTCCGGTCGTTCGCCGGCGGGGGCACGATGGTCACCTCGATGAGCTCATCCCCGCGTGTCCTCCCCCCCGGGACCGGCGCGCCCATCTGTTTGATCCGGAATTTCTGGCCGGATTTCGTTCCCGGGGGGATCTTGATAGTCGCTTTGCCCTGGAGCGTCGGGACTTCGATCCGGGCGCCCAGCGTCGCTTCCGGCACAGTGACGGGCACTTTCAGAAGGATGTGGGATCCGTCGCGCCGAAAGAGCGCATGGGGCGCGACCTCGATGGAGATAAAGAGGTCTCCGGGCGGTCCGCCGTTCGGACCGGCATTGCCCTTGCCCGGTACGCGGACGCGGGATCCGTTATCGATTCCGGCCGGGATCTTGACGTTGATGAACTCCATTTTCTGGCCCAGGCCCTGGCCCCGGCAGTTACGGCACTCCTGCCCTCGGCTGGTGCCCGTGCCCTGGCAAGCCGGGCAAGTCGTGGCGAATTTCATCGACCCGCGCTGCAGATGGGCCCGTCCGCTTCCCCCGCAGGCTGGACAGCGGGTTTTTCCGGATGGATGCAAGTGGCCGCTCCCCTGGCAAGCCTGGCAATGAACCAGTCGACTCAGCTGGATGCGCGTCTGCAAGCCGTTGACAGCTTCTTCGAACCCGATCTTCATCGTATAGCGAAGATCCCCGCCGCGCACCGGCCCTGCCTGGGCCGTCCGGCCTCCCCGGCCGAAGAGATTCTCAAAGAAATCCGAGAAGCTCGAGGTCCCATAGTCCGAAAAATCGAAACCTTCGAAACCCGAGCTAGAGGACCCCTGGCCGGGTCCCGGAGGCGGCTGGTCGCCGACAAACCCAAACTGATCGTACTGGCTTTTTTTCTTCGGGTCACTGAGAACGGAGTAGGCTTCTTGAATCTCTTTGAACTTGGCTTCGGCCGCCTTGTCCCCGGGATTCAGGTCGGGATGGAACTTGCGGGCCAGCTTTCTGTAGGCCCTCTTGATCTCGGCCGCAGAGGCCTTCCGGTCGACGCCGAGGATCAGATAATAGTCTTTTTCCATACTCCATCTCGCTTGCTGTCAAGCGCTTGGGGAGCGTAACTACGAATGAAGTCTAACCCTTTTTGTCTTCGTCGACAACCTCGGCGTCGATGACTTCTTCCTCCCCGCTGCCCCCGCTGCCGGCCCCCGCTGGACCGGTATCCTGGCCGGACGGCGGCTGATCCTGGGTCGATGCCTGCTGCTGCGATCCCGCCTCCTGCTGGTACAGGGTTTCGGTCAGCTTGTGGGAAGCTTGAGAGAGCGCCTCGACGGCGCTCCTGATCTGTTCGGGATTGTCGCTTTCCATGGCCCGCTTGGTGTTCTCCATCTCGGAGCGGACGAGGCCGGCCTCGCTTTCGGGGATGCGTTCTTTGTTCTCACGGA
>CAYOZW010000134.1:0-8879 GCA_964408495.1 uncultured Eubacteriales bacterium
TTTGACCATGCCGGCAAGACCTACCGGTTGAAGGTCAACTGGATCTATCCCGAAGTGGCCGAGGGCCGGTTCGACGTAGACATGGCTTTCGACGGCGTCGAGCCGGACGGTATCACCCGCGGACAGACCTATCATATCCGGCTCTTTCTGAGCGACGTGTCGGAAGGGCTCCTCCTGGCCAAGGGCGGTTTCTTCCAGAGTACGGGAGGCAATTGGGCCTATGTCGTCGACAAATCCGGCGGGTTTGCGGAGAAGAGAAGAATCCGGGTGGGACGTCAGAACACCCAGGTGTATGAAGTCCTGGAAGGACTCGAAGAAGGCGACCGGGTGATCACCTCGTCCTACGAGAGCTTCGGCGATATCGAACGATTGATCTTGAAATAAGAAAAAACATTCGAGGAGGAGAACGATGATCAAAACCAAGAGTCTCAAGAAGGTCTACACGACCGAAGACGTCGAGACGACGGCCCTGAACAACATCAACCTGGAGGTTTACGAGGGCGAATACGTGGCCATCATGGGTCCATCGGGCTGCGGGAAATCGACCCTGCTCAACGTCTTGGGGATGATCGACAAGCCGTCCTCCGGAGAATATCTCTTCCTCGGCGAGGACGTCTCCGGGTACTCCGAACGGAAGCGGGCCGGCCTGAGAAAAAACAACATCGGGTTCGTCTTCCAGAGCTTCAACCTGATTGACGAGCTCACCGTCTCCGAAAACGTCGAGCTTCCCCTCCTCTATCTCGGCTATTCGGCCTCGGCGCGGAGAAAGAGAGTCAACGAGGTCCTGGAGCACATGCAGCTCGTCCCCCGGAAGAATCATTTTCCCCAGCAGCTGTCGGGAGGCCAGCAGCAGCGCGTGGCCGTGGCCAGGGCCGTGGTCGCCCGGCCTAAGCTCATCCTGGCCGACGAGCCGACGGGAAACCTGGACTCGGTGCACGGAGAGGAGGTCATGCAGATGCTGGGCAAGCTCCACGACGAGGGAACGACCATCGTCATGGTTACCCATTCTCCGTCCTACGCCGAGTACAGTCAACGAATCATTCACCTTTTCGACGGGAACATCGTTTCCGAGAACCTCCAGCAGCAGTTCAAAATCTGAGCCGGGGAGGGAGACGCGGCGGCGCTCCCTTCCAGCCGGAGGATCGCCCGGAACCGGTAGAACCCAGAGAGCGGGAGGTCGTGATGAGAGAAATATCGCTCCTGATCCCCACCTTCGAGTCGGAACAGAACATCGATATCGAGGTCAAGATCAACGGCAAGAAAAGAGCCTTGCACTACCGTGTCGAGATCATCGCCTGGCAGAATTACGCCGAGGAGACGACGAACAAAGTGGAGGTCATCCGCCGGGTCATCCGCGACCGCGATAAGGACTGGCAGCTCGTCCAGATCGGGATCCCCACGGACGAGACCATCCCGATCATGTTCCGGAAGAGACCGGGAGAGCCGGCATGATCCGGCTGAAGGGGATCACCAAGTTCTATTCCTCGGGGTTCGTAAAGACTTTTGTCCTGAGGGACATCGACCTGGAGGTCAGGCAGGGGGAGTTCCTGACCATCATGGGGCCTTCCGGCGCGGGCAAATCCACCCTCCTCTATATCCTCGGCATGCTGGACACCCCTTCCTCCGGCGAATATCACTTCCTGGAAAAGCCCGTCCACAGGATGACCGAGAAGCAGCTTTCCGAGCTCCACAAGAACCACATCGGTTTCGTCTTCCAGAGCTATCATCTGATCGACGACCTGACGGTCTACGAGAACCTGGAAACGCCGCTGCTCTACAAAAGGGTCAAGACTTCGGAACGGAAAGGTCGCGTATGTGATATGCTCGACCGCTTCCACATCGTCGCCAAGAAGGACCTCTTTCCCAACCAGCTCTCCGGCGGCCAGCAGCAGAAGGTGGCCGTGGCCAGGGCCGTGATCACCGGTCCGAGCCTCATCCTGGCCGACGAGCCCACCGGCAACCTCAACACCGCCGAAGGCACGGAGATCATGGAGATGTTCAAAACGCTCAACGAGGAAGGGACGACCATCATCCAGGTGACCCACTCCGAGAAGAACGCTGCCTACGGAAAGAGGATCATCAATCTGCTGGACGGCTGGATCGTGGATTGAAGGTCCGCAGGAAAATTCCGCCGTCCGGCGCGGAGGTTCACAATGTCAACCGCAAGAAAACCTAGGTTCATCAGTCTGTTGGGAGCTTTGGCCGGGCTCGCCTCACTTGGACTGGCGGGTCCACAGGAGCTTTCCCTGACGCTCGAGGACTGCATCCTCAAGGCCCTGAAGAACAACTTGAACGTAGCGGCCGAGGTCCTAAGCCCGGAAATGGCCCGGATGTCGGTCACCAAGGCAACGGAAAAATTCTACCCAGTTCTCGGCCTGGGCTACAGCCGGGAGAACACGAACTCGGGATCGTTTTCCTATATCGACGCCGCCGAGCAGATCACGACGCGCTACAATGACGCCTCCTCACAAGTCGGACTCCTCCTCCCTACGGGGACGGAATTATCGGCCCAATTTTTTTCCTATAAAACCGATACCAACAGGAATTTCCAAACCATCAACCCTCGTTACGGCAGCACCCTTCTCCTGGGGTTACGGCAGCCCCTCCTCAAGGACTTCGGGCTTAACATCAACCGCCGGGAGATCCTGGTCGCCCGAAACAACCGGGACATCTCCGAACACCAGCTCCGCACCGTTCTCATCGAGACGATCTACCAGGTGGAGGAGGCTTACTGGAACCTCGTCCACAGCATCGAATATCTTAAGGCGAAACAGCAGTCGCTCGACCTGGCCCGTGACCTTCTCTCCAAGAACCAGAAGGAAGAAGAGGTCGGGATGATCGCGCCGATCGAGATCCTGAGTGCCCAGGCCGAGGTGGCCACCCGCGAGGCCGATATCATCCAGGCCAGGGTCATGGTCAGTAACAGCCAGGATGCGCTCATGACCCTGATGAACCTCGAGGCCGAGAAGGAAAACGCCGGGGCAACGGTTGTGCCCACCGATACGCCGGTCTCTGAAAAAAAGAAAGTCTCCCTTGAAGAATCGCTGTCTCTGGCCCGGGCGAACCGCCCCGACCTTCTGGCCGACCAGGTCGACCTCGGCACAAAGGAGATCGATGTCGGCTATTTCCGCAACCAGCTTCTTCCCAGGCTGGACCTGCAGGCCTCCTACTGGAGCCCGGGGATATCCGGCACCCAGATCCTCTACCTCGACAACGACCCGCTGACCGGGATTGTTGTTGGCAAAGTGCCCGGCAGTTCATCAGATTCCATCCGGGATGCCTTCAAGCTCCGGTATAAAAATTGGTCGGTGGGCCTGACCCTCACCCTGCCGCTTTCGTCGTTGATCACCAAGTCCGATTACGTCCTGGCCAAAACAAGCCGCGAACAGTCCGCCTTGAGGCTCCAACACCGGGAACAGCAAGTCGCCATGGAAGTCCGCAACGCCGTCCGGGCGGTCCAGACGAACTACGAACGCGTCCAGGCCTATCGGCTGGCCAGGGAGCTGGCGGCGAGCAAGCTGGAAGCCGAGGAGAAAAAATTGCAGGTGGGACTCTCCACCAACTACATCGTCCTCCAGTACCAGAGGGACCTGGCGGACGCCCGGACGGCCGAACTCCTCGCCAGTA
The DNA here is from genome assembly GCA_964408495.1 of uncultured Eubacteriales bacterium. Taxonomy (GTDB): domain Bacteria; phylum Acidobacteriota; class Aminicenantia; order Aminicenantales; family UBA8522; genus UBA8522. The sequence goes on from CAYOZW010000134.1 coordinate 3,628, forward strand.
TCGATTACAACCTGTCCTTGGCCGATCTGGAGCGTGTTCAAGGGACGACCCTGAAGACTTGGAACGTCCGGCTGGAAGAGCTGGAGGCGGGCCGTTAGCTTCTTGAGACAAGAGACCTTCGTTCATTCAGCAAGAGCGGTAAGAAGCGAAATTCTTAGGAACTCCGCAATGTGAATATGGAGAATATAAAACAGTTCTATTAGGAGGTCTGTTCATGTGGATCCATCACTTCAAAGTCGCCTTGAGAAACATCCTCCGGCATAAAGGCTATGCCTTTCTGAATATTTTCGGGCTGGCTGTCGGCATGGCTTGCTGCGTCCTGATCGGCCTCTGGGTTTTGGATGAACTGAGCTATGACCGCTTCCACGAAAATGCGGCCTCGATCTGCCGCGTGGAATCCAACCAGGACTTCAGCGGCCGGACCCTCCACATCTACTGGACTCCTTTTCCCCTCGGACCGGCCCTCAAGGAGGAAATTCCCGAGATCGCCGACTCAGCGCGGGCCCAAAATCTAAGTGCGCAGCTTGTCCGTTACAAGGATAAAGCCTTCGAGGAGTACGCCGTCTGGGCTGTCGACCCCTCGTTCGTCAAAATGTTCACCTTCCCGATTATCAAGGGAGATCCCGAAAATACCCTGTCCGGAACCTCATCTCTTGTCATCACGGAAAGGATGGCCGCGAAGATCTTCAGCGATGAGGATCCGATCGGCAAGGTGATCAACCTGGCTCAATCCGCCGATTTCACAATCACCGGCGTTATGAAGAACATTCCCAGGAATTCTTCTCTCGAGTTCGATGCTCTCATTCCCTATAAATATCTAGATTCGATCGGCCAGACCAATGACAACTTTACCGACAATCGGACCAGCACCTGGGTCCAACTGCATGCAGGCTCCTCCACGGAAGAAGTCAGCACAAAAATCAGCGGATTCATTCGCCAGAAAGTCCCCCGCAGCTTGACGGTGCTCGAACTCCTCCCGCTCACAAAGGTCCGGCTGTACACCTACTCCGGCTACGAAAAGAATCTCGCTGTCCAATCCGTATATCTCTTCTCTATCATAGCCATTTTTGTCCTCCTCATCGGTTGTATCAATTTTATGAATCTGTCCACAGCTCGTTCGGCAAACAGGGCCGAAGAGGTCGGCTTGAGGAAAGTCGTGGGCGCCTTCCGTTCGCAGCTCATCAGACAGTTCTATGGCGAGTCCCTCCTCTTTGCCTTCATCGCACTGGGTTTTGCCGTGGCTGCCGTTTCCATCCTTCTCCCGGCATTCGGTTCCTTGGCTGGAAAGGAAATGTCCTGGAAGGCGACGGGTGCGGGAGTCCTCGTCTTGGGACTGGCCGGAATCGCCCTTTTGACAGGCTTGATCTCCGGAAGTTATCCGGCCCTATTCCTGGCCTCGTTTCAACCCGTCAACACCCTCAAGGGAAAACTGAAATCCGGCGCAGGAAACACTGTTTTTCGCCGGACTCTCGTCGTCGTCCAGTTTTTCCTATCCGCTGCCCTCATTATCGGGACTGCCGTTGTCTCCAAACAAATGACCTTTATCAAGAGCAGAAACCTGGGCTGGAGCAAAGAGCAAGTTGTGGCCATTCCCGTGCGGTCGTACAGCCGGCCGTACCTCGAAACCCTCAAGACCGAGCTGGCGAACACCCCCGGGATTTTGAATGTCGCCGTCGCTACCCAGAAGCCCTCCTTTACCAGTTGGAGCTCGAGCGGATTCGATTGGGAGGGCAAAGACCCGTCTCTGAAGGTGGATGTGACCTACATGGAAGCGGATGACGGCTATGTGGACACCATGGGCATGACCATCGTCCAGGGCCGGAATTTTTCGAAAGAATTCCCAGCCGATAAGAAAGAGAGTTTCCTCATCAACGAGGAGCTGGCCAGGCTCATGAGCCATGAGGATCCTGTCGGCAAGTCGTTCTCGTTCTGGGGTCAGAAGGGAAAGGTCGTCGGGGTCATCAAAGATTTCCATTTCCAACCCCTGAGAAGAAAAATCGAACCGCTCGTCATTCGATGGTCTCAGTTGGATTGGACGAATTTTCTGTTTCTCCGGATCTCTCCGAACAGTATTGCAGGAAACATAAGAACTGTTCAGGGAACCTGGGAAAAAATCCAGCCGGATATTCCGTTTAGCTACCAGTTTTTGGACGACGACTTCGCCGCGATGTACAAGTCCGAAGAACGGACGGGGACGCTGCTCAAAATCTTCACGGCCATGGCCATCCTGGTGGCCTGCTTGGGGCTTTTCGGGCTGGCCTCTTTTGCGGCCGAACAGAGAACCAAAGAGATCGGGATCCGCAAGGTTTTGGGGGCTTCTATGCCGGGGATTGTGGCCCTTATGTGTCGCGAATTCCTGGTGCTTATCGGATTGGCCAACCTCATCGCTTGGCCCATCGCTTATTTTGCCGCCACCGACTGGTTGAACAACTTTGCCTATCGCACCTCAATCCCTGCTGTCTTTTTCATTGGGGCGCTGATCACCTCCATGGCTGTCGGCTTGCTAACCGTGCTCTACAAGGCCATCCGGGTCGCCTCAGCCAATCCCGTCAAAGCCCTTAAGTACGAGTAAAAAAAGCCACAAGATCTGGGAAGACTTTCGATACTCCAGTCCGTTCATATCACTCCTGTCGGGACACTGCCTTATTGAAAGGGCCGGAGGCGGTCGATGACCTCGGCGCTCACCCAATAAATATCCCTGCAGGTGGAGAAAAACAGATACTGGCCGTCCGGCGAGATCGAGGGGCAGAAATTGGTTGCCGGCGTGTTGACGGCATCGCCCAGGTTGGCGGCATCGCCCCAGGTCCCGTCCGGATTCCGGAAACAGACCCACAGGTCGCCCTCTCCCCCCTGGCCTCCGGGCCGCTGGTAGGAATCGAAAACGATGAAGCTTTCATCCGGCGCGATAAACGCGTGGGCGCCCGGTTTGGGAGTGTTCACTTCGCCTCCGAGCATTTCGGGTTGGCCGAAGGCTCCATCCAGGAACGGGTAGCGGACGATCCCTCCGCCGGCGATATTCGTTACATCAGTCATGTAGAGATCGCCGTCGCGGCTTGACGAGACGAACATGCCGGGCCCGTGGAAGCTGGCCTCGCCCCAGTCCCCGTCGATCCGTTCGGTAACCCAGATTCCGTAATCAGCCCGGTCGGCTCCCGGCCGCTGGCGAAAACATCCAAAGTACAACTTCCGGCCGTCAGGGGTGATCTGCGGCTCGTTGCTCGAATAGCCCTTGGCAAAAGCCGCCTCCCGGGGGGCTGTCCAGCCATCCTTCTCCCAGCGCGCGGTCATTATCGTGTTTTGACCGTCCGGTTCCTCTCGCCGGGTGAAAAAGACCTCTTTCCCGTCGGGGCTGAAAGTGATCGAGAATTCGAAATGACCGGACAGGGAGATGATCCCCGGAGCAAAGATTTTCGGTTCGAGTCCCGGCGGATTCTGGCCGAGATACGGGGCTTGAATCCCCGTTGGCTGGCCCGGCTGGAACCGGGCAGGCGCTTTTGTTTGGCCCTGAACGTCCAGCTCATGGCCATGGATCTGGCTGAGGTTGTCCTTGGCCGATTGGTTGTCGGGATTGAGGTCCAGCGACTTTTGATAATATTTTTTGGCCATCCCTCGATCCCCGACCCCCCACATGTAGGCTTCGGCCAGGCTGTCCCAGACATTCCAGGACTGCGGAAAGGCATCCGTGTTCATTTCGAGGACGGCGACCGCTTCGGGACCTTTCCGCTCATCGCGGAGGAACTTGTAGCCGAGGGCGTTGAACTCGCGCTCGTCGACATAGTATTCATTGGCGAGTTGCGTTCGTATTTCCCGGAAACGGGCCCGGGCGGCATCCGTTCCCGATTGGCGGATGACCCGCTCGATCTCCTCGGAAGCCGATTTCAGGCCGACCCGCCAGAACGTCCGGATATTCTCCCGGTGACGGCTGATCGTCTCAGCGGAAGCGAGGTCGAAATGGGGACTCAGAAAGGCGAATTCTTTTTCCAGGGGGAGACCCGCCTCGACGGCCTCGGGAGTCGACCGTTCGGCCTTCGCTTTGCCGACCGCATCCCAGAGGCCTTGCATATACCGGAACTGGGCGACGATCCAGGCCCGGTCCTTGACCATACCGTGCCCGCCGATGACCGTTTTCACCTCGCTCTCGTTCTCGAGGACCTGGCCGAGGACATCGAGCCAGCGGGGGACATCGGGCTGGGCGGCCGGGTCGGCCGTGACACCAAGGAGGTCCTGATGAAAAAGATCGCCGATGAAAAGAACGCCCAACTTCGGAACCTGAACGAGAATATCTCCATCGGTGTGGGCCCGGCCGAAATAGGTGAGGTGGAGGTCAAGGTCGGCCACTTCGAGGTCCATCCGGTCGGAAAAGGTTTTTGTCGGCGGCATCGGGAAATAGCCGTTCAGGAGGTCATCGAGCAGCAGCTTGTTGAACCGGTTTGTTTCTTCGATCCCCCTGGCCTCCTCGGATTCGGGGTCGAGTGTTTTGAGCCGATCCTCCTGGGCACGAATGCGGTCGCGTCGCGAGGCGATAAACGCTTCCTTTCCTTGGGCGAAATGCTGCATGGCCGCGGGAACGCTGTCGTGGCCGATGATCTCGGCCCCGGCATAGGCCTGGTTGCCGTCCGTGTGGTCGAAGTGATAGTGGGTGTTGATGATATAGAGGACGTCGTCGCGGCCGAGTTCCTGCCGGATCTTCTTTTTGGTGGCTTCGCCCAGGGTCGGGGTGAGTCCGGTATCGACGAGGATCAAACCCCGGTCGGTCGTGATCACGTTGGTCGGGGCCGGATTAGCAAATTTTCCCGGGATGAAGATCGTGACCCTGTCGGCCGGATGGTCCACGCGAAAGAGGATCTCCTCGGGTCCTGGGGCTTGGGAACCGCAGCCGGCCATGACGCCGAGAATCAGGATCAATCTTGCTGTTTTCATGCGGCCTCCTTTTAATAAGGGGACGTTCCCCAAAGGGACATCTCCCGAGGGGACACCTCTCAATACGGGAGATGTTCGCCAAGGTTTTTCTCTTCGGTTTGGAAGTATCTATAGAAATTTTTTTAGATTTGCCGTTGATCTCGAAGGCGGAAAGACGGCGCCTTGGGGAGCGTCTTCACTTTTGGTACAATCCTGGCATGAGTACGGACTCGCCAGCCTATTTTGAAAACAGGGCCGAATGGCGCAGGTGGCTGAAAAGGCATCATGACAAGAAGACTGAAATTTGGCTGATCCATTACAGGAAGAATTCCGGCAAACCCGGCGTTCGGCAC